>JAICKA010000116.1 GCA_025928185.1 Gemmatimonadaceae bacterium
GATTCGCGTCGCCGTGCGCACTGGCGATACGCCGGCGTCGGCGCGGGCGCGCATGATTCGCAAGTCGCCGCACATTCTGATCACCACGCCCGAGTCGCTGCACATCATGCTGACCAGCGAGCGTGGACGCGGCATGTTCAGCGCCGTGCGCGCCGTGATCGTCGACGAGATCCACGCGATCGCGGGCACCAAGCGCGGCGCGCATCTCGCGCTCACGCTGGAGCGACTCGAGCGCCGCTGCGCGCGGCCGCCGCAGCGGATCGGATTGTCGGCGACGCAGAAGCCGCTGGAGGAGATCGCGAACTTTCTGGCTGGGAGAGAGGAGAGCGGAGAGAGGAGAGTGAACGACTCACCGCCGGGGGATGGGCAGTCGCTCCCCGCTGCCCGCTCCCCTCTCCCCTCTCGGCCGTGCCGCATCATCGATTGCGGGCTGGTCAAACGCCTCGAGCTCGCGATCCAGTCTCCCGTCGAGGATCTCGCCCACGTCGGCGGTACGATCTGGTCCTCGATCACACCGCTCGTCGTGCAGCGCATTCGCGCATCGCGCACAACGCTCGTGTTCGTGAACAATCGCGCGCAAGCCGAAAAGATGGCGGCGCGCATCAACGCGCTGGCTGGCGAAGAGTTGGCGCTGCCATACCACGGGTCGCTCTCGCGTGAGCGACGGATGCTTCTTGAGCAATCCTTAAAAGCCGGTACGCTGCGCGCGCTGGTCAGCACGAGCTCTCTCGAGCTCGGGATCGACATCGGATCGGTCGATCTCGTGTTGCAGCTGCAATCCCCAAAGCGCGTCGCCAACGGGCTGCAGCGCGTCGGCCGCGCCGGCCATTCGCTCGACGCGGTGAGCCGCGGTCTGTTCGTCCCGACTTTTCGCGACGATGCCATGGAGTTGCTGGCGATCGTCCGCGCAATGGAGGAAGGCGACGTCGAGCCGACGCGCGTGGTGCAGAATGCGCTCGACGTGCTCGCGCAGGTGATCGTCGCCACGGTGGCGATTGACGACGACTGGACCTCCGCTGCGCTGTTCGAGATGGTGCGCCGGGCGTATCCGTATCACCAGCTCACCCGCGCCGCGTTCGACGAAGTGCTGTCGATGCTCTCGGGCAAGTATCCGTCGGACATCGCCTCCGAGCTGGACGCTCGCCTGAGCTGGGATCGCGTGACCGACGCACTCGCGGCATCGCGCGCCTCGCGCATGGTCGCGGTGATCTCCGGCGGCACGATTCCCGACCGCGGCCTCTACACCGTGAACCTTCCCGACCGCACGCGACTCGGCGAGCTGGACGAGGAGTTCGTGCACGAGACGCGTGTTGGCGACGTGTTCCAGCTCGGCAGCTCGACGTGGCGCGTGAACGCCATCGAGCATGATCGAGTGATCGTGACACCGGCGCCCGGCGCACCGGCGCGAATGCCCTTCTGGCACGGCGAGTACGCCGCGCGTTCGGCGCATTTGTCGGCGCGCATCGGCGAGCTGCGTCGCGAGCTGGACGCCGTCCGCACGGTCGAACAGCTCTCATTGCTTGCCGAACGCTATCGGGCCGACGAGGCGACCACCGGCTCGCTCGTCGAATACGTGCACCAGCAGCGCGCATCGACCGGCGCGGTGCCCGATGAGCATACGCTCATCGTCGAGCAGTTTCGCGACGAGACGGGGGCGGTGCGCGTCGTGCTGCACGCGCCATTTGGCGGACGCGTCAACGCGCCGTGGGGTATGGCGCTCGCCAACCGCGTGCGCGACTGGCTGGCCGATCAGGGCCGCGCCGCTCGCGACGGGCCGAATTTCGAGCTGCAGGTGCAGACGACCGACGACGGCATCATGCTGCGGCTGCCCAGCCTCCGCGAATGGCTTCCGCTCCGCGTGCTCCGCGACATGTCCGTCGCCGACGCCGAGCAGCGGATTCTCGCCGAGGTCGGCCGCTCGTCACTGTTCGGCGCACGATTCCGCATGAATGCCGCGCGCGCGCTGCTGCTGCCTCGCGGCAGCCCGCGCCGGCGGATGCCGCTCTGGCTGCAGCGGCTCAAGGCGCTCGATCTCCTCCAGGCGGTGCAGGAGTTTCCGTCGTTTCCCATTCTCGTCGAGACGTACCGCGACGTTCTGCAGGACGCATTCGATCTGCCGGCCTTGCAGGAGGTGCTGAATCATCTCGCGACGGGCGAGATCGGCGTGCGGTCGGTCGAGACGGAAGTTCCGTCGCCGTTTGCGGCGTCGTTGCAGTTCGGCTTCGTGATGGACTGGATGTATGCCGACGATGCACCGCGAGCCGAGCAGCGAGCGGCGCTGCTGTCGCTCGACCGTGCGCTGCTCGACGAATTGATGGGCACCGAGGGCGCCGACGAAGGCACGCTCCTCATGCTCGACACGATGCTCGCGCGCCGCCGGGGCACGGCGCCTGGCTCGCGCGCACGAACTGCCGACGAGCTGGCCGTGCTGCTCGACCGCGCCGCCGATCTCACAGTGGACGAATTACGCGAGCGCATCGCGTCGCTCGACGACGGACGTCGCGGCGACCCGCTCGCCGAGCTGCTCGAGCGAGGACGCGCCGTCGGCATCGACATACCCGTGGCCGGCGGCACGACGCAATGTCGCGTCATACTCACCGAGAGCTTCGGCCGGTACGCCGCAGCATTCGGACCGAGTGTCACGGCGAGCGTGTACACGGGCACCGAGCAGCAGTCGCGTGCGGCAGCGGACGTGATCCCCGACGCACTTCGGCGTCCGGTGATGACAGAAAGCGCGGCCCGCCGCGAGCTGCTGGTGCGACTCCTCGCACTCGGCGGTGCGATGTCCATAACCGACATGCTGGCGCGCTACGACTTCGATCGCGATTGGGTACGAGCGCGGCTCGACGAATGGACGACGAATGGGCGGCTCGTTCGCGGCACGTTCGGGTCCGATCGCGCCACCCCGCGCTGGTGCTCGCGGCGCTTGCTCGAGCAGGCGCGCCGACGCGAGCTGGCACAGGCGCGCAAACAGATCGAGGCCGTCGACCTGAGCCGGTTTTCGCGATTCATGCAGCAGTGGCAACATCTCGATCCCGCAACGACACTCGAGGGCGACGACGGAACCGTTCGGATCGCACGGCAGATGTACGGTCTCAGTCGGCCCGCGGCGCTGTGGGAGCACGAATATTTTCCGGATCGAATAGACGGCTTCGATCGCGATGCAATGTCACGCCTCATCGCGAGCGGCGAGATGGTGTGGGTTGGCGGCAGCACGGCGGCGCATCGCGATGAACCGGGCAATTTCAGCACGGTGCGTTTCATTCGGCGCGGCACCGCCCGCGCGTGGCTCGTGCTGGATGCAGACCCGCCGCTCAGCGAGCATGCGCAGGCCGTGCTCCAGGCACTCGAGCGCGAGGGCGCATCGTTCTTCGACGAGGTGCTCGCGGCCGCATCGCTCACCACACGCGCGCTGCGCGATTCCTTGCGCGAGCTCGTCGGCGCCGGTCTGGTGACGAACGACACGATGGACGCGCTGCGCCACGTCATCGCGTGGCGTCCGATTCTTTCGCCGCGCGATCGCACCCAGCCCGATCCGACCCGCTGGCTGCCGGCCGACTTCAACCCGTCGGCAAACCGGTACGTGGTGCAGCGGCGGCCCAATCTGCGCCGATTACCGAAGTGGAAACGTCCCGACAAGGCGCCGCCCGAGCCGGCGGCGTGGCCGGGTCGGTGGTCGCTCGTGCGGACACCGCGCGTGCTCGGAGCCGAAGCGGACGAGAGTGCGTGGGGCGAGATGATCGCGCGACAGTGGCTCGAACGATACGGCGTGGTGTCGCGCGAGATCTGGCGACGCGAGCGTCCGGCCATCGCGTGGCGCTCGATCTATCGCGAGCTCAAGCGGCTGGAATTTCGCGGCGACGTGCGGCGCGGCTATTTCGTGCGCGGATTATCCGGCGCGCAGTTCGCGCTGCCTGAGGCCGTCGAGTTGCTGCGCGCCACGCTCGACCCGGCCGCTCCGCCTGTCGTCATGGCGGCGAGCGATCCGGCCAACGTCTACTCATTGCCGATGCCGCAGGATCCCGCGCGCGATCCATTCGTGCGGCCGCGCGGCGCGTCGGCGCTCGTCGTCACGCTCGATGGCGTGGCGATCATGATCGCCGAGCGGCGAGGCTCGAGAATCAGCGTGCGGCCAGACGCACCCGCTGACGCGATCGAGCGCGCCGGTTCGGCGCTCGCCTCGCGCCTCACGCGGCGCGCCGCGGCCGATGTGGTGATCGACACGATCGACGGCCAACCGGCCGCGGCAAGCGCGCATGCGTCGGTCTTTGTCGCTGCCGGATTCACGCGCGGCCCATCCGAGCTCCGCTACTACCGGCGCGTCTAGGGAAGCGGTACTCCCTTCGAGTCACCAGGCGTCGGCGCCGGTGGCCTGAACGCCGCTTCCACCCCGCGGACCATCGATTCGAGATTCGTCGCGTCCGCGAGTCCTACCGTCGTGTTCATCACCTGTCGCGCACCGGTCGAGTCGCCGAGTGCGTTGAGCGCGTCGGCCAGCTCGGCGCCGCTAAAGACGTAGAGCGACGGCATGCTCACCGACGCGCGGTCGATCCAATGCCCTTCCTGAATCGCTGCCGCCGGCCCGCGGAACACCTGGGTCCACAAGGCCTTGGTTCGTGGAACGTCCAGCCAGCCGTCGCCCTGAATCATCAGCGTGTCTCGCATCGCCGCCGTGTCGGTGGGCACGAACACCTTCGATGCGAGTCCCTGCGTCAGCACGTAGTTCTGCAGACCGAGCTGGCGCGGATACCCGACGCCGGAACGCGCGAAGTAGATCGGCCGCTCGGGCCACGAGTCCTGGATCATGCGCAGCACCAGCGCGTCGGCGCGTTGCAGAACACCGTACTCGAGATTGCGCGGATCGATCGTCGCGTGGATGTTCTTCGTCTGAAACACCATCGGCCCGCGCAGCTCGTAGTACTGCGGAACGGAGTCGGCCTCGCTCATCGTCATGTGCAGCGGCGGCGTGGTCGGCTTGACCCATTGGGTGTTGCGGTAGATGGCCGGTCCTTTCGCCGCGTCGTACGGGTAGATCGGGCGGCGGATCAGCTGTCGCACGTACCAGTCGGTGTTCAGCAGCGACGTACACGCGACCACGACGTCGCGTCGAATGCCTTCCACCGCCTGCGCATACCAGAGCGGGAAAGTGTCGTTGTCGCCGACGGTGATCAGGACGCCGTACGGTTCGACGGAGTTGAGGAGGTCCGCGGCCATGTTGCGCGTCGCCGTGTGATGGGCGCGCGACGCCGACGTCCAGTTGGCGAACAGCGGAATCACGGCCAGCGCCAGGACCGGCGACGCGTACGCCAGCGCGCGTTTGCGCGTGCCGATCACCTCGGCGATCGACTCCCACACGTAGACCAGGCCGAGCGCCGCCCAGACGCCCCAGGCCGAGAAGCTCCAGAGGAAGAAATAGTCGCGGTCGCGAACCTCGTGCGGCGCCTGGAGCCCCGGGTCCTGGGAGAAGCCCAGCTTGAAGTTCAAATAGTAGATCAATAACAACGTGATCGTGAACATCAGCGGCCCGAAATACCAGAAGCTCTCGCGATCGCGTTGCCAGTGCACCCACCCTCCAATGAGCCCGAGCACGAGGAATGCGGCGGCGAGCAAGGCTTGCGCGAATACGTGCGTGACGTTCGGATCGCGGATCCACTGCCACTTGAAGTACAGCCACCACATCCCGATCTGCTGGCCGAAGCTCGCCTGACGGTCGCTCAGGTCGGGTTTGCCGTACTGGCCGCGGTTGAAGTTGTACCGGAACGCGTCGAGCGTGCCTTTGGAGAAGGTGCACGACCACTCCAGCTTCGTGCGGCACGCGGTCGGCGCGCCCTCGTCCAGCGGCGGGAAGTACGCCGCGCGAATCGGCTGCGTCGCGAACGGGGTGACGCCCACGAAGATCGCCAGCGCGCAGACGAGCAGCAGCTTCCAGCGGAGCACCGTGCGCGGACGGCGAACCAGCACGAGCACGGCGATCGCCGGCGCGGGCAGCATACCGGCCATGTGGTTGGCGTAACCCAGCCCGCATAGGTACGCAATCATCACCAGCAGCCGGTCGGCGGTGCGGCCGTCCGGGCGACTCGACCAGCGTACCGCCAACCACGACACGATGGTGATGCCGACGAGCGACACCGTGTACACCTTCTCGTTCACGACTGACTGATTCCACACCGTGAACGAGGTCGCACCGATCAGCGCGGCCAGCACGCCGGCGGTCAGACGCTGCCAGCGCGCGGTCAACCAGTTCCCGATCACATGTTCCGTGACGAGAAACCACACGCCGGCCGCGATGGCGCTGCACAGTGCCGCGAGCACGTTGATGCGCGCCGCGGGTGTGCCGGCGATCGGCAGCAGTGAGAACACGTGACCGACGATCACGAAGAACGGATTGCCGGGCGGGTGCGGCAGGCCGAACACGTAGGCGGCCGCGATGTACTCGCTCGTATCCCACATGGCCGTCGACGGCGCCATCGTCACCAGATAGAGCGCGAAGATGACCAGTGCGACGATCGCCGCGACGCCGTACGACGGCGCGGGCCGGCTCTCGTCGCCGACGACCGTGGGCGAGGCCCCGGGCCGCCAGATGAGGAGCGGGATGAGAATGCAGTAGGCGATTGCCAGCAGGAAGGCGGAGATCGTCGTGCCGCCGCGCGCGAGATCCGCGAACCCGAGCACGAGCACGACGATCACCGCGACCAGATGAGAAATTCTTATCTCACGCGGATGTTGGATGTCTGACATGAGTGAGTTTGCATGAATGGTCAGCGGGACCGCGCGCCGGATGGCGGCAGCGCGTCGAGAGCCAGCGTTTCGCCCAGCGCGTAGCGAGCCCACGCGCGGACGCGTGGATTCGGATCACGCTCCGCGACGGAGCGCGCCACTGCAACGGAATCCTGCCGTTCGGCCAATCCCTGCACCGCGTACGCGCGCGATTCCCAGCGCGTGTCGTGCACCAGAGACGTCAGCACGTCGCGCGACGGCGCCAGCTGGACGGCCGCGGCCGTCGTTCCCAGCGCGAGCGCCACCGTTCCGGCGACGGTCGTCATCCAGGCACTGGGGGTCGCGCGGACCACGCGAGTTGGGTCGAGCACCGCCGCCAGACGCGCGCGGAGTCCGCGTGGCGTGGAGAGCGCCATGACTGTCGCGGCCCGCGGCCCGTGTCGCGCGGCGGCAGACACGCGCATGAGCAATTCCGCATAGTCGCTCCGCCGCGCTCCGCTGGCGATCACCCGATCGTCGCACGCGAGCTCGCGATCCTCTCGCAAGCACCGCGCAATCCACCACGAGCCGGGATGGAACCAGAACAGCGCGCAAATCAGCCGCCCGAGTAGCGCGAATGACCAGTCGAACGACTGCACGTGAGCGAGTTCGTGCGCGAGCACCATCCGCCGTTCGTCTGCACTCCAGCGTCGCGCGCTCGGCGGCAGCACGATCACGGGACGCAGCACACCCCAGGTGACCGGGACTCGCGTGCTCGCGCTCGTGAACAATCGTGCGCGGGGATGAATGCCGAGCGCCTCGGCCGCGGCGGCGAGCGATGTCGACCAGCCAGCATCGCGAACCGGGCGCGCGGCGCGCAACTCCCGGCTGCGTGCGTAGAGCGACGCTACCGTCGGGAGCAACACCGCCGCCGCGATCAGCCAGTACACAATCATGAACAGCTGGAGGACCTGCTCCGGGTGGGCCGGGATGCTGCCGGCGACCGCGGGTCCGTTCGTGGCGACGTGTGCGCCCATCACCTGAATTCGCCCGAGCTCGATCAACGGTTGAGCGAGCAGCGACGGAACCGCGATCGCCGACCAGCGCAC
>JAICKA010000270.1 GCA_025928185.1 Gemmatimonadaceae bacterium
GGCGATGATCAGCACGAGGGATACGCTGGCGAGCAGGATCCAGAGCATGCGCGATACATCGCCGACGAGCCGATCGCGCAACGAGGTGACGATCGGCGCGACGTGGGCCTGCTGCCACATCGCCGGCGGAATGCCGCTCGGGAATTCGTCGAGCAGGTGCGGCAGCACGCGCGCGAGATCGGCGCGCGCGGCATCGATCGTCACTCCATCGCGTAGCCGCCCGATGCCGAGATAGTTGAAGCTGCCCGCCTGTGCGTGCGGCGGATCGAACGCGATCGGGATCCAGAGCTGGACGCTCGGCGACGGATATGCAAAGCTGCGGGGCATCACGCCGACGATCTCGCGCGACACGCCGTCGGCGGTCAGACGCTGGCCAACGACGCGCGGATTGCCATGAAAGCGCTGTTGCCAGAGTGCGTACGACAGAAGCGCAACGGGCGCGGCACCGAGGCGATCCTCGCCCCTGGTGAACGTTCGGCCGAGCAATGGATGCACGCCGAGCACGTCGAACAGGTTGGCGGACGTCAGCGCGGTCGACACGCGTTCCGGCCGGTCGGCGGGCGAGGCCGCGCCGAGATTGACGTCGGCAAAGCGCGCGGCGGCGATACCCTCGAACGCACGCGCGTGCTCCTGGTAGTACAACACGCTGGCATCCGACTGGTCCGCCTCCGAGACGCCGGAGACCTCCAGCGAATGTCGGAGCGAGACGAGCCGATCCGACCTCGGGTACGGCAACGGCCGAAGCAGCACGCCGTTGACGATGCTGAACACCGCCGTGGTGGCGCCGATGCCCAACGAGAGCACGAGCACGGTCGCGAGCGTGAAGCTCGGCGCGCGACGCAGGCGACGGAAGGCGAAGCGCAGCTCCGCGACGTGCAATGCATACGGAACGGCAGCCATCAGAGAGTCCTCATGGTGTGGATCGGCGATCGAGTGGCCGATGCGCCGGATCGGCGCCGCCAATTCGGCGGAGGCGTGGACGAGCGCGTCCTGGATCGCCATCATCCAGAACGCGCGGGACGGCGTCCGGGTTTCGCGCGCGTCGTCCGCTGGTTGCGGACGGTCCCGAACAAACCGAGGGATCGATGGGTTTGTCTCGCTGGAGGTCACCAATGCCGATCCGCTGCCAGCGTCTTTCGATATTTCTTGCCGCGTCGCTCCTCGCCGCCGCCGGCGCCTGCTCGTCGTCGACCGCACCCTCGGATCGGTCGCTCGAGGGACCTTGGACCACCGGCCATTCGCTGTCGGGGCTCGACGCGGGTTTCGACCTGAGCTGGGCGGCCGACCTGGTGAACGGAAGCGGCAACTACGCGATCGGCGCCGCCACTGGCACGTGCACCGGCACGGGGGTCGGCTTGAGCGGCTCGGGTACCGTGAGGCTCGCCGGCTTCCGTGGCGCGGGAAACAGCGTGCGCGCCACGTTGACCTTCGACACCGGACTCCGCCTGGCATTCAGCGGAACGCTCAGCGGCAGCGGCGGCACCGGCACGCACATCGACGGTTCGTTTGTCGCGCCCGACGGCACCTCGTGCCCGTGGGAACTGATCGAGGGCTTGATACCGTAGGAAATACGATCCCGCTACTCGGCGCGCAGGGCGCGAATTGGATCGACGCGCGCCGCACAACGCGCCGGCCCATATGCAGCGGCGAGCACCGCCAGCAGAATGAGACCGGTCGATTCGATCAGCGTCGCGACGTCGTACGGTGCGACACCGACGAGGAATGACGCGAGCCACTTGCCGGCGAGCAGCGAGAGCACGACGCCGATCACCAGGCCGACGCTCGCCAGGCGAAATGCGTCGAGGACGACGCGCCTGCGCACGGCGTGCGCCGCTTCGCCCAACGCCATGCGA
>JAICKA010000230.1 GCA_025928185.1 Gemmatimonadaceae bacterium
GTCCGGCTCCTCCTGATCGACGATCATCTTGAACAACGTCGTCTTGCCGGCGCCGTTCGGGCCGATGATGCCGACGATGCCGCCGCGCGGCAGCGCGAATGACAGTCCGTCGATCAGCAGCTTGTCGCCGAAGCCCTTCCGAAGCTCGCGTGCCGTCACGACGTCATTTCCCAGGCGCGGCGGCGGCGGAATCACGATCTCGTGCTGGAGCACCTTCTCCGCCGTGTCTTGCGCCGCCAGCTCCTCGTACTTCTGGATGCGCGCCTTGTTCTTCGCCTGTCGCGCCCGCGGCGCCAGTCGCACCCACTCCAGCTCGCGCTCGAGCGTCCGCTGCCGCGCCGACTCGGTCTTCTCCTCCTGCGCGAGCCGCGTCCGCTTCTGCTCGAGCCACGACGTGTAGTTGCCCTCGTACGGAATGCCGTAGCCGCGGTCCAGCTCCAGAATCCAGCCGGCAACGTTGTCGAGGAAATACCGGTCGTGCGTCACCGCGACGACCGTTCCCTTGAAGTCGTGCAGATACCGCTCGAGCCATGCGACGCTCTCGGCGTCGAGATGGTTCGTGGGCTCGTCGAGCAGCAGGATGTCCGGCTCCTCGAGCAGCACGCGGCAGAGCGCCACGCGTCGGCGCTCGCCGCCCGAGAGTTTCGTCACGTCGGCGTCGGCCGGCGGCAGGCGCAGCGCGTCCATGGCGATCTCGATCTTGTTGTCGAGATTCCACAGATCGTGCGCGTCGATCTGCTCCTGCACGCGCGCCTGCCGATCGAGCAGCTTCTGCATCGCGTCATCCGACATCGTCTCGGCGAACTGCATCGAGATGTCCTGGAATTCCTGCAGCAGATCGCGCTGCGCCTTCACCGCCAGCTCGACGTTGCCCTTCACATCGAGGGCCGGATCGAGCTGCGGCTCCTGTGGCAGGTAGCCGATTCGCGTGCCACTCGCCGCCCACGCTTCGCCCTGAAAATCCTGATCGACGCCGGCCATGATCCGCAGCAGCGACGACTTGCCCGCGCCGTTCGCGCCGAGCACGCCGATCTTGGCGCCGTAGTAGAACGAGAGCCAGATGCCGCGCAAGATCTCCCGCGACGGCGGGATGACCTTGCGCAGGTCCTTCATGACATAGATGAATTGCGGAGGAGCCATGTGCAGCGGCGGAGCTGTGGGTGCGGAACGATTGCCACTCGAGTGCGCCGCGAAATCTAATCCGCGGCGCACCGCCCGCCGCGCCGCCAACGCGCCGCGCTACTGCATGTGCATGTGGCCGTGCTCCGTATCGCCCCAGATCGTGCCGAGGTCATTGCCCTCGAACACGTTCGCGTGAACCATCCAGCCGAGTGGGTCGGCGAGGAATCGGCCGCCGACGTCTGCGCACGCCTGCTTCGTGGCGATCGGACTCTCCGGTCCGAACAGCGGGGCGCCGTTCTTTCGCTCGGTAAAGCGACGTGCATCGCCCTTTTTGGGAACGCACCAGTTCACGTGGCGGTGCCAGCGCGCGATGCTCAGCGGTACGCGCTCGTTCAGCTTGTCCAGGCTCGCGCGCTTCGGCATGGTGTACATCGCGCCCACCAGATGGAACGTGCCCTGCGCGTCGCGGGTGTAGAGGATCGACGTCGGCTTCGCGGGATCGAACCGGAACGCCTCGCCGAACGCGTGGCGGTAATTCGTGAAGTGATACACGCGCTGATTCTTCACGCCGGGAGCGAACATCCGATAACCGTCGGCCACGGCGGCTGCAGTGTCCTGGTATTTGGCGATCGCGCGCTTGAGCTCCATCGCGACTTTCATCGCGCGCACGCTGTCGGCATGCGTCGGCGTGCGAACCGGCGAGAGATACATGTGCTTCATCATGTTCATGTCCATCGAGCCGTCCATCGCATGGTCGGCCATTCCGGACATCTGCATGCTGTCGGACATGGTCATCGTCGGATGGGCCGGCGCGCGCTGCGCGGCCAACGCCGCCGGGAACCCGAGCAGCAATGCGAGCATTGGGGACAGTGAACGCATATGTCTCCCGATTGATGGTTTGGTCGTGGTTTACCTTTCCTGCAGCACGGCTGACGCCGCCGATTGTCTCACGTTAACGCCCGCGACGTGGATTTCACCGCCCTCCTTCCGAACCTCTCGACCCATCCGCTGAAAGCGGTCGCGTTCGTGTTCATCGGCGGCGTGCTGACGAGTCTCACCCCCTGCATTTATCCGATGATCCCGATCACCGCGGCGATCGTCGGCGGCACCACCGTCGCCGGGCCTGACGATCTGGCCGGCCGCGCCTCGCGCTGGCGTCCGCTCCGGTTGACGATCGCCTACGTCCTCGGTCTCGCGCTCGTCTACTCGCTGCTCGGCCTGTTTGCCGGCCTCACCGGAACCCTGTTCGGAACGGTGAGTACCAACCCATGGTTGTACTTCGCGATGGCGAATCTGTTGCTCATCGCGGGGTTGGCGATGCTCGACGTCATTCCGGTGCGGCTGCCGAGCGCGCTGCTCACTCGGGTGAGCACGGCGGGCACCGCCGGGCGCGTCACGGGCGCGTTCACGATGGGCGCCATGTCGGGCCTCGTCGCCGCACCATGCTCGGCGCCGGTGATGGCGGCGGTGCTCACGTGGGTGTCGACGACGAAGAGCGCGGGACTCGGATTCATCTATCTGTTCGTGTTCTCGCTCGGCATGTGCGCGCTGCTCGTCGCCGTCGGACTTTCGTCGGGTGCAATTGCGCGGCTGCCTCGGGCAGGTGCGTGGATGCTGTGGATCAAGCGGTTCTTTGCCGTGGTGATGATCGCCGCGGCGGAGTATTACCTCGTCAAGATGGGGCAACTGGTCATATGAAGAACGGTGGAACGGTGGAACGGATGAACGGTGGA
>JAICKA010000094.1 GCA_025928185.1 Gemmatimonadaceae bacterium
CGGCGGTCGACCTGGACGGCAGCTCGCGCCCGGCGTTGACGAGCGCTCGCGATCTCGCCAACGCGGCCGGCGCTGCACTGCACGTGCTGCACGTCGCCTCGGCCGAAGGCCGTGGTGATGCTGCTCGGCGGGAGCTCGAACGATCCGGCGTCACGCCGGACCATACTCGGATGCACCTCGCCGTCGGCGATGCGGCGCACGCGATCACGCTCACCGCGGACAAGGTGCACGCCGACGTGATCGTGCTCGGTCCGCACCGCGAGCGAGCTGGCCGCGATCGCGGTTCGCCCCTCGGATCCACGGCGCTCTCGGTCGTCACGAATGCATCGGTTCCCTGCCTCGTCGCCGCCACGCCGCTACGCATTCCACTCGCTCACGTCGTCGCCGCCGTCGATCTGTCCGACAGCGATCGGGGCACGTTGGGCGTCGCGCTCTCGTGGGCATCTGCGCTCCGCGCGCGGCACGCGCAGCCGATCGCGCTCACCGCACTGCACGTGATGAACGCGTCGTCGCCCGCGGAATCGGCCAAACGGTCGCACGCGCTCGAGGATGCGCTCGAGCCGATCCGCAGCGAAGCCGGCGAATGGGCCGGCATCACACTGCAAATGAAGGTGATCACGGCGGATGGTCCGGCGGCGGGGATCGCGTCCTACGTCGAGGCGAACGCGCCCGGCCTGATAGCACTCGGCACGCGCGGACTCGGCGTCGATCCCGTCGGCCGACTTGGATCGGTGGCGAGCGACGTCATGCGACGGATCGAAACGCCGGTGCTGCTCGTAC
Organism: Gemmatimonadaceae bacterium; assembly: GCA_025928185.1. Taxonomy (GTDB): domain Bacteria; phylum Gemmatimonadota; class Gemmatimonadetes; order Gemmatimonadales; family Gemmatimonadaceae; genus JAQBQB01. The sequence continues at coordinate 781 of JAICKA010000094.1, forward strand.
CACCGGCGATGTGGAATGAATTTGCGCGCGGAGCGGCTACGTAATCAGGACGGAGCCGCGCTCACTCCGCTCTGAGCGCAGTCACTGGATCGAGTCGTGATGCCCGCCAGGCCGGAACTGCGCTGGCGATGAGCGCCAGGATGGCGAGCACGATCGCCGCCGTTCCGAGTACGCCTGGATCGTGCGCGGAGACGCCGTACAGCAGGCTGGCCACGAGACGGCTCAAGGCGACGGACATGCCGACGCCGACGATCACACCGATGCCGAGCACCAGTGTGCTCTCGCGCACGACCATCCACACGATGTTGTGCGCGCGAGCGCCGAGGGCGATGCGGACACCCATCTCCTGGGTGCGCTGACTCACGCCATAGGCGACGACGCTGTAGACACCGACCGCGGCGACGACGAGCGCGAGAAGCCCGAGTGCCGCGAACAGGGTGGCGCCGAGGCGCCAGGGGCGGAGTTGTGGATCGAGTACCTGGGCCATTGTCCTGACGTACGGCTCGCAATCGGGCATGAGCTGACGCATCGCCCGGGAAGCGGTTTGCGAAATCGCGCCAAGGCGCGACTCCGTCGTCCGGATGACAATCGCTGCGTCGTTAAAAGCGAGCGAAGTCGGCCTTGGCAGGTAATACTGTAGAATCGGGTCTTCGATCAGCGACATGCGATGGACATCGGCGACGACACCGACCACCGGAATGCACGGCGAGTTCGGCTTGCTGTCGATGATGACACATTTGGAAAGCGGATTTTCCCCCGGCCAGAACAAGCGAGCCATCGCTCGACTGACGATCACGGCCGACCGGCTGGCGATCTCGCTCGCCGTGAAGTCTCGTCCGGCCAGGATCGAGACGCCCGTGGCCGCGAAGTAGCCGCGCGACACGTCCTGGTACGACTCACCGTATTCCTTGCCCAGCCGCGGGAGTGAATCGCGATCAGGGAGCGCCAGATATCCCATTGCGTAGCCGCGCATCGGAGCCGATGAGGACCACGCAATGGCTTCTACACCGGGCACTGCGCGCAAGCGCTCGACGAGCTGCGGGAAAGCCGAGAGCAGCTCCGCCCGGTGGTCGCCGTCCGTGAGGAAGGAGGGGCGGACGAAGACGGTATGCTCCACGTCGTAGCCCAAATCGATCGCCTTCACATTTTGTAAACTGCGCACGAACAAGCCTGCACCAACGAGCAGTGCGATCGAGCAGGCAATCTGTGCGACGAGCAGGAACGCGCGGAGCCGCGACCGGCGATAGGCGACGTCGCGCGGCGTCGCGGACAGCAGACCGGCAAAGTCGGTTCGGCTGGCGCGCAGCGCGGGCGCAAGGCCAGCGACGATACCCGTGAGCAGCGCCGTGGCGGCGATGAATCCAATCGTGGTCCAGCCTACTGCGGCGTCCGCCCAGTGAATCGAAGGAAGAAGCAGGCGGCGCAGCGCGGTGCCAGCCCAAACCGCGAAGAGAATTGCCACGACTCCACTGAGGAGCGCCAAGGCCACGCTTTCGGTGAGAAACTGGCCGGCAAGTCGTCCGCCGGACACACCAAGCGCGCGCCGCACAGCGATTTCCCGGCGCCGCCGAAGGGCTCGCACGACGAGCAGGTTCGCAACGTTCGCGATGGCAACCAACAACACGATCAGCGCGACGCCACCCAATCGAACTCCGATCGAAATTTCCTTCTGCGGTTCCGCCGGGCCGAGCGCCTGCTCGATTGGACCGGCGAGGATCGTCGCTGTCGAATCGTACGCGAGACCGAACAGATGCACCGTTCGGAATGCTGCCTTCGCACGCGCCAACAGGCCAGCCTCTCGCTGTTCATCTGCAACGCGCGCGAGAACACGGAATGAGTTGTGAAACGTCTCGTACCAGGGTACGGGCGCTCCAGGAACGCTCGAGCTGGATGTGTTCAGTGGAACCCAGATATCCGCGGCGTTCACGTCGACGCCGGTGAAATCCGGCGCCGCGACGCCAATGATGGTGTAGCGGTCGGTGCCGATGCGTACGGTATGGCCCACGACCGACGCATCGCCATGGAAGTGTCGCCGCCAGTAGGCGTCGCTCAGCACTGCCACATTCGCCCGACGCTCGATCCGATCCTCGTCGGGCGCGAAGAACCGTCCACGCTCGGGAGTGACACCGAGCAATGTGAAATAGCTGCGGGTCGCCCGGCTGAGGCGTACATCGAGTACGTTCTGCCCGTCAACTAATCTCGTCGAATCGGGCGACGTGAATGCCGCGATCGGAACGATAGGATCCAGCGCTGCTTTGATCGCGCGGTACGCGGGATAGGTGAAGCCAGCAACTGCTTTCCGGCCGCTCGTACTGCTGGTCTCGCGATACTCGACATACAACCGCCGCACCGTTCCCGGAGCTACGACCCCCGCCGGCGCTCGCACGAACAACTGATCGAGAAACGAGAACATCGCCGCGTTCACGCCGAGTCCGAGCGCGAGCGTGATCACCACGCCGAGCGCGAACACGGGCGAGCGCAGCAGGCCGCGCCAGGCGTACCGGGCATCCTGCCGAAGGGCATCGAGCCAGCGGAGCGGTGTCATGCGTCTGACCTCCTCGCGACAGTACGTGGTGTTGCCAAACGCCCGCCGCGCGGCAAGCTCCGCCTCGACTTCGGGATCGCCCGCATGGCGCCGCTGCATGGCCTCCAGCTCGACGTGCAACGCAACCTCTCGCGCGCACTCGCGCGTGTACGCCTCGCGACGCAGCAGAATCCGAAGGCGATGCCGGTACCCCTGCCAGCGCGACATTCGACTTCTCTGATCAGGCGTTCCGAAGAACGCGGGCGATGCCCCGCGTGACCCGCTCGTAGGCGGCGGTCTTTTGCGCGAGCATTCGGCGGCCCGAGGCCGTAATCGTGTAGTAGCGGGCCTGTCGGCCGGTGGGCGAGGTGCCCCAGCGCGCCGTCACCAGACCCTTGCCGAGCAGCCGCTCGAGCGCCGGGTAGAGCGATCCGGGCTGCACCCGCAGCGCGCCCTTGGACGTGCTGTCCAGATGCTGCGCGACCGCGTAGCCGTGCAGCGCGCCCAGCGTGAGCGTGCGCAGCACGAGCATGTCGAGGGTGCCGGCGAGCAGGTCGGTGTCGGAGCCGGGTGCCATATACAGACGGCCTTTATGTGAAGACCGCCAATATATGCCGCGCGCGGCGCGCGGCGTCAAGCTCGCGCTGGCCGGGTCCGATCAGTCGCCGAGGATCCCGTGCACCGCGTTGACGATCGAATCGCTGCCCATGCCGTAGTACTCGATCAGCTCTTCCGGCGTGCCCGACTGCCCGAACTGATCGTCCACGCCGATGAACCGCATCGGCACGGGATGGTGCTTCGCGAGACACTCGGCAACCGCCGAGCCCATGCCGGCGCGAATCTGGTGCTCTTCGACCGTCACGATGCGCCCCGTGCGCGTCGCGAGCGCGACCAGCGCATCCTCGTCGAGCGGCTTGATCGTCGCGAGATTCATCACCTCGACCTCGACGTGCTCGTCGTCCAGCGCCTTGGCGGCGAGCAGCGCCTTGTGCAGCAGCGCGCCGCACGCAACGATGCCCACCCTCGGCGAGTCGGAGTGCCACACCGTCTGCGCGCGGCCAATCTCGAATGGCGTGTCATCCGTCGTCATGACGGGCGACTTGTCGCGCGCCAGCCGCAGGTACACCGGCGTGTCCGTCGACACCGCCGCGACGGTCGCCTTGCGCGCCTCGATCGCGTCGCAGGGACAGATCACCATCATGTTCGGAATGACGCGCGTGATCGCGATGTCTTCGATCGCCTGGTGCGTGCCGCCGTCGGGACCGACCGATACGCCGGCGTGCGAGCCGGCGATCTTCACCGGCCGGTTGTTGTAGCAGATCGTGGTGCGAACCTGTTCCCAATTCCGGCCGGGGCTGAACATCGCGTACGACGTGATGAACGGAATCTTGCCCATCGCCGCCATGCCGCTCGCCACCGACGCCATGTTCTGTTCGGCCACGCCAAGCTCGACGAACCGCTGTGGAAACTTCGCGCGGAATTCCGCCGCGTGCGCGCTGTCGGTGAGATCGCCCGAGAGCACGACGACGCGCCCATCCAGCTCGCCGGCCCGCACGAGACCGTCGCCGAAACCCTCGCGGATCGCCACCTGCTCGACGTCTTCGTCGAAGAGCTTCGGGTTCAGATGGAGCGCGGTATCGAGAGCCGCCGCGACAGTCGCGCTCATTCGGTGGCCTCGCTGAGTATCTGGCCGCCGAGGGTCCGCAGCTCGCGGAGTGCTTTCGCGCCTTGTCGGTCGTTCGGCGGCTTGCCATGCCAGTGAAAGTCGCGCTCGAATTCCGGCACGCCTTTGCCCGGAATCGTGTGCGCGATGATCATCGTCGGCTTTTCGAAAACGCTCTTCGCTTCATCGAAGGCCGCGGCGATCTCGTTCATGTCGTGTCCGTTGATCTCGATCACATGCCAATTCCAGGCGCGCCACTTGTCAGCCAGCGGCTCGAGCGGCATCACGTCTTCCGTGAAACCGTCGATCTGAATGTTGTTGCGATCGATGAGCGCCACGAGGTTGTACAGCGCCTGCTTGCCGGCGAGCATGGCCGCTTCCCAGGTCTGCCCTTCCTCGAGCTCGCCGTCGGACATCAGGCAGTAGATGCGCCGGTCGCCGGCCTTGTCGTCCATGACGTCCGCGATCGCCATGCCCACGGCTTGCGACAATCCTTCGCCGAGCGGGCCCGAGCTGGTCTCGAGCGCCGGGAGAAACTTGCGGTACGGATGTCCCTGCAGCCGCGAGCCGAACTTTCGCAACGTGTTCAGCTCTTCCTTGGGGAAATAGCCCGCATACGCCATTGCGGCGTAGAGCACCGGGCAAATGTGGCCGTTGGAGAGGATGAGTCGATCCCGTCCTTCCCATGAAGGATTCTTTGGATCGTAGCGGAGCGTGTGGAAGTAGAGCACGGTAAAGACGTCCGCCATGCCGAGCGGTCCGGCCGTGTGACCGGAGCCGGCGTGGAGCAGCATCTCGATGATCGACTGCCGGATCTCGTTCGCTGTGACCTCGAGTGCGAGTTGCTTCTGTTCCGTGAGCATGCCCTACGACGATGCGAAAATGATGCGAAGGCGGCGCAAACCGGCCGGCCTCAGCCAGTCGCCTACAACTTCGCATTGAATTCGCGTGCGAGCCGGATCCAATACTCGAAATCGTTCTTCCGTCGAACCGCCGATTCGTCGACGTGGACGTACCCCCGGTACGCTCGCCCTTTCATGACTACCGTCCGGCAAGCGCGCTGTTTCGTGACCGCCTCGTGAATCACCGGATCGATCCGGCACATCAGCCGACGCGCGCCGACGCTGACGCACATTCTGCCGTTCACCATGAACGTGATTCCGCCGAACATCTTTTTTTCGACCACGTCGCGTTCATCGCGAAGTGCGTCGCGAACGCGCCGGAGCAAGGACTCGTTCGGTGGCATCGGCGTCTACTCGAGCTCCGAGACGGCGCGGTCGAGCAGCCTGAGGAGCTGCGTCCATCCACTCTCGTGGCCGGCAATGGGCGCCCCGCTGGCGAACCGTTCGTGGGTGATCACCACTCGAGTCACGCCGCTGCCCACGTCATTGAGCTCGACGGTCACCAGGGTTTCACCAATGGCCCGCGCGGGGTCGTCCCAGTCGAACGTAAATGCGAGTCGGTTCGGCCGGCTCACCTCGCGGTACACGCCGAACGCACGGTGCAGGTTGCCCGCGGGGTCGGTCATCGCGAGGTGATAGGCGCCGCCGACCCGAAGATCGACGTCGGCGCCGGCGAAAGCCCAGCCGTCGCCCTCCATGCGCCACCACCGCGCGAGCTCGGCAGGATCCGTCCAGGCGCGAAAGAGCTGCTCGGGTGTCGCCCGCATCGTCTGCGCGACGCGCAGCGACGTTGGTGCCGCGGTGGTCATGGCTGCTCCGTTGGTGAGTTGGGGGTTTCGACGTATGCCTTGAGATCGAACAGCCGCTGCGTCCAGAAGACGCGATACCGCTCGATCCAGGCGGCAGCATCGCGCATCGCCACTGCGTCGAGCGTGCACAGGCTCACGCGACCACGTCGCGCGCGCCGCACAAGCTTCGCACGCTCGAGCACGCGAAGGTGTTTCGAGATCGCCGGTCGCGAAATTCGAAACGGCCCGGCAAGATCGCCGACCGTGGCCTCGCCCTGCCGCAGGCGCTCCAGGATTGCTCGTCGGGTGGGGTCGGCGAGCGCGGCAAAGGTCCGGTCGAGGCGGCGTTGATTAGTAACCATGCGGTTACCAATACTGCAGCGACCCGGACCAGCTGTCAAGTCGCAGCTCGATCCTCGTGTATCCCGCTATCGAGAGTGTCTAATCAATCGTGTCGTGCTCTGGTCCGGCGGCGAACCGTGACCAGGAGCATGTCACCAGCTAGCGGCGCAGCTCCGAATCCAGCTCGCGCATTGCGGCGGCGTAGTACGGGTCCGCTGGCGGCAGCGCCGATGGCGTCGCCGTGGCCGTTGGCGAACTCTGTCGAGGCGCAAAGACGAAGCGCGCCACCCGATACACGCCATATCCGACGAGCGCGAACACGCCGAGACGGACCGCCAAGGCGAGGAGCCCGACGACGGTACCGATCAGTCCGAACGTTAGCGCAATCGCGAACAGGCCAAGCGGAATTGCAATGGCGAGGGCGATCGCGACTTTGATCAGATTCCATAGCAGGCGCACAGGCAGCTCCATCGGGTTCGATCTACCGTACGTTGCCGCAGGTGCCTGGTTTCACCCGGCCGGGCTGAGTGCCGACTGGCAGCGGCGCGGCGCCTATTCGACGATCAGAACGCGCTCGGCGCGATCATTCCCGGGTTCCACGCCGGCTCCCAGACAATGTGCGTGTCGACGCGGTGAATGCCCTCCACCGCCAACGCCGCGGCGCGAACGCCATCGGTGATCACCCGCTCCATCGGGCAACCGGGAGTGGTCAGTGTATAAGTGATCGACGCCGACGCTCCATCCAGCTCGACGCCGTAGACGAGGCCGAGCGTGACGATGTCGAGCCCGAGCTCCGGATCGATGACGGTCGCGAGCGCCGTCCAGAGCGTTGCAAGGCGTGGATCTTCGGCTGTGGCGGTCATGACGGCGGCAATTTGAAGGAGGCTGATGAAAGGTCGCCGCGCCGAGACCGCCGCCGCGTGACTGTTGTCACACGCGGTGCTGGGCACCCGGTGGGGCTGGCCGCTGCGAGACATCCGTCACACCGCCGTGCGGCGGCACACGCGAAGCTTCCGCATGCCCATCAGCAGCGATTCCGCCGTCGCGCCGGCCGCGGCGGACGAGCTCACCGCCGAGCGCGTTGAGCAAATACTCAAGACGATTCCATATCCCGGACTGACGCGCGACCTGGTGTCGTTCGGGATGGTGCGCCACGTGTCGGTCTGCGATCGCCGCGTGAAGGTGCAGTTGGCGCTCCGAACCAGCGACGATACGATTCCCGCGCGGCTGACGTCGGCGATCGAGACTGCACTCGGTCCGCTCGGCACCACGAGTGTCGCGGTCGAGATCGTGGCGCCGGCCAGCACACCCGCTCCGAACCGGCATGCCCCACCCGATCCGTGGTCGGACCAGGTGCGACTCGCCACGGTGCGTCACGTCATCGCCGTCGGCGCGGGAAAAGGCGGCGTCGGCAAGAGCACGGTCGCGGTGAACATCGCGCTGGCGCTGGCGCGCGAAGGACTCAGGGCAGGCCTGCTCGACGCCGATATCTACGGACCGAGCCTGCCAATCCTGCTCGGCATCGAAGACGGCGCGTCGAGAGTGCGCATGTCGGCCGACAAGCACATCGAACCGCTCGAGGCGCACGGTCTGCCGATGATCAGCTTCGGATTCTTCCTCGGCGAAGGATCGCCGGCCATCTGGCGCGGACCGATGGTGTCGAAGGCGGTAAAGCAGTTCGCGCGGGGCGTGGCGTGGCCGGCGCTCGACGTGCTGGTCGTCGATCTTCCGCCGGGTACTGGCGACGTGCCGCTGAGTCTTGCGCAGGCAGTGGCGCTGTCGGGCGCGGTGATCGTGACACAACCACCGCGCGTTGCCGCGGCTGAAGCACGCAAGGCCGCTGAAATGTTTCGCGCCCTCGAGGTTCCCGTGCTCGGCGTGGTCGAGAACATGAGCGGCGTGTTCGGTCGCGGCGCGGGCCGCAGCGTTGCATCGGAGCTCGGCGTGCCGTTCCTCGGCGACATTCCATTCGACCCGGCGGTGGTCGACGAGGGCGATCGCGGCACACCGACGGTGGTCGCACGCCCCGCGAGCGCCACCGCGCTCGCGTTCGATCGTATTGCGACGAGCGTGGCGGCGGCGCTCGGCTGGCAGCGGACCGACGGCTAGGATTTGCGCGGCCGCCGCACTGCTCTGACGGTGCCGCTGTTTCCGCCGCCGCAATAAAAGCGGTCCTTGCCATCGGATTCGAGTCCGGACACCATGGTGCCGGCCGGCATCTCGACGCGTTCGAGCACCGCGCCCGTGTTCGGATCGATCCGCCGCAGCTCGCTTTCATTGTTCTCCGACGTGGCGTGCCACAGCTCGCCGTCGACCCAGGTCACGCCGGTGACGAAGCGGTTCGATTCGATGGTGCGCAGAATCGCGCCGGTCTCCGGATCGATCTGATGAATCTTTCGGCCCCGGTACTCACCGACCCAGAGCGCGCCTTCCGCCCAGGCGAGGCCGGAATTGTCCGCGCCCTGCGGCGCTGGAATCGTCGACACTACGCCGCCGGTGGCCGGATCGACTTTTTGAATCTGTCCATTAGCGATCTGATACAGGAACGCGCCATCGTAAGCGGTGCCCGCATGCGCCGGCACGTCGAGCGGCGGCAGATCATCGCCGGCGTCGGGCTCAAAGCGGTGGAGGCCATCGCTCGACGCAAACCACACCGACGCGCCGTCGTACGTGACGCCGGCGACGTGACTCGCCCGTGGGAACGGGCCGTACTCTCGAATGATCTCGGCGGCTGAATGGCGCATGACGTGAGGTTACTCGATCGGGAGCGCGGCCGGGAGTAACAATGCTGTCGTGAATCCCGAGATGGGCGGCATGATCCACCGGCGC
>JAICKA010000059.1 GCA_025928185.1 Gemmatimonadaceae bacterium
ACTGAATCGCGCGATGGCGCCGGCGCGCAGGTAGTCGCCGTAGCTGAAGCCGCCCGGCAGGATGATCACGTCCGACTGCTTCAGATCGTGGTCCTTGTGCCACAGGAACACCGCCTGTTCGCCCAGCCCGTCGACGACGGCGCGATAGGCGTCGTAGTCGCAATTGGACCCGGGAAAGGTGACGATGCCGAACTTCATGCCGCCTCCACCGTCGCGACCTCGAAATCTTCCGTTACCGGATTGGCGAGCAGGCGCTCGCACATGTCGCGCGCCGATTGTTCGGCCGTCGACTGGTCGGCGGCGTCGAGCTCGAGGACGATGTACCGGCCGACGTGCACTTCGCGCAGCGCGGTGAACCCCAGCGTGTGCAGCGCGTCAGCCACCGCCTTGCCCTGCGGATCGAGAATGCCGCGACGTGGAGTGATGTGCACGGCGATTCGATAGCGGGTCATTCGCTGGAGTCGGTCGGAGTGTCGGGGACCGGAGCGCCGGGAGTCGGCGTTCCGCTGGGTGTTTGTCCGCTCGGTGTCTGACCCGATGGACGATGCCGGTGGCCGCGCCGGCGGCGGCGACGGCGTGGCTGCGTGCCATCCACCGCGGCGATCTCGCCGGTTCGAGCGTCGGTGCGCGGCTGCCGCACCGCCTCACGCTGATAGTCGCGGCGAGCATCGACACGCGGCTCCGCACGGCGGCCAATGTTCCGCGGATCGATCTCGGCAGGCGGGCGTTCCTCGCCTTCGCCCTGCCAGAATATTTCGTCCGGCGTGCCGACTCGATCCAGGAAACCGATGACGACCCATTTCAGCGCGCCGTACAACACGTAGGCGAGCAGTGCGGGGAAGATGAACTCCGCGCGACGGACCAGCAGCAGCGCGATGGAGCCGGCGACGATCAGCGACCCAAGGAGCTGCTTGATCGTGCGATAGCCGATGGACGGCATCGCCGGATAGGGCACGTCGCTGATCATCAACGCGGCGAGCATCGCCATGAGCCCGCGCAGAATGGTGTGCCAGGGGAGATCCGACAGCGTCTTGCTGTCGGTGAACAGAATTACGGTCTGATTGTAGAGCGGCGTTTGGCTGAACCAGTAGTACGTCGCGAGCGTGAGGCCGGCGGCGGGGCTCGGCAGGCCGTGGAAGTGCGTCTTCTTGCGGCCGGCCTGCTCGACGTTGAAGCGCGCGAGCCGCATTACCGCACAGGCGATGAAAATGAACGGAACGAGCCACTCCCACGCGCCACGCTTCGGCAGCTCGAGATACATGATCATCGCCGGCGCAAAGCCGAACGACACCGCGTCGACGAGCGAATCCAGCTCTTCGCCGAATCGGCTGCCGGTGCCGGTCGCGCGGGCGACGCGCCCATCGAGCGCGTCGGCGATTCCGCCGGCGACGATGAAGCCGGGTGCGGCGGCGAAGTCGCCGCGGATGGCGAGAATCACGGCGTAGACGCCGCAGAACAGATTGAACAGCGTCAACCCGTTTGGCATGAGGACCACGGCGCGCCGCACGCCCTGTCGGCGCTGCGGTTCCGGTGGCAATTGCGTCCGCGGCGTCATCGCGGCTGCAGCTCCGCGATCTCCGTGACTCCGGCGAACGACGCGTCGCCCACCTTGACCGTGATCTCGGCGGTGAGCGGCACGAAGACGTCGACGCGCGAGCCGAACCGGATGAGTCCCATGCGCGTACCCTGCTGCACGTGCTCGCCCTGTTTGGCGTCGGTGACGATGCGGCGGGCGATCAATCCGGCGATCTGCCGCACGAGAATCCGGTCGCTGCCCGAGAGAATGCCAATCGAAGATTGCTCGTTCTCGAGACTCGACTTTTCGGATGCCGCGTTCAGAAACCGGCCCGACTTGCGTTCGACGTACTCTACCACGCCGCTGACGGGATATCGGTTCACGTGCACGTTGAACACGTTCATGAAGATCGACACGCGCATGGCCGGTCCGTGCATGAACGTCGGTTCGTCGACGCGCGAGATCATTACCACCTTGCCGTCCGCGGGCGAGATGACGAGATGTTCTCCCCGAGCGCCGGTACGCTGCGGGTCGCGGAAGAAGTAAGCGACCCACAGCGCGAGCACCGTCAGCACCACCGCCAGCAGCCAGAGTGGCCACGAGCGCCGGTTGAGCGCCGCGGCATACGCCACGATGGCGATGAGCGCCGCGACGACGATGAACGTCCACCCTTCACGGGCGAAATTCACAAACCCTCCGCGATAGTAAGCGGGCTGCCGGTAATGCGACGGAAGGCATCGAGATAGCGGGCGCTCGTCGCCTGCACCACTTCCTCCGGCAGTCGGGGACCAGGCGCTTCGCCGTTCCAGCGGCCGGCGCGGCGCTCGGCGTCGAGATAATCGCGCAACGGCTGCTTGTCGAAGCTCGGCTGCGTGCGGCCGGGCTGATAGTGTTCCGCGGGCCAGAAGCGCGAGCTGTCCGGCGTCAGCACCTCATCGATCAGGCGTACTTCGCCGGCCCGGTCCGTGCCGAACTCGAATTTGGTATCGGCAACGATGATCCCCCGCGCACTCGCCAGATCGCGACCGCGATCGTAGATCAGGCAACTGAGCCGCTCCAGCTCGCGTGCGACGTCCGGACCGAGCGTGGTGCTCATCTGCGCCATCGTGATGTTCTCGTCATGACCGTGTTCCGCCTTGGTTGCGGGACTGAACAGCGGTGGATCGAAGCGTTCGCTCTGGCGGAGTCCGGGCGGCAGCGATTCGCCGGCCAGCGTGCCGTGAGTGCTGTATTCCTTCCACGCCGAGCCGGCAAGATAGCCGCGAACGACGCACTCGATCGGAAAAACTTCCGTGCGCATGCAGAGCATCGACCGGCCGGCGAGCGAGTCGCGATGCGGCGCGAGCGCCGGCAGCTCGCCGACGATCTCGTCGATGTCCGCGGACAGCATGTGGTGTCGCACGTCGCCCTCGAGATGGCGCAGCCACCACGCGGTCATTTGCGTGAGCACGGCGCCCTTGTGCGGAATGCGCTCGGACATCACGACATCGAACGCGCTCACGCGGTCCGAGGCGACGAGCAGCAACCGATCGCGATCGACGGCGTATACCTCGCGCACCTTGCCACTGCGGACGTGTTCCAGCGGCAGCGTTGGAAGCTCGATGGCGGTCATACGCGAATCTCCTCGCGCGGCTCGGACAACCGCGGCTCGGTCGCGAGCAGTGGATCGACGACGGTGGCTAGGAATTCGTCGACCTGTTCCGGCGCGCGGCCGACGAAGCGCGACGCGTCGAGCGCCGATTGCAAATCGGCGAGCGGCACGCCAAAGCTGGTGTCGGCGGCAAGACGGTCGAGCAAATCGTTGTGCGACGCGCCGTTCTTGAGCGCACGCGCCGCCTCGATGCTGTGCTGGCGAATGCGTTCGTGCGCCGCCTGGCGGTCGCCACCGGCGCGCACGGCGCGCACGATCAGCTCCTCGGTCGCCATGAACGGCAGCTCGTCAGCCAGCCGACGGCGAATGCGCGCCGGGTGCACTTCCAGACCGCTCACGACGTTCTCCATCAGCACGAGAATCGCATCGGTGGCGAGAAAGCTCTCCGGCAGCACGAGGCGGCGGTTGGCGCTGTCGTCGAGCGTGCGCTCGAAGAACTGCACGCCATGCGTGAGGTTGGCGTTCGGTTCCAATGTGACGACGAAACGCGCCAGCGACGCGATGCGCTCGCAGCGCATTGGATTTCTCTTGTACGCCATCGCCGACGAGCCGATCTGCTCGGCCTCGAACGGCTCCTCGATCTCGCCGACGGATTGCAATACGCGCAGATCGCCGCTGAACTTCATCGCGCTCGCGGCAATGCCGGCGACAACGCCGAGCACCTGCGCGTCGAGCTTGCGCGAATAGGTCTGTCCGGATACTGGAATGGCCGATCCGAAGCCGATCTTTTCGGCGACGCGCGACTCCAGCTCGCGCACCTTTGCGTGGTCACCCTGGAAGATCTCGAGAAAGCTCGCCTGGGTCCCCGTTGTTCCCTTCACGCCGCGACAGGGCAACGTCGCAATGCGGTAGTCGAGGTCCGCGAGGTCGAGCACGAGATCCTGCATCCACAGCGTCGCGCGCTTGCCGACCGTCGTCGGCTGCGCCGGCTGCAGATGCGTGGAGCCGAGCGTCGCCTCGGCGCGCCACTCGCGGGCGAACGCGGCGAGCGCACGCAGCGTGCGCAGCACCTTGGCCCGCAGCAGCTCGAGCCCGCGGCGCATGAGAATGACATCGCCGTTGTCGGTGACGAACGCGCTCGTGGCGCCATAATGAATGAATCCACGCGCCGCGGGCGCGGCGTCGCCGAACGCGTGCACGTGCGCCATGACGTCATGGCGAAACCGTCGCTCGTACGCCGCGACGGCGTCGAAATCGATGTCGTCGAGGTGCGCGCGCATCTGCGCGATCGCCTCGTCCGGAATCGGCACGCCAAGCTCCTGTTCGGCCTCCGCCAGGGCCAGCCACAGCCGCCGCCACAGTCCGTGACGAACGGCAGGCGACCACAGCTCGAGCATCGCCGCCGACGCGTAGCGTTCGGCCAGCGGCGACGAGTATCGCGTCTGCGACGCGCGATCGCTCATCGAACCGAGAAGTCCGTGAAGTAGAGCTGTCCCTGGTGCTCGACCCACATGCGCATGTAGCCGCGGTCGCTGTAATCGTTGATGGCGCGCGCCACGTCCTGCGCGGTCTTGATCGCCGTATTGTTGATCCGCACGATCACATCGCCCGGCTGAATACCAAGATCGTTCGCGACACGCTGGCTGACGTTGTAGATGAGCGCTCCCTGCTGCGCGCGGATGTTGCGCTCGGCCCGGATGGCCGGCGTGACGGTGACGAGCTCCAGCTCCTTGAGCACCTGCACCTTGGGGGCGCTCACGTCCGGGAGGTCGGACACCTTCACGTCGACGTCGAACTCGCGCGATCCGCGCTTCACGTGCAGGTGCGCCGGCGAACCCACACGGAGATCGAGCAGCGCGGCGTCCCAATCATATGGATTGCGAACGGCGCGGTTGCCCTCGCGGAGGATCACGTCGCCGACGCGCAGGCCAGCCGCGGCGGCCGGCGACCCGGGTGCCACGCGAGCGATCACCGCACCCTGGGTCAGCAGGTCGCGCGGATTGCTCGATGCGGTTTGTCGCAGCGTGGCGCCGATCCACGGCCGGCGGATCGAGCCGTGCGTGAGCAGATCGTCGACGACGCGGGCGACGCGATTGATCGGAATGGCGAACCCGAGACCGACCGAGCCGCCGTTGGGCGAGAAGATGTTGCTGTTCACGCCGATCACTTCGCCGTCCGCGTCGACGAGTGGTCCGCCCGAGTTGCCGGGATTGATCGCCGCATCGGTCTGGATCATGTCGAAGTACGATGCGCCGCCTTCGTTGGGCGCAATGATGTTCCGCTGCGTCGCGCTGATCACGCCCGCGCTCACGCTCGGCTCGGCGTTGCCGAAATAGAATCCGTATGGATTGCCAATGGCGATCGCCCACTCGCCGATCAGCAGGCTGTTCGAGTTTCCTAATTTCACGACCGGCAGGTTCTTCGCGGGAATCTTGATCACCGCGATGTCGTTCGTCTCGTCGCTGCCGAGGACCTTGGCCGGATACACCGACCCGTCGCGCATCATCACCGACACGGAGTCCGCGCCGGCGACGACGTGGGCGTTCGTCACGATCACGCCGTCCGAACGAACGACGAAGCCCGTGCCGAGGCCGGCCTGCGTTCGCGGCTGCGCATTGCCGAAGAACATGTCGAACGGGTCCGCCGGGGTCTTGTCGACTTCCTGCGTCTGGACCGTGACGACGGATGGCGACACCGCGGCGACCGCCGCGGTGATCGCATCGTGGCGCGACTGCGAGACCTGCGCGGTGCTGGCGATCGTGACGCCGGAGGCTTGCGCTGCCGACGGTTCGGGCTTGCGGGAACAACCAATCAGGACCGCGATGAGCGCGAAACGCGCCGCGCGGCTCGTTAGACGAGTGACCATGATGCGTGCTGTCGGGAAAGGTCGTACAGAAATTGATCGAGACCGCGGTCGGTGAGCGGGTGGACGAGCAGAGCGCGCAACACCTCCGTGCTCACGGCGACACCGTCCACGCCCGCGGCCGCACAGGCCGCAAACTGGGCGGCGTTGGTCGGTCGCAACGCGACCACGTCCGCCTCCGCGCCGGTGGAATCGAACACCGATCGCAGCTCGCGGAGCACTGCGCTGGCGTCGTGTCCGGCGCCGTCCAGGTCGTCGACCGGCACGACGACGCCCGCGGCGCCGGCGCGGGCGGCGAGGAGCGCCTGTGCGGCGCTGAAGATCAACGTCGCCGCCACTCGAACGCCGTCCGTCGCGAGGCGATGAATCGCTTCGACGACGTCTTCGAGAAATGGAATCTGCACCGTGATCTGATCCGAGATCTTCGCCAGAGCACGTGCGTCGCGGTACACGTCCGCGGCAGTGAGTGCGTGGGCGGTGACGAGCACGGGACCCGCCGCCACGCGGCAGATCTCGACGAGCAAGTCGTACTCGCTGCCAGGTGCCTGCTCCGCCACGAGCGCGTGTGTCGTCAGCACACCGTCGATCAATCGCCGGCGCACCGC
Organism: Gemmatimonadaceae bacterium; assembly: GCA_025928185.1. Classification (GTDB taxonomy): domain Bacteria; phylum Gemmatimonadota; class Gemmatimonadetes; order Gemmatimonadales; family Gemmatimonadaceae; genus JAQBQB01. Next base: position 6,576 of record JAICKA010000059.1, read on the forward strand.
CCAGCGGATGTCGTCGATGTTGGCAGAGGCGAGATAGATCTTCACGTCGCGCTCCCGGCGTATAGCTCGGCCGGATACGTCACCGCGTCGAGAAACAATGCGTGCGGCGGCGCCGGGGGCGACACCTCGCGGTTGTCGGCCGCGGCGAGCAGGCGCTGCAGATCGGAGAGCGGCCGGCGTGCCGTGGCGATGTCGAGCAACGTACCGACGAGGAATCGCACCATGTGATGAAGAAATCGGTTGGCTTCAATCTCGAACGCCAGGCCGCCGGGCCGATCGCGCCAGCGCGCCACGTGCACGCGACAGCGGTGATCATCGTGGGCGGGCGCCGTGCCGAGCACCGCGAAGCCCCGGAAGCAGTGCTCACCTTGCAGGTGGGCGGCGGCGGCATCCAGAGCGCTCCGATCGAGGGGCTGCCCGAATGCCAGCTCGTACCGACCACGGAATGGCGAGTGCGCCTCGTCGTCCGTGCCGACATGATAGCTGTAGCGCCGGCTCACTGCACTGTACCGCGCGTGAAAGTCCTCGCGCATCTCGTAGGTTCGAGCGACCCAGATATCGGCGGGCAGCACCGCGTTGAGCGCGCGCTTGAGCTGATTCACATCCCACCGTTCGGGAACTCGAACGCCAACCGCCTGTCCTCGCGCGTGCACGCCGGCATCGGTGCGACCCGAGCCCAATGCGGGGATCGGACCCGAGCACAATCGCTCGAGTGCCGCCTCCAGAACGCCTTGCACGGTGCGCTGCGCCGGCTGGCGCTGCCATCCGCTGAACCCGGCCCCGTCGTAGTGCAACACCAGCTGCACGGTGCGCTCGGCCATTGCGTGAAACCTACCAGCAGCCGGGGGGGTGTCAAGCAACGCGGCGTGCATCGCGCACGTGGTGAAGTGACGAAACCGATTGACTTTGCGCGTTGCGCGCGCTCACATTTCGCCGCACCCCGCCTGCGTCGTGCATCTCCTCTTCGCGACCCGCCTCCTGCCTCGATGCCGCCGCGCACGCTCGCTTCACTCGCCCACGCGCTGACCGTCTCCGCCACACCGGAAGCCGCGCTGCACGCGCTCGGCGAAGCACTGGCCGAGTTCGATCGCTTCGCGCAGCTCGCCCTCGTCGAATTCGATGAACGGCGCGGGATGCTCGGCCGCCGGCTGCTGGCGACGGGCGAGGACACCGACGTCGTCGTGCTCGACACGACGTTCGATCATCTGCCGGCGCACGAGCGCGGTGCGATCGCCACCGGCGGCCAGTTCGTCGATTTCGGCGACAGCGCCGACGAGTTTGCGCGGCTGTTCCAGCTGCCGTCGCTCGGCGAACAGGGCTGGCTGAGCGCGCGCGGATTGCGCTACGACGGCGACGTGAGCGCGCTCCTCGTGTTGTACGAGTCGCGCAAGCTGTTCGGGGCGCGCACGGCCGAGCGTCTCCTGCCCGCCATCGCGCTATTCGAGCTTGCCTATTTGCGTTTTCTCGAACGCAGCGCGCGTGAGGAAGCCGTGCGGACGCTCGAGGACGTCACGGAGCGGGTGCACGGCGAATACGAGCGCCGCCTGGCCGAGCTCGCGACGCGGACCACGGACAGCGGGCGGCAGGTTGCCGTCGACTCCGACCAGGTGCTTTCGCTCGAGCGCGAGCTGGCGCAGGCCACGGACGACGCCCGGCGGGCGCTGCGGCGCGCCGAAGCTGTCGAGGCGACCGTCGGATCGGCGGTCGAGCAGCTCGAGAAGGCGCACGTGGAGCTGCATCGCCGCAGCGAATCGCTCCGTCAGAAGACTCGAACGATCTATCTGATCGACCGCGTGCTGACGATCGACGCGTCGACCGACGATCCGCGCCAGCTCGCCGAAGGGCTGCTCTCGCTCGTCGGCGACGACATGCACGCGCATCGCTGCTCGCTGATGCTGCGGACGCCCGATGGGGAATCGCTGTACATCGCCGCCGCCCGCGGCCTGGCGCCGGGCGTTGCGGAAGGCGTGCGCGTCGCGCTCGGGCAGGGCGTGGCTGGCCGCGTGGCGGCAACGCGCGAGCCGCTCCTCGTGCGGGACGTGGCCGAGGCGAAGAGTCATCCGCTGTTGCAGGACCAGTACTTCACCACCGGTTCGTTCATCAGCTTTCCGCTCGTGTATCACGGCGAGCTGGTCGGCGTGATCAATCTGGCGAACCGCGCGCTGCACGGTGTGTTCGTCGAGGAGGACGTCGATCGGGTGCGACTGCTCGGGCTGGTGATCGCGCTCGTCGCGTCGCATGCGCGGCTCCCTGAACGTCTCGTCGAAACGCTCAGTGTCCGGTAGTTCGACCAACCCGCTGCGCGAATCGATCCGGCGGCTCACCGGCGGTGAAGCGGCCGATCCCGCCGAGCTCACTGCGGCGTTCGACGTGATCCTGGCCGGCAACGCGACGCCGGTGCAGGTGGCCGCGCTGCTCGTGGGACTCCGCGTTCGCGGCGAAGCGCCGGAGGATCTCGCTGCCGTCGTGCGATCACTGCGCAGCGCGATGATCGAGCTGCCAGCCGACGACCCGGAGCAGCTCGTCGACACCTGCGGCACGGGCGGCGGCACGATCAACACCTTCAACATTTCGACCGCCGCAGCATTGCTCGTGGCCGGCGTCGGAGTGCGTGTCGCCAAGCACGGCAACCGTTCATTCACGACGAAATGCGGAAGCGCCGACGTGCTGGAAGCGCTCGGCGTGTCCATCGACGTGCCGGTGCCGGTGATGGAAGCCGCGCTCCGCGACGCCGGGATCGTGTTCATGTTCGCGCCGCTGATGCATCCGGCGATGCGGCACGTGGGTCCGGTTCGCGCGGACCTCGGCGTCCAGACAATCATGAACATGGTCGGACCGCTGGCGAACCCCGCGCACGCCGGCAGGCAGGTGGTGGGCGTTTCCGATTCGCGGCGGCTCGAGCTCATCGCCGGCGCGCTGTCCGAGTTGGCGACGGTGCACGCGCTGGTGGTGCACGGCACAGGGATGGACGAGATCTCACCGTTCGGTGAGACACACGTCATCGAAGTGCGACCGGGTGAGCTCCGCCGCTGGACGATCGAGCCGGCGCGGTACGGGTATGGTGACGGCGCGCCGAGCGATATTGCGGGGGGGCCGCCGGATGAGAACGCCGCGACGGTACTGCGGGTATTGCGCGGGGAAGGGAATCCCGCGTCGACCGCCGCGGTAGTGCTCAATGCAGCAGCCGCGCTCTACGTTGGTGCGGTTGTGCCGAGCTATGACGATGGCGTCGACGCAGCTCGCGCGGCCGTGACCACCGGCGCAGGGCTGGCCGCCCTCGACCGACTACGCATTGCGTTCGCCCGGCGAGCGCACGGATAGGCCGCCTGATGCGGCCGACCGCTCAATACCGCCGCAGGACTCCGACGACGATGCCCTGGATGCTGATGTCGTTCTCGTGCACGTAGATCGGCTGCATGGTCTCGTTCGCCGGCTGCAACCGGATCCGGCCATCCCGCTCCCGATAGTACTTCTTGACGGTGGCGGACGTGCCGTTGACGAGCGCAATCACCATTTCGCCGTTGTCGGCGCGCTGCCGCTCGTTCACGACGACGAAATCTCCGTCCCGGATCTGCTCGTCGATCATTGAATTGCCGCGGACGCGCAGCACGTAGTGCGCGCCGCCGCGGCCGATCATTGAATCCGGCACGCAGAACGTTTCGTTCTGCTCGATGGCCTCGATCGGCACGCCGGCCGCGACCGTGCCGAGCAGCGGAAGCTCGATCGCTCGCGGCGATGCCTCGCTCGGCAGGATCGAAATCGCGCGGCTCTCGTTGTAGCTGCGCTTGATGTAGCCTTTGCGCTCGAGGTTGGTGAGATGCTCGTGCACCGTCGCGAGCGAGTTGTAGCCGAACTGCTCGGCGATCTCCTCGAAGCTGGGCGCAAACCCGTTTTGCTCCGAGTACGCCGTCAGATAGGTTAGTATTTCGCGCTGGCGCTTGGTGAGCGGCATTGGCTGACACCGGTTCGGCGTACGTAATCTCGAGCGAGCGGCTGCTCGTCCCGAAGAGGACCCGAATACCACTATATCCGAACAAGGACCGAAGTGCAAGCGTCTTCTTCCTGGACGGCTCCCGGAGGCACGCTGGGCGGCCTCGTCGACGAAGCGAAGGCTCGCGCAGATAGGCTGCTCGCCGCGCGTGCCGACCTCGAGCGGGCGGCGACGCGCGCAACACCGGCACGGCCGTTCGCGGCGGCGCTGCGCCGGTCCAACGTGGCTGTGATCGCCGAAGTGAAGCGCCGATCGCCCTCGAAGGGCTGGATCAAGCGCGATTTGTCCGCGGTGGATCAGGCGCGCGCGTACGAGCGCGGCGGCGCGGCGGCGATCTCGGTACTGACCGAACCCGAGCATTTCGGCGGGTCGAATGACGACCTCCGGAACGTGTTGGGTGCGGTCAGCATTCCGGTCCTGAAGAAGGACTTCCACGTCCATCCGATTCAATTGACGGAGGCACGTGCACTCGGCGCGTCGGCTGCTCTCGTCATCGCTCGGGCAATCTCACCGGATACGCTTCGCACGATGATCGCGCACGGGCGGGATCTCGGACTCGAGCTGCTCGTCGAGATTCGCGACGAGGAGGAGCTTGGCCGCGCGCTCGAGTTTGGCTCGACGGTGGTCGGTATCAACAATCGGAATCTGGAGACGCTCGTCATCGAGGCCGGTACCGCCGAACGGCTGCTCGGCCGCATCCCGGCCGACGTCGTCGCGATTGCTGAAAGCGGCGTCAGTGGCCGCACGGATGTGGAACGCGTCGCTCGCTGCGGCACCGACGCAGTGCTGGTCGGCTCATCGATTTCGGCCTCGGAGAATCCGGCGGTTGCCGTCGGCGAGCTGTCGAGCGTTCCGCGAGTCGGCCGTGAGCATTGAGATCAAGTTCTGCGGTCTGACCAGAGCCGAGGATGCGGCGGAGGCCGTGTCGCTCGGCGCAGCGTACACCGGTGTGATCTTCGCCGGCGGACCGAGAACGCTGACCGCAGAGCGTGCCGCCGCCGTATTGATGAACGTTCCTGCGACTGTCAGCCGCGTCGGCGTCTTCGCCGGTCAAACTGCGGACGAGATCGCACGAACTGCCGAGATGGTCGGACTTGCCGTCGCGCAGTTGCACGAAGCACGAACCCCGGCGGCGATCGAAAACCTTCGTCGGAAGTTCGACGGCCGAGTGTGGGCGGTCGTGCGTCTCGCGCATGGGCAACTGCCGCGCGACATTGGCGATCTGCTGGCTGCGGCAGACGCCGTGGTGCTCGATGCCTACGTTCCCGGTGCGCTCGGCGGAACCGGCGTCGCACTGCCGTGGGATGAGCTGTCGCAGCAGCTCGACGAGCTGCGCGGCGCTCATCAGATCATCCTGGCGGGTGGGCTGCGACCCGAGAACGTGGCACGAGCCATCGCGGCCGTGTCGCCGAATGTCGTCGACGTGTCATCGGGCGTGGAACGGGCACCGGGAATCAAGGATCATCAACGCATGCGTGACTTTCGCGACGCCGTCGCCAACGCTTCCGTGCAATCATGACTACCGTGCAGCAGAATGATCGATTCGGCATCTTCGGCGGCCGGTACGTGCCCGAGACGCTCGTTCCCGCCATCGAGGCGCTCGACCGCGCCTACGATGAAGCGCAGCGAGATCCCGCGTTCACGCGCGAGCTCGAGGACATGCTCACCAATTACGTCGGGCGGCCCTCCGCGTTGAGCGATGCGCCGCGGTTCTCCGAGTACGTGGGCGCGCCGGTCTGGCTCAAGCGCGAAGACCTGAATCACACCGGCGCGCACAAGATCAACAACACGGTGGGGCAGGTACTGCTCGCCCGCCGCATGGGAAAGACGCGAATCATCGCCGAAACTGGCGCCGGTCAGCACGGTGTCGCTACGGCGACGGTCTGCGCGCGGTTCGGGCTCCAGTGCGTGGTGTACATGGGCGAGGAAGACATGCGCCGCCAGGAGCTGAACGTCTTTCGAATGAAGCTGATGGGCGCGAGCGTGGTCGGAGTGTCGAGCGGCACGCGTACGCTCAAGGACGCCACGACGGAAGCGATTCGTGATTGGGTCACCAACGTCGACGACACGTACTACATCATTGGATCGGTGGTCGGCCCGGCGCCCTACCCACGAATGGTGCGCGATTTTCAGTCGGTGATCGGCCGGGAGGCCCGCGCGCAAATGCTGGAGCGCGCCGGATGTCTGCCCAGGACCGTGGTCGCCTGCGTCGGCGGCGGATCCAACGCGATGGGAGTGTTCCACGCCTTCGTCGGCGATCGCGACGTCGAGCTGGTGGGGGTGGAAGCGGCAGGCGAAGGGCTCGACAGCGGTCATCATTCGGCGTCGCTCTCGCGTGGGACGCCCGGCGTGTTGCACGGCTCCCTGAGCTATCTCTTGCAGGACGAGCACGGACAGGTCCACCCTGCGCACTCCATCTCGGCAGGTCTCGACTACCCCGGCGTGGGTCCGGAGCATTCGTACCTCAAGCAGACTGGCCGGGCGGAATACGTGGCGGTCACCGACCGTGAGGCGCTCGGGGGATTTCAGCTCCTCAGCAGGTTGGAGGGCATCATACCAGCGCTGGAGACGGCGCACGCTGTGAGCTGGATCGCATCCCAGCGCGGCCGGTGGAGCAGCCAGGAGCCAATTCTGCTCTGCGTGAGCGGTCGTGGCGACAAGGATGTGGCGCAAGTGAGTGAAATGGGTATTTTGGAAGCGTGACATCCCTCCCGCCGTCGTCGCTCGCGCCCGGGCCGACGGGCGAACCGGAGCCATTGGAGCCGCCGTTCCCACCGGCGCCCGTGGAGGAGCTTCTCCGACTCGTCGTCAAGGCCGCGCGGGCGCAACAGCTGTATCTCCCGAATAACCCGATCTACCGCGGCGCCATCGATGCGCTCCGCGGGGGCTTTGCGGCCGTCTGGTCGGAGACGGACGAGCTGGTGCTGACGATCAACGAAACGGAGATCCGCTGGTTCGACACCGTGGTGTCCGGCGAAGCGGGGGACAAGTCGAGCGACAACCTGGCGTGGGTCTTCTTCAAGGACGGAGTGCGCGAGCTGCGCATGACGCGCGGCTTCGAGGAGAGCGAGGTCGTCAAGCTGCTCGAGATGATCAAGCGAGCGCGCAAGGCGTCGCCGGACGAGGATGACCTCGTGACGATGTTCTGGGAAGCCGATTTTTCGATGTTGACCTACAAGTACGTCGATCTGCTCCAGGAAGCCGGCGGGGATCTCACCGACGGCACCGAAGTACAGCCGACGAGTCAGGACGACATCCGGCGCAGCGCGCAGGAAGCGATCGAGGAGTCGCAGGCGAACAGTCTCGTCAACATGTCGGACTTCGACGCGACGCTGTACTTCCTCGACGAGAAGGAGATCGCGTATCTGCACGCCGAGATCGAGCGGGAGTACTCCCACGATCTGCGCACCAACGTCGTGTCGGTGCTGCTCGACATCTTCGAGCAGCAGAGCGATGCCACGATCCGACTCGAGGTGCTCGACAACGTCGAGACGCTGCTGCTCTATCTGCTGACGGCCGGGCACTTCCGCGGCGTGGCCGAGGTGCTCCGCGAGTCGCAGATCGCACACGACCGCGCACCGGAGGTGACGGAGGAGCAGCGTGCGCGTCTCGCGCATCTCGCCGACCGGCTGAGCGCTCCGGCGGCGCTTTCCCAGCTGCTCCAGGCGCTCGATGATTCGCCAACGCTGCCGCCGCAGGAAGAGCTGACCTCGTTGTTCGAACAGCTTCGTCCCGCGGCCCTCGCGACGGTGTTCGCGTGGTTGCCCCGCATTCGCGCCGAAGGACTCCGTCCGCTGCTGGAGTCCGCGGCCGAACGACTGGCTGCCGCCAACACCGCCGAGCTCGTGCGACTGATCCAGGCGCCCGAGGGTGATGTCTCGAACGAAGCCATCCGTCGCGCCGGCGCACTCAAGGCGCAGGCTGCGGTGCTGGCACTGTCACGCGTGCTCGATGAGCCGTCTGCCGACCGGCGACTGCTCGCGGTGAACGCGCTCTCGGAAGTTGCGTCCCCCGGTGCGATGCAGGCGCTCGAGAAGATGATCGAGGATGAGGATCGCGACGTCCGCATCACGACCGTGCGCTTCTTCATGGGACGCGCATACCGGCCGGTCCTCCAGCGACTCGAGGGCATCGTGCAGGACAAGGCGATGCGCGATGCCGACCTCACCGAGAAGATGGCATTCTTCGAGTGTTACGGCGCGCTCTGCGGAGACAAGGGCGTCGAGCACCTCGACGCGCTGCTCAATGGGAAAGGATTTCTC
>JAICKA010000171.1 GCA_025928185.1 Gemmatimonadaceae bacterium
GCGGGATCCACCCACAACGCGTGGTCCTCGCCGTGCACGTCGCTGAACCGCTCGGTGAACTTCGTGCCGCCGTCATCAGAGAAATAGAAACCACGGTTGGAGCCGAGCGTGTAGACGTGTTGCCGGTCATTGGGATCGACGCGGATCTGCGAGAAGTAGTTCGGCCGCGTGTTCAGCGAGGACGTCTTCTCCCATGTCGCGCCGCCGTCCAGCGTCCGGTAAATGCCCTGCTCGCCCTGGTGCGCCTCGACGCTCGCGTAGACGACGTTCGGGTCCTTCGCGTAGAGCGACAGCGCGATGCGTCCCATGTCGCCGGACGGCAGTCCGCTCGTCAGCCGCGTCCACGTCGCACCGCCGTCCGTCGTCTTGTAGATCCCCGATCCCTTGCCGCCGCCGTTGAAGCCCCACGCGGTGCGCTGCCGCTGGTACGTCGACGCGTACAGCACCTGCGGATTCGCCGGATCGATGACGATGTCGTTCGCGCCGGTGTTCTCATCGATGAACAGCACCTTCTGCCACGTGCGTCCGCCGTCCGTCGACTTGAACACGCCGCGCTCGGCGTTCGGCCCCCAGAGATGGCCCTGCGCGGCGACGTAGACGACATCCGCATTGCCGGGATCGACGACGATGCGGCCGATCGACCGGGTGTCGCCGAGCCCCATCTTCGTCCACGTGGCGCCACCGTCCGTGCTCTTGTACACGCCGTCGCCCCAGCTCGAGCTCTGGCGGGTGTTCGCCTCGCCCGTGCCGACCCACACGATGCGCGGATCGCTCGGCGCCACAGCCACGTCGCCGATCGACATCATCGCATTCACGCGATCGAACACCGGCTCGAACGACACGCCGTTGTTCGAGCTCTTGAATAATCCGCCGCTCGCCGTCGCGACGTAGATCGCGTCCGGCTGCCCGGCAATGCGCGCCACGTCGATGTCGTCGATGCGGCCGGCGGTGTTCACCGGGCCGATCGAGCGCCACGTGACGGAGTCGAATGGCGATTGCGCGACGACCGCGCTCGCAGGAACGGCGCAGAGCGCGCCGAAGAGGCAAATCAACAGACGGCGGGACACGGGTTGCTCCGGGAGGGAGGATCTGAGCACCCCTCAAGCTACGACCGCCGTGCCGATCAGATCAACGCCGAGCTAGCGCGCGGCGGATCAGAACTTCATGCGCAGGCCAGTCATGATCGTCTGACCCGGAACGATCGTCGCGTCATCCGGTTCGCCGCGCTGATAGTTGAGCAGGTTGTCGCCGGTCAGCTCGAGGGCGAAACGATTGCCGATGTCGCGAGCGACGGACGCGCGGAGCCGCACGCCGCCGTCGTAGCGCTTCCAGTACTGCCGGAGGAGCGGACCGGCCAGCTCGTGCGCCGTGTGCTCACCGCTCGCGATCGCGCCGGCGAGCGCCAGCTGATCGTAGTTGATCCAGTCGCGCGCCAACGCGCCACCGGCCGAAAACGACCAGCGGCGACCGAGCCAGGTGAGGTCCAGGCTGCTGGTGCTCGCCGGCACGGCGAGCATGCGGTCGCCCGCGCGCAGCTCGCCCGTGTAGTCCGCCGCTACGGCCGTCACGCGACTGTCGACCAGCGTAAGCGTGCCCGAAGCGGTGAGATGCGATCGCGTCGCCGATGCTTCGAGCTCCCATCCGCGGTTCGAGATCGCGCCGGCGCCGGCGATGCCGTACGTGCGATGCAGCGTTGGCGTCGTGTCGGTTCTCTCGATCACCTGCTGGAGCAGGCCAGACGCGCGCTGGTCGAAGCGCGTCATGCGCACCGTGAGCGCCCGGCCGATCGAGAGATCGACGCCGGCCTCGGTACCGGATTGCACTTCCGCGCCGAGGGACATTGGAGACGATGGGGCGTAGCGAAACCTATTCGCAAACTGTGAATACTGCGCCGCCGGCACGCGTACCGGGCGCACGCCCCGGCCGTACGAGCCGCGGACCGTGACCGTCAGCGGGCCAGCGTCGCGCACGAGCGCCAGACCAAGCATCGGCAGGGTGACGAGGTGATTCGCCGCCGGCAGCCGGCTGTCGTGCTCCATACGCAGTGCGCCGGTCAGGTAGAGCGCTTCATCGAACGACACGTTCATTTCGGCGCCGGCGCCGGTGCTGTGCTCGCGGTCCGACAACGCCGGCGCCGTGGACGATTCCATGGCAAGCATGTCAGGCATGGCGGTCGCCGTCGAATGCAGTGCAGAATGATCGGCGACGAACGTGAAGGTGCCGCGCAGCGGGCCATCACCGCCGGTGCGCAGCACGCTGCTCAATCGCAGCGTGGCGCGGGCCGCCGATCCTTGCGCCGCGCGAAGCGCCGAGTCGGCCGCTGTTGGAATCGGCGCGGCACTCGTCTGCACGTTGGCGAGCGAGTAGCCGTCCACGCCGGCGACGATGGTGTGCGTCCAGCGATCGCTCGGCGCGAACGAGCCGGTGACGCCGAACGTGTACTCACCGACCGATTGCGCGAGATTCATAGGGTCGGCTGACGTATCGCTGACCATCGCCGATCGGATCGGCGCATTGAGCGCACTGCGCGCCGAACCGGCGGACTCCATGAAGTAGCGTGCCGTGGCGCTGAGCGTCGTACGATCGCCAATCCGCCGCGCGCTTCCGTTCAGCACGAGATCGTGGCTGGCGCCATTCGGCACGAAATCGCCGAGCGTTCCGCCGGACACGTACAGGTCGGCGGAGCGCGTGCTCGAGCCGGTGGCGATGGACAACGCGTGCTCCTGGCGCAGCACGCCGCGCGCCGACGTCCCCTGCGTCAGTCCGGCCGAGGTGTGCAGCGCCGTCGATTGGCCGCCGCCTTCCGCGCCTTCGTGGCGCGTGATCACGTTGATCACGCCGCTCGTCGCGTCGGTGCCGTATGTCGCCGAGCCTTGCGGACCGCGAACGATCTCGACGCGCTCGATGGCGTCGGGGCTGAATTCACTGACGATCAACGGATTCGCCACTTCGATTCCGTCGACGTAGATCTTCGGATAGCTCACGCCAAACGAGCTCGCGCCGCGAATGCTGGCGAACGCGCTGAGCATGTTCGCCGGCGACTGCGGCCACGTCCACATGCCGGCGGTGAAGCCGTCGAGCGCCGCGGCGAGGTTGCCGCCACTGGTCCGCGCGAGCTGGCGTCCGGATACGACATCGATCGCCATTGGCGAACCGCGCACGGGGAGCGACTCGGCGTTGCTCGTGACGACGACGCCGTCGAGCAGACCGAGCGAGCCAAGCATGTCCCCGCGCACGTGCGCGCGCGATTGCGTCGCCGGCGCGAGCACGACTTGATCGCTGCTCGCGACGACGGGCGCGACGTTCGACGTTCCGGCGAGCGAAACGAGCACGTCGCCGAGCGCGGCGTGCCGAGCGGCGAGACAGACGGAACGATCGATCGCGAGCAGCTCGGGGCTGTACGAGATGCGAACGCGCGCCGCGGCGCCGACGCGAACGAGCGCGTCGCCGAGCGGGAGCACCGTCGCATCGACGTCGATTGTACGGTCCAGCGGCGACGGCCAGCGCGCGGATGCCGCGCTCGCCGGCAACTGAGCGGCGCACTGGCGCGACTGCGCCGCCGCTCCGCGGCTGAAGCACGCGAGAGCGGCGGCGCACCAGAGTGGCCGGATGCTGGAAGCGGGCGTCACGGTCGAGCTGCCGGTGCGCGGGCCGAATACACCATCGCGCTATCGCCGCTCCGGACGACGCGCGCGCCGAGGGCGAGCCCGATGATCTCGAGCACCTTGTCGGCCGACTCGCCGTTGAACGTGGCGGTCACGTGGCGGCCGAGCAGCGACGTGTCGGCGACATGGACGTCGATACCGTAGGTGCGGCGAATGGCCGCGATGACGTTCGACAGCGCTGCATCATGAAACACTAAACGTCCGCTCGTCCAGGCCGTGTCGTCGGCCGCGACGGTGTTCGGAAATGCGTGAACGTCGCCGCCCGGCGTGACGACTCCGCGGTCCCCGGCGCCGAGCTCGGCGGCGTTGCGCGCCGACGCCGTGCTCGCCAGCCGCACGCGGCCGGCGAGCACCGACACGTTCGTCGCGCCACCCTGCTCGGTGTTGACGGCGAAACTCGTGCCGATATCCTCGATCGTCGCGTCGCCGGCGTGCACGACGAACGGGTGCGGCGCATCATGGCGGACGACGAACAGCGCCTGACCATCGAGGCTGACGGCGCGAGCGTGCGTCGCGTAATCGGAAGCGACCGTCAGACGGCTCGCCGGCCCGAGCACGATCCGCGTGCCGTCGACGAGAAAGAGCGAATCGATCTGGCCGACGCCGGTGGCGACGGTGTTCGCGTGGTGCGTTTCGGCTGAGTGGCCGGCGCCGGGCGCGCCGCGCGTGATCACGCGCGCGATCATGAATACGACAGCGGCGGCGAGCGCGGTGGCCGCGACGGTGAGCGACACCGGCCAGCGTCGGCGTGCCGGTGCAAGGTGCAGCCGCGGCGGCGTGCGTTCCGCCATGCGTGCGTGCACCGATCGAAGCGCGGCATCGACATCGACCTCCGCATTCGCGAGCGGCTCCGGCGTGGTGACGGCGCGCTGCAGCGCCTCGATGAGCTCCGCGTCGGCCGGGTGCGCGTCGAGCCAGCGGCGAACGACCGCCGCCTCGTCCGGGTTACTCTCCCCGGACAGGTAGCGGGCGATCGCGTCCCAGTCGGGCGGGCTCGCCGGGTCACCAGTGCGTGGCGCGGAATCGGTCATGCGAATTCGACACGCGAGAGAGTGTCAACCCCTACCGGATCACATACCCGGTCATGGAGTATACGGGGACGCCGGATGTGTGTACAATCGGGCGTCCGGCAGGTTCCACCGGCACGGGCGGACGCGCATCCATCATATAGATGTCGACATAGATGTCGATGGACGATCGGGCCCTGCTGGCC
>JAICKA010000129.1 GCA_025928185.1 Gemmatimonadaceae bacterium
CACGTGCCCGACCCGCTCCGCGACCAGCTTCAGGCATCGCTCGGTACAGCATACACCTTGGAGCGGGAGATCGGCGGCGGAGGGATGAGCCGCGTGTTCGTCGCTCGTGAGGAGGCGCTTGGCCGCGACGTCGTGGTGAAGGTGCTCACCCCCGAGCTGGCCCAGGGCGTGAGTGCTGAGCGCTTCGCGCGGGAGGTTCGTCTCGCGGCGGCACTCCAAGAACCGCACATCGTTCCGGTGCACAGCGCCGGCGTGATGGCCGACGGGCTCCCGTACTACACGATGCCGTATGTCCGCGGTGAGAGTCTGCGGGTGCGCCTGGCGCGGGGACCCGTGCCGCTCACGGAAGCGGTCGCGATCCTGAGGGACGTTGCCACGGCGCTCGAGTACGCGCATGGCCGCGGGATCGTGCATCGTGACATCAAGCCGGAGAACGTCCTCCTGAGCGGTCGCACTGCGGTGGTGGCCGACTTCGGCATCGCGAAGGCGCTGGAGGCTTCACGCACGCGCGCGCCTGACGGCCCGGCAGCGCCGATGGAAGGATTGACGCAGTTCGGCACCTCACTGGGCACGCCCGCCTACATGGCACCGGAGCAGGCGGCCGCCGATCCGGCAACGGATCACCGCGCCGATCTGTATGCGTGGGCCGTGATGGCGTACGAGCTGCTCGCCGGTCGGCACCCGTTCGCGGACAAGACGTCACCGCAAGCACTGATGGCAGCGCATTTCAGCGAGATTCCTGCACCGCTGCCGAAGACCCTCCCGCGTCCGCTCGCCGCGCTCGTGGCGCGTTGCCTCGCGAAGGATCCGGCCGATCGTCCCGCGTCTGCAGCAGAGGTGCTGAACGCCCTGGAGGGGATGGGCGGTTCGGTGCCGCCGACCACATCTCCAAGACGGTCGAGGTGGCCGATCGCCGTCGCCGTCCTGGCAGTCGTGGCGGTCTCGGCGATCGGCATCGTGGCCGCTCGACGCGGCGGCGAAGCGACACTTCCCGCCGATCACGCGGCGCGAGCAGTCGCCGCCACCGAGCTGGCCATTCCCGACATCGCCACGGACCCATCCATCGCGGTGCTCCCGCTCGTCAACCTGAGCGGAGACAAGGAGCAGCAGTTCTTTTCAGACGGGATCTCGGAGGAACTCCTGAACCTGCTCTCCAAGGTGCCGCAGATTCGCGTGATCGCGCGCACTTCGAGCTTCTCGTTCAGGGATCGCAAGACGCCGATCCAAGACATGGCGCGCAGGCTGCACGTCGCGGCGATCCTGGACGGCAGCGTGCAACACGTGGGCGACCGCGTACGCATCAACGTCGAGCTCGTGCGGGCGAGCGACCAGTCGGAGATCTTCTCGCAACGCTACGATCGCACCATCGACGACATCTTCAAGGTGCAGGACGAGATCGCCGCCGCCGTGGTGCAGCAGCTCCGCGTGAAGCTGCTCAGCGCCGTCCCGACGGTGCGGCGCATCGATCCGAAGGCGTACGAGCTGATTCTCGAGGGACGATTCCTGATCCTGCAGGGGAATAAGGACTCGCGCCGCCGCGCGATCGAACTCCTGAAGAAAGCCATCGCGGTCGACCCCCTCGCCGCGAAGGCCTGGACCAGCCTGGTCAGCGCCTACATCAGCCAGGCAGCCTCCGGTGAGGTGCCCGTCGGTGAGGGACAGCGTTTGGCGCGTGAGGCCGCGAATCGGGCTCTCGCCCTTGATCCCGGCGATGCGGTGGCGCTGTCCCTGCTCGGCTGGATGACGATGACCTACGACAGCGACATGCGGAGCGCTGGGCAGTACTTCGAGCGTGCGCTCGCCAAGGACCCGAGAAACATCAGCGTGCTGGGCAACGCGGCGCTGTTCGTCCAAAATCTCGGCCGGCTCGACCAATCCATCGCTGTGCAGGAGTACCAGCAGGCACACGATCCGGCCAATCCACGCGTGCCGTTGAACCTGTCGACAACGTACTATTTCGCCCACCGGTGGGACGACGCCGAACGCGCAGCACGCACGGTGCTCGACCTGAGTCCTGGGCGCACCGGCATTCGCTCGTCGCTCGCACTCGTGCTGCTGCAAAAGGGCGAAGGGGAGAACGCCCTGCGCGAGGCAATGGCTGAGCCGTCCGAGGAGTACCGGCTGCCAGCGGTCGCCATCGTGAGCCATGCCCTCGGGCGGAACGCCGTCGC
Organism: Gemmatimonadaceae bacterium; assembly: GCA_025928185.1. Lineage (GTDB taxonomy): Bacteria > Gemmatimonadota > Gemmatimonadetes > Gemmatimonadales > Gemmatimonadaceae > JAQBQB01. The sequence continues at coordinate 2,172 of JAICKA010000129.1, forward strand.
GGACAGTGCGCTCGCGTTGTTCGTCTCACGCTTCGGCAGCGACGACCCGTTCGCCATCGCGACGGTGTACGCGCATCGTGGCGAGAATGACAAGGCGTTCGCATGGCTCGATCGCGCAGCCGCGGCAAAGGCGATTGCCTACGTGATCGTCGATCCGCTGTTCGCCCCGTTGCGGCGAGATCCGCGCTGGATGCCCTTCCTCCAACGGAATGGCATGAGCCCGGCGCAGCTCGCCGCCATCGACTTCAAGCTCGAAATTCCGAAGTAGCGCACCGCGGTCGATCCAGCGCCCACCTCGCGTGCTCGCGCACGAGCGGCTCCTCATCGTCGAGCGCGCGCGTGAGCACGTCGGCGTCGTCGGCCGTGCCGACGTTGCCCAAGACTACGGCCGCGTTGCGCTTCAGCCCACGCAGCTTCGCGCGCTTCATCGACGATCCCTTGAACGCCGCGCTGAACTCCTCAGGGGACATTGCGAGTAGGTCCTGCGAGAGCTCACGCGCATTCTTGTTCGTCAGGGAGTCACGCGGCGTGAACTCGGGCACGCGGTTCTCGCGCGCGAAGCGCACGTTCCACGGGCACACCTCCTGGCACACGTCGCATCCATAGAGCAGCTCGCCGATCAAGGGCCGCATCGCCTCCGGGATATCGCCTTTCAGCTCGATCGTCAGATACGACACACATCGCGTGGCATCGACGACGTGCGCGTCGACGAGCGCGCCGGTCGGGCATGCATCGAGGCAGCGCCGACACGTGCCGCAGTGATCGGACGCGAAGGGCGCATCCACTTCCAAGTCGAGATCCACGAGCAGCGCGCCGAGAAAGAAGAATGACCCCGCGCGCGGGTGGATCAGCATCGTGTTCTTGCCGAACCAGCCGAGTCCCGCGCGACGAGCCAGATCGCGCTCGAGCAGCGGACCCGTATCGACGTACGCTTTCCCCGGAACGACACGACCGAGCTGCTCTTCGATCCAACCGTGCAACTCGCGCAGGCGGCCGACCATGATGTCGTGATAGTCGTCGCCGCGCGCGTATCGCGCGACGGGTCCCGACGGCTCCGTTCCACCGTAGCTCATCGCGACGACGATCGCGCGCGTCGCGCCTTCGATCGCACGCCGGGAATCGCGGCGCTTTTCCGCGGTGCGTTCCATGTAGGCCATCTCGCCCGCGTAGCCGCGCGCGAGCCAGGCGTCGAATGCGGCCGCGGTTTCGGCTTCGCCCAGCTGGGTGATGCCGACGAGGTCGAAGCCCAATCCGTAGGCGCGCGCCTTCACGAGCTGCTCCATGCGCGTGTCGCCCGCCGTTTGCGCTGCTGGCGTGGCGGTCACGGCTTGCGCACCGCCCAGCGCGCGTAGCGTACGACGTCCTCCGACGGCGGCACCGCCGCATCGTTACCGTACGCCGTGTACATTCGCCAGCGGATGTAGTCGGCCGACGGCAGTGGCAGGAACGGCGGCCGGCGATACCACTCCCGACGCCGGAAGCGCCATGCCACCCGCAGCAATGCGGCGGCGAGGCGTGGGTCGCGCACCGCGCGCCAGGCAAGGCGGGTCGTGAGTCGGGTCCAGGTCGTCATGAGTCTTCTACAATAACCGGCGCGGAGTCGCGCGCATCACAGCTCGTCAGGAGATCCGGTGCTCTATCAGTTCATCTCGGTGGTCGGCGCGATACTGATTCTCATTGCGTACGCGGCGAACCAGCGCGGGCGCCTCGACCGCCGCGACCGCTCGTACAACGTGCTCAATTTCGTCGGCTCGGCGCTCCTCGCGTGGGTCGCCATCGTCGATCGGCGCGTCGGCTTCATCGCGCTGGAGTCCGCGTGGGCACTCCTCTCGATTCCAGCGCTGCTGGCGACGACGCGCAAACACCCCGGAACGTAGTCAGACGAACGGCTGGCCGTCCAAGCCCGCCGGTATCGACCGGCCGAGCGCCACGAGCGCGCTCGGCATCACATCCACCGTCCGTCTCGGGTGGCCGCGTACCGGGCGGTTGACGAGCAGCGGCACGAGCATGTGCTCGCGGTGCAGTGCACCATGCGAGCTGACGTGAGGAATCGGTTCGTAGCGCGCGCGGAAATCCCACTCGCGCGCCGCGGAGAGCACGATCTCGCCGCAGCGCGAAGAGCCGGCGAGATACGCGATCTGCACGATGCCGTCCGGGTAATCGGTCTCGATCGTGGCATCGTAGGCGGCGTCGGCGCACACGCCGTCCAGATTGCAGCCGACGCCGAGCGGATCGCCGCTCTCTCGGCGATAATGAAATCGGCCGCCGCGCCGTTCGATCGACGCGTCGCCGCGCGATGCACTCCGGACGGTTGCGCGCCCGGAGTCCGCCGCGGTCAGGATGCAGAGGTCGACAGCTGGTCTCGCCAGCAGCAGCTCGATCAGCGGGCTCCAGCGGGCATTCGCTGCATCGCCGCGCTCGCGCAACGACAGATCGAGATACAGATGCGCCATCGCGTTGCCGCTCACCATCACACCGACTTGTGGCTTGACGGCGAATACCCACGGGTGCGCGATGGTCCGGTACCCGGCGTTCGCGACGAGCTGGGCGAGATCTTCGTGCTGCTGCACGCGCGAGTGTCCGTGATCGCTCACGATCCACAGCGACATGTCGTCCCAGCGGCCGTCACGCTCCGCATCATCGCGAATTGCCGCCGCGGTGCGATCCACGATCCGCAGGGCATCGAGCAGCAGCGGCGCTTCGTGGCCGCGCGCGTGCGACACCTTGTCGACGCCGGTGAGCGCCGCGAACACGAAATCCGGCCGCTCGCGACGAATGCGCTCCACGACATCACCGGAGATCTCGCGATCGATCTGCAGCCATCCCGCGACGTCGCCGGTGAAGTGTGTGCGGGCGGCGCGGTAGGCCGACCGCGGCGTGATCGTGCCGATGCGGGCGCGCTTCGGCAGACCGCGCGTGATCATGCTCAACGCGCCCAGGCTCGAGGACGACAGCTCGAACATCGTCGGCGCATCCGGCGCCATGTCGCGATTGATCGCGTCGAGCTGATAGCCGATGTAGCTGCGCGTGTAATCCGGAAACCGGCAGGTGTCGCGCGCCCGATCGAACCATCGCAGACCGGGCAAGCCGATCGGTCCGGGGAAACGTCCCATGATGAACGGCGCGTACGCGGGCCCGGTGACCGACGGAAAGCACGTCGTGATTGCATGCAGGCCGCCTTCACCGCGCAGCCGCGCGAGTGCCGGCAGCGAGCCGGCCGACAATGCGGCATCGAGGGTATCGGGACGCACGCCATCGGCGAGCAGAATTACGACGGACACGACTCGTGTGGGGTGAAGAATTTCGGAAGCTCGCCTCTGTGCACTCGCGCCTCAACCCGGTAAACTGCACAGTCGCGCCGGCACGCGGCCGGCGTGTTCCTCCGATCCGTCGAGCATGGCCGCCAAGCGATCGCGTTCTCGCAATTCGAACACACAATCCGAACCGGCACCGGAGCGCTCCCGAAAGAAACGGCCGGCCCGCACCGCGGGCGGCAAACGCGGCAGCCCGCAAGTCCTCGCGAACGCGTCCATTACAGCGCAGGAAGGATACCGCGAGCGCACCGAAGCCGGACATCGCGCCGCCGGCCGAACGCCGCCGTCAGAGCTGAGTCCATCCCGGACGGCTGGAGAGACGCGCGTCGTCGACGAGGCGATTCGCAGCTACATCGGTCCAGTCACCGAAGACGAGAAGCTGCTCCAGGCGGGCAGCAGCCGCGACGACTTCACGCGTACCGACCCATGGCGCGTGATGCGCATCACGGGTGAATTCATCGAGGGATTCGACACCTTGCACGATCTGCAGCGTGGCGTGTCGATATTTGGGTCGGCCCGCACCGATCCAGCCGACCCGCAGTACGCCGCCGCGGAAGAGGTGGCGCGGCTGCTCGCCGAGGCCGGTTTCGCGATCATCACCGGCGCCGGACCGGGCATCATGGAAGCAGCCAACAAGGGCGCGCGCGCCGGCGGCGGCCGCTCGATCGGTTGCAACATCGAGCTGCCGTTCGAGCAGGGTGCTAATCCGTACGTCGATACCCTTGTGAACTTCCGCTATTTCTTCGTGCGGAAAACGATGTTCATCAAGTACTCGAACGCGTTCATCATCTTTCCCGGCGGCTTCGGCACGCTCGATGAAGCATTCGAGGCGCTCACACTCATTCAGACCGGCAAGATCTACCAGTTCCCCGTGATCATGTTCGGGCGCCACTACTGGGCCGGTCTCATTCGCTGGCTCCAGTCGCGCGTGCTGGGCGAATCCAAGATCTCGGCCGGCGACCTGGACCTGATCCTGCTCACCGACGATCCGCACGAGGCGGCGCACGCGGTGATCGAGGCCTGGGAAGCACAACGGAAGGGTTAGAGAACGCTCATGGCAAAGAAGAAGGCATCCGCCGCCGGTCCAAAAGCAGACCAGAAGCGCGCCGCCGAGGCTCGCGAACGCGCCGGTCAGCAGCACACATCACACGAGCGCAGCACCTTCCTGCGTGGTGCACGCATCGATCCGTCGCCAATCACCGGCAAGGAGACGGCGGCCGATCTGATCGACAACGCCTTTCTCGCCTACAATGCGGCGCGGCTACGCGAAGCGTGCTCCCTGTTCACGCAGAAGATGCTCGAGCCCGACGTCACGATCGGCCTCACGCTCACCGGCGCCCTCACGCCGGCGGGGCTCGGCATGGCCGC
>JAICKA010000057.1 GCA_025928185.1 Gemmatimonadaceae bacterium
CAACTGCCGCGGAATGAGATCCTTGAGCTTGTCGGCGATCTTGCGGCCCCACTCGTACGCCTTGTCGCGGTGAATGATCACCGAGAAGGCGTCGATCGGGTCGCCGTTGATCAGCATGTCGAGCTTCACGAGATCGCTCTCTCGATACTCGAGCATCTCGTAATCGAGGCTGGCGTATCCGCGGCTGATCGTCTTCAGCTTGTCAAAGAAGTCTAAAATGATCTCGGCCAGGGGAAACTCCCAGTCGAACTCGACGCGCGCGGTATCGAGATACGTCATGTTCTTGTACACGCCGCGGCGCTCGGTGCCGAGCGTCATGATCGGCCCGATGTACTCGGCTGGCGCCATGATCCGGGCCTTCACGTACGGCTCCTCGATACGGGCGATCACGCCGGGATCGGGCAGCTTGGCCGGGCTCTCGAGCAGCTCCATCGTGCCGTCGGTGTGGTGCACGTGGTACTCGACGTTCGGGACCGTCGTGACGAGATCGAGATCGAACTCCCGCTCGAGGCGCTCCTGCACGATCTCCATGTGCAGCAGGCCGAGAAAGCCGGAACGGAATCCGAAGCCGAGCGCGGTGGACGTTTCCGGCTCGTAGTGCAGCGACGCGTCATTGAGCTGCAGCTTCTCCAACGCGTCGCGCAGCGTCTCGTACTGCGTCGTGTCCGTGGGGTACAATCCCGCGAACACCATCGAGTGCACGTCCTGATAGCCCGGCAGCGGCTCGACGTCTGGCTTGGTGGCATCGAGAATTGTGTCGCCGGCGCGCGTCTCCTTCACGCTGCGCACGTTGGCGATCACGTAGCCGACTTCGCCGGGCCCGAGCGCCTCGGCCTGCACCTGGCGGAGCTGGTTGTAGCCGACGTACGCCACCTCGTACGCCGTTCCCGATCCGGCGGCGAAGCGAAGCTGCATGCCGGGCTTGATCGTGCCGTCGACGACGCGGACGCTCGGAATGGCGCCGCGATAGCGGTCGTAGTACGAATCGAAGATCAGCGCGCGCAGCGGCGCATCGGGATCGCCTTCCGGCGGCGGCACGCGATGCACGATTGCCTCGAGCAGCTCGGGAATGCCGATGCCCTCCTTCGCGCTCACGAGCAGGATATCGTCGGGATCGGCGCCGATGAGATCGTGCACTTCCTGCTTGCGGCGTTCCGGTTCGGCGCCGGGCAGATCGATCTTGTTGAGAATCGGAATGATCTCGAGGCCGGCATCGAGCGCGAGAAACAGATTCGAGAGCGTCTGCGCCTGGATCCCCTGCGACGCATCCACGACGAGAATCGCGCCCTCGCACGCCGCGAGCGAGCGCGACACTTCATAAGTGAAGTCGACGTGCCCGGGCGTGTCGATCAGGTTGAGCTCGAACTGCTCGCCGCTCTTCGCTGTGTACGACATCCGCACGGCGTTGAGCTTGATCGTGATGCCGCGCTCGCGCTCGAGGTCGAGCGTATCGAGCACCTGTTCCTTCATCTCCCGCTTCTGCAGTGTGCCGGTGGCCTCGATGAGGCGGTCGGCCAGCGTCGACTTGCCGTGATCGATGTGGGCGACGATGCAGAAATTACGAATATGGTCGAGCTTCACAGCAGACTCGGCGGGATGCGAATGGCGGGGCGAACCAGTTGTGCCTGCGGAATATAGCGACCGGGGAGGCGCCCAAATTGAAAAGCCGCGCACCTGCTGGTGCGCGGCTTTTCACATCTACAGCTCGAGCAGCTCGGAGCTCGACGAAACTACGACTTGTCCGGGCGTCTGCTCGAAGATGAAGAGGAAGCCGTTGGGCGCGAAACCGGCGCGGATGCATGCGGCGAGGATCCGCGACTGGACGAACCAGAGCTGCTGGACGGCCGCGGATGTGACGGCTCCGAACGTGACGGCTCGGAGCGCGACGGCTCCGAGCGCGACGGCTCCGCTCTGCGCGACGGCGCGGCACGCGATGCCCCGCGGTCGGGCTGCTCGAAGCGCGGTGATTCGCGGCGCGCATTCGATTCGACCGGTGAACGCGTCGTCATGGGCATGCGCCGCATCGTGCCATCGTCGACGCCGGGTCTGGCCGACGGCCAAGCGCGCGACGATGACGCCGCATCGTTCGAGGTCTCCGCGCGGCGGCGAATCATGTCCTGGATGCTCGGCCGCGTGTGCGAATCGCTCGTGTTGTCGAGCCGCGCGGCGGCCGTCCGGTGCCCGGCCTCGACGGCCGGATCGGGCGCCGTCAACAGACCACGGGCGCGGTATTTCGCGGAGACCTCCACCGTTCCGTGCGCGGCGTCCGCCGCGATCGCATCGCGCTGCGCGAACCGATGTCCCTTGAGAAGCGGCGGAATCGGTTTGCGCGGCACCGAGTACGGCGACAGCGCACGACGTTGCACGATCTGCGGAGTCGTGAAGCCGAAGCTGTTCGGATAGCCGAATCCGAACGCATATCCTGGCTGGTAGCAATCGCCGGCAGCGTTGTAGTACAGCGGAGTACCGCGGTACAGGATGTTCTCGCCGAACGACGACAGTAGGTAGATCGAGTTGAATGGCGACGACGCGAAGCCGATCGGCGCATAGCCGGCGCAGTATCCGAGACCATATGACGAGCCATCGTCAAAGCTGCCGGCGTACAGCCCCTGCGAGTTGAAGTAGCGGGCGAACTTCACCGTGTACGCTTCCGGATTGTTGCCCGCCAGCAGCGACGCGAGGTCATAGATCGCCGGCCGCGGATCGTTCATGTAATCGATGTCGGTCAGCTCGTACGTGTCCCACTTCCCGCCGGTGTTGAACCGCTCGAGGTGCATCGGCCGCCACGACGCGATGACGAACACGTAGCCAAGTCCGCCGTCGTACGAGTCCATGGAAGCGGCCGTGAAATGCGTCTGCCCCGTGCGAACGCGATACGCGTACTCGTCGAGGAAGCCGGCGAAGAACTCGTTGGTCTTGTAGTTTCGCTGGCCGCGGAGGAATCCGTCATCGGCGGGATCGGCCGGAAACACGATCCGCACGACACCGTCGGCGTCGAGGTGACCGACGACGACGTACGCGTCGTCATCGAGATGGAAATCGGCGCGAATTCGGCGGCTTCCGGAAACGTTGCCATATTCCGCGCGGACGCTGACCCGCGGCCCTTCGCGTTCGGCGATCGATTCGGCGACAATCGAGTCCCGCTGGGCCGGTGTGGCGAGGACGCCCTGATCGGCCGGCACAAGCCCGCCCTGCGCGCCGAGCGCGCCACCGGTCGACGTGGCACAAGCGCTGGCGGCGACCAGCAGCCCGACCGCCGACGACGCCCCCCGTATCAATCGCATGATACGCATCTCCGGTAAGTTTGTTGTATACAATTAAGCATACGTGGTGCCATGCGCAAGAGTCAATTCCGGGTTTCTAGACCCCAAACTCTGACGGATGGTTCCGTTCATTAGATACGGATGCGAGGGAGCGGGCGTTTGGGCGGGTAGAGGAGAGTGGCGAGAGGATGGAGGACACAAAAGAGGAGAGTGGCGAGAGGAGGGAGGATGCAAAATCCACAGCCCGTCTCCTTCATCCTCTACCCTCTATCCGCTCGTCGCTAGTTTCTCTCCGATGGAGAGTGCCCGCGCGCCACGCGCCGACCTCTTCGATCCGGCAAGTCTCGCTGCGCTCGGGCGAATCGAGATCGTTGCCCGTTGGATCGTCGATGGCTTCATGTCCGGTCTCCACCGTTCTCCCCGCAAGGGATTCTCGGTGGAGTTCGCCGAGTATCGTCCCTATCAGCCTGGCGACGATCTGCGTTACATCGACTGGAAGATCGCCGCGCGCTCCGATCGCTGGGTGGTCCGCCAGTACGAGGAGGAAACGAACCTTCGCGCGAGCATCGTCCTCGACGTCAGCAAGTCGATGGCATGGAGTGGTGCGCAGTTCGGCGCGCTCGGCCGCATGGCGGCGCGCGACGGCGGCACGCCAGATCGACTCACCAAGCTCGCGTACGCCGAACGGCTGACCGCCGCGCTGGCCTTGCTGCTGATTCGTCAGCGCGACGCCGTCGGTCTCGTGCGATTCGACGACCGCATCCGGACGTCGGTGCCGCCGCGCGCGCGCAACGGGCAATGGCGGCGAGTGGTGAGCGCGCTCGAGGAGCCAGGGAGCGGACTGGCGTCGGGCGCACCGGAAGCCTTGCAGCAGGCGGCGCGGCTGATCACGCGGCGCGGCATGATCGTGCTCATTTCTGATTTGCTCATGGAACGCGCCGATGTCGAGCAGGCGATGCGCGCCCTCCGCGCCGCGGGACACGACGTCGTCGTCCTCCACATCATGGATCCGGCCGAACGTGATCTGCCGTCGAGCGGCGAGGCGCTGTTCGTCGATCCGGAAACGTCGCTGACCGTGCCGGCGAGCATCGCCGACGTGCGCGCCGCCTACCGCAACACGGTCGACGAGGTGATCGGCGAGTGGCGCGCGACGTTCGGCGCGCTCGGCATCTCGTACGAGGTCGTGTCGACGGACGCGCCGTTCGGCGTGCCGTTGCGGCGCGCCTTCGCGGCCCGGCAACAGCTGCCGTGAGCTTTCTCGCGCCGCTGTACCTGGCGCTCGCCGCGGCCGTGGCAGTGCCGCTGCTCATCCATCTGCTGCGCCGGCGCATCGGGGCACGGGTGGAATTTCCGGCCACGCGCTACCTGGCGCGCGCCGAGCGGGAGCACAGCCGGACGCTGCGCATCAGAAATCTCATATTGATGTTGTTGCGGGTGCTCGCACTGCTGGCGCTGGCCATGGCCGCGGCGCGGCCCGTGGCCCGCTGGGCCGGAGGCGGCCACGCGCCGACGGCGCTGGCGATCGTCATCGACAATTCGATGAGCGCCGCGGTGGTCGTGAACGGACGTCCGCTGCTCGATCAGTTCCGGAGCACGGCGCGCACGATTCTGCAGGACGCCGCGCCCGCCGATCGCCTGTGGCTCGTCACGGTGGATGGCCGCGTGCGCGGCGGCAGCGCGGCGATGCTGCGCGACGAGCTGGATCGCATGGAGCCGCTGGCCGGCGCCGGTGATGCCGGGGCGGCGCTCGCGCGCGCGGCCACGGTGGTTCGCGGCTCCGGGCTCGCTGCACGGCAAGTGGCGTTGCTCACCGACGGTCAGCGGAGCGAGTGGGCGCATGCGCCCGCGATCGCCGACGCATCGCTGCTGCTGTACGTGCCCGCGGGCGCACCGCCGGCGAATCGTGCCGTCACCGTTGCCGAAGCGCGCCCGACGCGCTGGACGCCGCGCGGCAGCGTCGCCGCGCGTCTGCTGTCCACCGATTCGACGACGTATCGCATCACGCTGGCCGGTCACACCATCTCGCGCGGCACGGCCGCGCCGAACGAGGAAGTCTCGCTCAATGCGACGCCGCTCGAGCGCGGCTGGCTCGATGGAACCGTCGAGATCGAGCCGGACGAGCTGCCGGCGGACAACGTCCGGCACTTCGCCGTCTGGATCGGGCCAGCGCCGGGCGTGAGCGTGTCGCCGGGCGCCGGCGCATTCGTCACCAGCGCCATCGACGTGCTGCGTGGTGCGCAGCGCGTGGGCGCGGGCGCCGACATCCATATCGTCGCCGCCGACGAGCTCACCTCGGTGCCCGCGCTGATCGTTCCGCCCGCGGACCCGGTGCGTCTGGGCGCCGCCAATCGCGCACTGGAGCGTGCCGGCATTCCGTGGCGATTCGGCGCGGGCCGCACCGGCGAGACGTCGGTGAGTGGCGACGGTTTCAGCGGCGTCACCGCCACGCAGCGCTACGATCTCGTGGCGCAAGCCGGCGCCGCGGCGGACACGCTCGCATCGGTCGGACAAACGCCGTGGATCGTGGCCGGCCCGCGATACGTGCTCGTTGCGTCGCCCCTCTCGCCGGATGCGACGAACTTTCCCGTGCGCGCGGCATTCGTGCCGTGGCTCGGCACCGTGCTCACCGAGCGACTCATCGGCGAACCGGGGCAAGTGATCGAGGCCGACCCGGGTGCGCACATCGCGAGGCCGCGATGGGCCGATGCCCTGGAGCAGGCGAGTGGCCAGCGCACCGCGCTCGGCGACGACGTCGAGGTGCCGGCGCACGCCGGTACCTATTTCTTTTCGCGCGGCGACCGCCGGGTCGGCGCGCTGGTCGTCAACGCGCCTGCCGAGGAATCCGTGCTCGATCGATACACCGCCGCCGATCTTCGTGAGCGGTTGCATGTCAGAAGTACCGACGTGGCGGCGACGCCGGCGGCCGTGCGCTCGCTCGCGTTCCGCGGTGCATCCCGCCGCTCGCTGATCGGCGTGGCGCTGCTCGTGGCGCTGCTGCTGCTCGCGGGCGAAGCGCTCGTGACCGGCGCGCGGCGCCAGCGGGTCGCCTGATGGCGCTCGATGCGCTGCTCGACGCGATCGAGCGACTGCCAGCCTATCAGAGAGTTCTCAACACGCTTCCATCGCCGGGCCGGCGGCTCTCCGCGGGCGGCCTGCCCGGATCGTCCGACGCCGCGCTCATCGCCGCGCTGGCGCGCCGGCTGCCGGCGCGGTTCTTCGTCATCGCCGCGGAAACCGTCGCCGAGTCGGAACGCTGGCTGGCCGATCTGCAGACGCTGTTGACGGACGTGCCGATCGCGCTGTACCCGGCGCGCGAGGGCTTCGGCGAGGCCGAGCCACACATGGAGATCGCCGGCGAGCGCGTGGAGACGCTCGAGCGCTTGAGCCGCGGGGAGCTGCGGGTGCTCCTCACCACTGCTCGCGCGCTCCTCGAGAGAACTCGAATGCCGCGCGCGCTGCAGGAGCTGCGCGTCGAGTTGCGCAAAGGCGAGTCCCACCGGCTCGGCGCGCTCGCCGAGCACCTCGGGGCGATCGGCTTCGAGCGCGTGCCGATGGTCGAGGACGTGGCGCAGTTCGCCATTCGCGGCGGCATCTTCGACGTGTACTCGTTCGGCATGGCCGAGCCGGTGCGCGCCGAGTTCTGGGGCGACGAGATCGTCGACCTGCGCCACTTCGATCTCGCCTCGCAACGCTCAACGCGCGCCGTCGAGTACGCGCTCGTGCTGCCGGTCGACGGCCACGTGCGCGAGGACGCCGGCGGGTTCGACCGCGGCTCGATCACGTCACTCTTTCCGCCGGACACGCTGCTCGTCACGCCGCGCGGCGCGCACGTCGAGCCCGAATTGCGGCGGACGTGGGAGGATGCGCGGCACCACCTCGAGGTGGCGCGGCGTCGCGGCGAAGAGGTCGCGAATCGCGACGATCTCTTCGACGCGCCCGAGACGACGCTCCGCGCGCTGCATACGCTCGGCACGGTGAGCATCGTCGAGCCCGGCGAGTCCGAACCGGATGTCGTCTTCCCGCTGCGTCCGCCCGAGCCGATCGACCGCGACATCAAGCAACTGAAACGGCTCGTTCGCGACGGCACGCCGACGATCATTCTCTGCGACAACGAAGGCCAGTGCGAGCGTCTCGACGAATTGCTGAACGACGACGACCGCGGGCCTTCGCCCGCGGCGCTGTCGATTGGTGTGCTCGATGGCGGGTTCGTAATACCGCAGCGGGGAGAGCGGAGAGCGGAGAGAGGACAGGCTGGTGTACCCTCTATCCTCTCTCCACTCGCCTCTGGTCTTCGTGTCCTCACGGATCACGAGATCTTCCGTCGCGAGCGGCGTATTCGGCGCGCGCGGCGGTACATCAGCGGCGGCGCGGCGCTCGATACGGTATCGCTCAAGCCGGGCGACTTCGTCGTGCACCTCGAGCACGGCGTCGGCATCTATCGCGGCATCGACACCATCTTCGTGCGCGAGAGCACGATCGAGGTCGCCGTGGTGGAGTACGAGGGCGGCGACCGGCTCAACGTGCCGCTCTATCGCATCGATCAGCTCGAACGCTACCGCTCGGCGGACGACGTCTCCGAGGATTCGCCGCCGCCGCGACTGCACAAGCTTGGCGGCCGCCGCTGGGGCCAGCAGCGCGAGAAGACGCGCGCCGCGATCCAGGAAATGACCGTCGAGCTGCTCGACCTGTACGCGCGGCGCAAGATCTCGACGCGGCCGCCGCACGTTTCCGACACGCCATGGCAGCGACAGCTCGAGTCGGCGTTCCTGTTCGAGGACACGCCCGACCAGCGCACGGCCACGACCGACGTGAAGCGAGACATGGAAGGCACACGGCCGATGGATCGCCTGCTCGTCGGCGACGTCGGCTACGGCAAGACGGAGATCGCCGTGCGCGCCGCGTTCAAGGCGGTGCAGTCGGGACGTCAGGTGGCGGTGCTCGTACCGACGACGATTCTCGCCGATCAGCATTCTCGTACCTTCTCCGAGCGGCTCGCCGACTTTCCGATCCGCGTCGCGGCGCTCAGCCGATTCCAATCTGGTAAAGAGCAGAGTGCAATACTGGCCGAGCTGGCGGAGAAGAAGGTCGACATCGTGATCGGCACGCACCGGCTGCTCAGCCCGGACGTCTCGTTCGCCGACCTCGGGCTGATCGTCGTCGACGAGGAGCACCGGTTCGGCGTGAAGCACAAGGAGCGGCTGAAGCAGCTCAAGCTGCAGACCGACGTGCTCACGCTCACCGCCACGCCGATTCCGCGGACGCTGCACCTGTCGCTCGCCGGCCTCCGCGACATGACGTTGATGCAGACCGCGCCGCGCGACCGCTCGCCGGTGCTCACCTACGTCGAGCCCTGGGACGATGGATTGATCGACGAGGGCATCTCGCGCGAGCTGGATCGCGGCGGCCAGGTGTTCTTCGTCCACAACCGCATCGAGACCATTCAGGCGATCGCCGACCACATCCACCGCATCGTGCCGCGGGCGCGCATTCGCGTGGCGCATGGCCAGATGCGCGAAAAGGAGCTCGAGGCGGTCATGCACGCGTTCGTCAGCGGCGAGGTCGACGTGCTCGTCTCGACGATGATCGTCGAATCCGGCCTCGACGTGTCCAACGCGAATACGATGTTCGTGAATCGCGCCGACAATTTCGGCCTCGCGCAGCTCTATCAGCTTCGCGGGCGCGTCGGCCGGTCGCATCGACGCGCCTACTGCTACCTGCTCGTGCCGGATTCGATCGATGCCGACGCCGAGCGCCGGCTGCAGGTGCTCGAGCACCACACCGAGCTCGGCGCCGGCTACAGGATCGCGCTCAAGGATCTCGAGATGCGCGGCGCCGGCAACCTGCTCGGCGCCGAGCAGTCGGGCTTCGTGCACGCCGTCGGGTTCGATCTCTATCTGCGCATGCTGGAGGAAACCGTCCAGCGGCTGATGTCGGGCGACGCCGCGCCAAAGCTGGTACCAGCGGACGTCACCATCGACACGCCCAACTACCTGCCGGACGAGTACGTCGTGGCGCAGGAGGCCAAGATCGACGTGTACCGCCGCCTCGCCCGGCTGCAGGATCCGGCCGAGATCGAGGCGCTCCGGGCCGAGCTGCGCGACCGCTTCGGGCCGCTGCCCGCGCCGGCCGAAGCGATGCTCGCGTTGGCCCAATTGCGGATCATCGGCGGCGCGTTGGGGATAGAAGGAATCCTGGTGCGTGGTGACGATGCGCGTATTACCTTTCGTGACTCTGCGGTCCCGCGAGTCAAGGGGCTGTCCGCGGCGTTCCACGACGTGCAGTTCCAGGCGGAGGTCCGCCGTGCGGTTCCTCTGTCTCTCAAATTGACGCGCCTCGGTGGCGCTCCCATGCTCGACGGCCTCGTCCGCGCCCTCCGCGGATTGCTCGTTTAGCGCTCTCTACCTCTTCGACCTTCCACCAACTTTATGCGCTCTCGTTCCGTGATTGGCCTGGCGGCCGCATGCACGCTGCTCGCGGCCTGCGATGGCCTCAAGGAAGCTTTTACCGCGCACGTTGATGTCGTGGCTCGCGCCGGCTCGCAGGAGCTCACGGTCGGCCGCCTCTCCGACCTAATCGGCAACGCCAAGCTGCCGGTGCCGATCACGCGCGAGAACCTCGGCATTCTCACCGACATCTGGACCGGCTACGAGCAGATCGCGTATGCGGCTGCTCATGATGATTCGCTGAACGACAAGAAGGCGATCGATCTCGCCGTCGCGCCGATCGTGAACTCGCAGCGGCTCCAGCTCTTCATGGATTCCGTTTCGAAGACCTTCAAGGTCGATTCCGGCAGCGAGGCCGCCTACAATCAGGCGGCGGGCGGCTTGCTCGCCGCGCGCCACATTCTCATCGGTTACAAGAATCCGGCAGTGCCGCCGACCGCCGCGGAGAAGGATTCCTTGCGCAAAAAGGCCGAGCAGGTGCGCTCTCAGGTGACACCGGCCAACTTTGCCGCCATGGTCGCGAAGTACAGCACCGACCCGACGGCCGGTCAGAACAAGGGCTATCTCGGTGTGTTCCCCAAGGGCGCGATGATCCCGGCGTTCTCCGCGGCCACCGCGTCGCTCAAGCCGGGCGAGATCTCGCAGCCGGTGGAAACGCAGTACGGCTTCCACATCATTCAGCGCATGCCGTACGCCGATGCGAAGCACGACTTCGCCGCGCAGTACGCGCAGACGGCCGAGCGACAGGCGGACAGCGCGTACATGGCGCAGCTCGAGAGCAGCTCGGATCTCAAGGTGAAGGACGACGCGCCGAGCACGATCAAGGAAGCCGTGAAGGATCCGGCGAAGCACCGCAATGACAAGGGCACGCTGGCCACGTACAATGGCGGCCAGCTCACGGTCGCCGATTTCCTCGGCTGGATCGAAGCGATTCCCCCGCAGCAGCAGGTGGAGCAGCGCATTCCGGGCGCTCCGGATTCCGTGCTCAAGCCGTTCGTGAAGTCGGTGGCGTTGCAGCAGGTGCTGCTCCGCCGCGTCGACAGCGCGCACGTCGACCTCAAGCCGGAAGAGCGCGCAACGCTGTACACCGGCGTGGGCCAACTGGTCGGCAACATCTGGCAGACGCTCGGCGTGGATCCGAAGATGCTCGCCGACAGCGCGAAGAACACCGCCGAAAAGGAGCGGCTCGCCGCATCGCGTGTCGACGCGTATCTCGATCGCATGATGGCGGGTCAGGCGCAGCCGATCTCGTTCCCGACGCCGCTCAAGCGCATGCTGGAAGCGAAGTATCCTTCGTCGACGAACGCAGCCGGTCTGGATCGTGCGCTCGAGCAGGCGCAGCGCGTGCGCGCCAAGGCCGATTCGGTCAAGGCGGCGAACCAGCCGAAGTCTCAGGTGCCGCTGCCCGGAATGGGTGCGCCGTCCGGTCCGCCGTCGGCAGGTGCGACGCCGCCGGCCACCACACCCAAGAAGCCTTGATGGATTCACTTTTCGAGAGCCGGATGATGGACCTCCGGCTCTCGCCCGTGGGTACCTGATGCCATGAGACGCATCCTGTTCTCGTCGATGTTCGCGCTGATGGCGAGCACCGCCATCGCGCAGCAGCCGACGCAAGCGGTGCCGACCTCGCTCGTTCCGCTCGACGGAATTGCCGCGGTCGTCGGCGATCAGCCGATCACCCGGTTCGATCTGGAGGAGCGCGTCGTCGGAAAGATTCAGCGCAAGGAAGTGCCGGAGCCGGCGGATTCCGCCGCGCTCCTCGCGCTCCAGCTCGACGTGTTGAACGACATGATCGAGGAAGAGCTGATTCTGCAGAAGGCCAAGGAGCTCAAGATCGAAGTGGCCGACGCGGACATTTCGCCCGCCGTCGACCGCCAGCTCGCGCAGACACGCTCGCAGTTCCCGTCGGAAGCGGATTTCCGCAACGCGCTCGCCAAGGCGGGTCTCGGATCGCCGGAGGAATACCGTCGCTTCCTCATGGATCAGTACCGGCGCCAGGCGACGCTCGACAAGACGATCAAGCAGCTGATTACGGACAACAAGATCGTCCCGGTGAACGTGAGCGACGCCGAAGTGGAGGCGGAGTTCGAGCGCACGAAGAACTACCTGCCCAAGAAGCCGCCGTCAGTCACGTTCAGACAGATCGTGATGGCGCCGCAGCCGACCGAGGCTGCAAAGGCGGTCGCGAAGGCGAAGGCCGAGTCGCTGCTCGTCGAGCTGAAGAACGGCGCCGATTTCGAGCTGCTCGCCAAGCGTGAATCGATGGATCTGACGAGCAAGGATGCCGGCGGCGACATCGGGTGGAGTCGGCGCAACAAGAACCTGCCGGGCTTCGACCGCTGGCTGTTCGGATCGACATTCCAGGCGCCGCTCCAGCCCGGCCAGGTCAGTCCGGTTTTCGAAACCGCGTACGGGTATCACATCGTACGCGTCGATCGCGTGCAGCCGGGCGAAGTCAAGGCGCATCAGATTCTCATCGCACCAGTGATCGACTCGGCGGACATCGCGCGAACTGCGGTGCTCGCGGACAGCGTTGCCAAGCTGTGGAAGTCGGGCGTCCCGTTCGATACGCTGGCGAAGAAGTATCACGACTACGCGGACCAGGAAGAGACGAGCATTCTGACGCCGTTCTGGCGCGACAGTTTGCCGCTTCCATATCAGACGGCGTTCGCGTCGGCCAAACCGAACGACATCGTCGTGTTCCAGATCCCCGGTTCGGCGCGGCGACCGAACGTGCCGAAGTACGTCGTGGCGCAACTCCTCACGGTCGATCAGGGCGGCGACCGCACGCTGGCCGAAGTCAAAGCGGCAATTCGCAGCGATCTCGCCCAGCGCGGCGGTATCAATCGCTACGTTGCGTCGCTGAAGAAGCAGACATACGTGGCGATCGAGATCGGCAAGTCCGCCGACGCGGATCGGGCCAAGGCGAAACCCTGACGCCACGCGCGACGTGGCCGAACGTTCAGCGTCGCGCCCGCGGCTCGCCGTCACACTCGGCGACGTCCGCGGCATCGGTCCGGAGATCGTGATCCAGGCGGCGGCGTCGCGCGAGGTGCGCGACGCCGCCGATCTCGTTTTCGTCGGCCCGTCAGGCGCCGGCGTCGAGGTGAGCGAGTCCGTCGGTGAATGGCGCGCGAGCGATGGCGTCGCTCAGGCTGGTCGCTTCGCCGGCGCGGCGGTGGAACGCGCTGCCGCGCTCGCGCTCGATGGAGCGGTCGACGGCATCGTCACCGCGCCGCTCGACAAGGCGGCGCTTCTCGCCGGCGGCTACGACTATCCCGGTCACACGGAGATGCTCGCGTCGATCACCGGGCGCACCGTGGCGATGATGCTCGCCGCCACGCACCCGGCGCCGGGCACGACGAATCCGCTCCGCGTCGTGCTCGCGACGACGCACATCGCGCTGCGCGACGTGCTTGGCGCAGTGACCCCGCAGGCGATCGGCGAAGCGGCCGCGGTCACGCGTGCCGGACTTCGCGACTGGTTCGGCATTTCCGAGCCGCGGATTGCGCTGTGCGCGCTCAATCCGCACGCGGGCGACGGCGGTCGCTTTGGCGACGAGGACGACAGGGTGCTGCGTCCGGCCGCACTGGCGGCTGGCATCGCCGGACCGTTTCCGGCCGATACCGTGTTCGTGCGCGCGATGCGCGGCGCCTTCGACGCGGTGATCGCGCCGTACCACGACGTGGGCATGACGGCGATCAAGGTGGCGTCGTTCGGCAGCGCGGTGAACGTCACCCTCGGCTTGCCATTTCCGCGCACGTCGCCGGATCACGGCACGGCCCTGGACATTGCCGGCCGCGGCATCGCCGACCCGTCGAGCATGATTGCCGCAACGCTCATGTGCGCGCAGATCGCGCGACGCCGGCGCGCGGCAGCGGCGTGACCGAGCTCAGGCCGTGTCGGCGTGCCGCGTGCGCTCGCGACGGTCGCCGGCCGAGTGCAGATCGACGGCGAGCGATTCGATGCGCCGACCGTCCATCTCGCGCACGGTGAAGATCGCGCCGCCGGCAGTGACGCGGTCGCCGGGGACCGGCAGGCGACCGAGCGCGCCGAACACGAAGCCGCCGATCGTGGTGTAGTCGTCCTCCGGCACGTCGAGGCCGAAGCGTTCGTTCAACTCGCCGATGTTCGTGCTGCCGGGAACGACGACGAGGTCGACGCCTTCACGTTCCGGCATCTCCGGCGCCTCGTCGTACTCGTCCAGGATCTCGCCGACAATCTCCTCGAGGAGGTCTTCCATCGTCACGAGACCGGCCGTGCCGCCGAACTCGTCGATCACCACGGCCATGTGCTCCTTGAGCCGCTTGAAGTCGGCGAGCACCTCCTCGACTTCGCGCGCGCCCGGCACGACGTGCACCGGGCGCATGATTGCGGCGAGCGAGAACGACGCGGGCGGTGCACGGAGGATTCCGAGCAGATCCTTGGCGAGGACGAGCCCCACGATGTTGTCGATCGTCTCCTCGTACACCGGATAGCGCGAGCGGCCGGTCTCCTCGACCAGCGTCAGCGTCTCGTCGAGCGTGGCGTCGATGGGCAGCGCGTCGATCTCGGTGCGCGGCGTCATCACCTCGCGCGCGTTCTTTTCAGAGAACTCGAATACTCCCTCCAGCATGTCGGCGTCCTGGCTCTGCAGCACGCCCACCTCCTGACTCTGCTCCACGAGCATCCGCAGCTCTTCCGGCGAATGGACGTTCTCGGCCGCGGTGGCCGTGGTCAAACCGGCGGCGCGAAGCACCACCTGCGACGACCGGTTGAGCAGATTCGTGAACGGCGCGGCGATCCAGGCGAATGCCAGCAGCGGCGGCGTGAGCCAGCGGGCGGCGATCTCGGGATGCGCCAGCGCAAAGCCGCGAGGCGCCAGCTCGCCGAACACGACGTGGAAGAAGGTGACGATGGCCAGGGCGATCGCCGTGCCAAGTCCGACGCGAAGCGACAGCTCGATCGGAACCGGCAGCGCCTGCAGCTCGTCGGCCATCCATCCGCTCAACGAGCTCTCGGCCAGCGCGCCAATGGCCAGGCTGGCGAGCGTCACGCCCAGCTGGCTGGCGGAGTACACACGAGCGAGATTACCAGACGCGCGCAGCGCGAGCCGGGATTTCCAGTCGCCCGTTCGCGCCATGGACTCGAGTCGAGTTCGGCGCGACCGCACCAGAGCGAACTCGGCGGCGACAAAAAAGCCGTTCACGAGCAGCAGAACGACGATGGCGATCAGGCGCGGGAGCACGCGCACAATGTACGGCGCACGAACGGACGCGTCGATCCTGTTTCGGAACGGCATGGCGCATACGCACTCGCACGGACACCACCACGGGCCCGGCCACGATCACGCGCACGGACACGCGCACGATCATGGGCCAGCCGGCTCGACGCGCGCGCTCGCGTGGGCGCTCGGCCTCACGCTCATCATTCTGGTGGCCGAAGGTGCCGGCGGCTGGATCGCCAACTCCCTGGCGCTGCTCGCCGACGCCGGCCACGTGCTCACCGACGCCGGCGCGCTCGGCCTGTCGCTGTTCGTGTCGTGGCTCGCGCGGCAGCCGGGCGCACCGGAAAAGACCTACGGCTATCTGCGCTGGGAGATCCTCGCCGCGCTGATCAACGGCGCCACGTTGCTCGTGATCTCGGCGTGGATCGTCATCGAGGCCGTGATGCGGTTCCAGCATCCGGAGCCGGTGTCCGGCGGGATCATGCTGATCGCGGCGGTGCTCGGGTTCGTCATCAACGCCGTTGCGGTCTGGCTGCTCCACGGGGTGCGCGAAGGCAGCCTCAACGTGCGCGGCGCGTACCTGCACGTGCTTGGCGACATGCTGGCGTCGGGCGGTACGGTGGTCGCCGCGCTCATCATCCGGTCGACCGGCTGGCTCCAGGCGGATCCGATCGCGTCGCTGCTGACGACGATTCTCATCGTGCTCGGCGCCTGGCGGCTGGTGCGCGAGTCGGTGGATGTGCTGCTCGAGGCGGCGCCGTCGCACATCGATCTCGACGGCGTTCGAAGGCAGCTCGAGTCCGTCGGCGGCGTGGAATCCGTGCACGATCTGCACGTGTGGACGGTGACGTCAGGCATGGTGGCGCTGAGCGCGCACGCGATCGTGCGTGAATCGAGCGATCACCAGGCCGTGCTGGAGCAGTCGCACGATCTGCTCGCCCGGCTGGGCATTCACCACGTGACGATCCAGCTCGAGTGCGACGCCGGCTTCGAGCGGGTGGGGAATCTGCACCCGTAGAGGAGAGAGGATCCGAAACGGCAAGAGGAGAGTCTGACGATTGTCAGGCTCTCCTCTCCGTTTGGAAGTGTCGCGCTCTCAGGATCTCAGCTGGTCGTCTGCGTGGCGACCGGTGTGCCGCTCCGTGCCGTTGCCGCTGTACTCTCCCAACTCGCCTCTGCCTTTCGAGTACTCGTCTCGTTCCGCGTATCCGTAGCCGCCGAAGACCTCGCCACCGCGCATGTAGTCATGCCCGTAGCCGCGGCCGTGGGGATAATTGGCGAGCGCGGCATCAAGATACTCAGTTCGTAATAGCGTCGTGTGTGTAGCTAGTGGGTGGGGTGGTGTAGGTCGATGGGGGGGCGCGGAATTTTGAG
>JAICKA010000068.1 GCA_025928185.1 Gemmatimonadaceae bacterium
CCGAGCCCGGACATCTCCGGCTCGACGACGCCGATGGCAAACGCGGTGGCCACCGCCGCGTCGACGGCGTTGCCGCCTGCCTCGAGGATCGTGAGTCCCGCCTCGCTGGCCAGCGGGTGCGCGGAGGCCACCATCCCGTTCCTTGCCGCGAGCCGTTTCCCGAGGTCCGGCGCGAGCGTCGCTGACGGCCCAGCGGCGGGACCGGGCGCACAGGCCGCAGCCGTGATTGCACCGGCGACTACGAATGCCTTGATCAAGTATCCCCTCCGTTCCAGTCGGCCCGCTAATGAACGCGATCTGCGGCTACCGCGAGCTCCGCAGCAGCGTGTCGTGCAGCGGCGCCGCCGGCTGTGCAGTCTGCGGCTCATCGACGACGGTAATGGCCAGGATCCGCACCGAGTCGTCGTTGGGCAGCGTCAACGTCCGCGCGCCGCGCGGCAGGTCGATCGGGTACGCGAACAGATAAGAATACTGATATGCCTCGTTCGCGCCGTCGGCGCTGTGCTTGTGCGACGCGTACCAGGCGATCGACGCCGGCTTGATGAAGCCCGGCACCAGCCCGTTGAACTCCTCGTGCGAGCGCGGGCCGCGGCCGCGACCGGCGAAGCGGCGCGCCTGAGCGACGAGCGGCATCGTGTCGCCGCCGGCATGCGCGACGGAATCGATGCGAACGCGCATCATCGAATCCTGGCGCGCGCGCTGCCGCTCGTACGCGAGCGTGTCGTCGCGCGACGGCTGCACGGTCTTCCACAGGCGGTTGTCCCACTGGCCGACGTAGCCGCCCCAATCTTCGATCGTGTCCGTCACGGCGCGATTGCCGGCGCGGAACGTCACCGGCCGATCACCGTTCGCCGACGCGGCGAGCACGTACGCGCGCGTGAACGTGCCGGCGGGCAGCTCGATCGTCTGGCCGCGCGCGACGACGGCGTTCGGTGTGCCCGTATGCGCCGGCGCGAGATGGAACGTGATGCCATCGTACGGCAGCGCGGCCGGCAGCATTTCGGCCGGAAGTGCCTCACCCGATGACGTAAAGCCGCCCACCGAGTGCGTGCCGTCGTTGCTCGCCGTCGCGAGATCGTACGTCAGCGCGACCGGAACAGAACGCGGCGCCGTCATGCGCGCCGGCGTGCGGCCGAAGTGCACGGCCCAGCTCCGGAGCTGGAACGGCGAGAGCGACGTCACGAGCGAGCCGCCGGAGATCGTCACTCGGTCGGCGACCGGCTGCTCCTGTCCGTTGACCTCGCGCGCCGACGTGGTCGGTGACGCGAAGGTGATCCGCACGTTCTGCTGCGGCTTGCCGTCCAGCTCCACGACGCGCACGACGTACTCGTCGCTCAACTCGGCGCGCTTCACCGCGAGCACCCGCACGCGCGGGTTCGATACGCGCACGAGCGAGAACGATTTGCCAAGCTCGCCGGGATGCTTCGTGGCGACGAACGCCATCTCGGGATCGTCGAGCCGCCAGGCCTGCCAATCGGTGCCGGCGGCGCGATAGTCGCCCGCGTGGCCGGCAATGCCGTACACGAACTCGTGATGTCCCCAATCCTGCGACGATTGATCGCCGTACTCCGTCCAGCCGCGGCTGATGCCCGGCGTGCGGAGCAGCGTGAGGCCGATCGTGTGATCGTCGCGCTTGTCGGAGCCGTTCTTCTTCTCGGTGAGAATCGTGACGCCGTACGCGCCGCTCTTGTCGGTGAGGTCGATGAACTGGTGCGACGGCACCTCGAACTTGCGATCGTACGCCGTGCCGCGCTTGATCGTGCCGACGTCCCAGTTGTAGGTCGCGCTGTCGTTCGACACGGCGAGCGGGAAGACCGCCTTGAGATTGGCCGCCGGCTCGTGCCAGTCGATCACGTTGCGCACTTCCACGCGGTCGCCGGCCGAACCGGCCGACAGTCGCACCGTCTGCACAAAGGTCGAGCTGTCGAGCTGGCGCGAAATCGTCACGGCGACGCGCGCCGGCCCGTTCTCGGTGACGCTGATGCTCGGCGTGCCGCCGACGTAGGCGCGGGGCGCTTCGATCTCCTGCGACCAGTCCATGTTCCAGGCCGGCCACTGCGCCGGCGTATCGTCCTTGATCGCGAGACGCGCCGGCGCCGCGAGCAGCTCGCGACTGGCTTGTTTGTCGAAGATGCTCGAGATGTCGCCGTTCGCGTCGATCGTCACGCGATAGCGAGCGTTCTCCAATGAGTGACTCGTGACGTGCAACGCGGAAGTCAGCGGGGCAGTGCCCGAGCGCACGTCGTACACCGCGTAACCGGCCGAAGGCGCCTTGGCAAGGAAGACGACGGTCGGGGCGCCGTGGGCGTCCGTCTCGATCTGCGCCGGCACCGCCGCGCCGTCGGGACCGACGACGTGCACCGCGCGCGGCGTTCCGCCCGGGAACGCGACGTGCGCCTCGACGACGTCCTCGCGCGGCTGATTGAGAGAATTGTAAACGACCACTGGAATGCCGCGCGTGCGCGTATCCAGGGCGGCGCTCACCGCGTCCGTCGCGTCGGCAAGGATGCCGGACATCTGATTCATCGCGATGACGTCGTCGTTCCAGGCGAACTCGTACGCCTTGGGCGTGGCGGTGCCGGCGGCGATGTCGTGGAAGTGATCGCCCATCATCAGCGTCCACGCGTCGTTCAGCCGCTGCATCGGATACGGCCGCGCGCCGATCAGCGTCGCCGCGACCGAGGCCTTTTCCGCGGCGTCGGCGAGCAATTCGTTCTCGTGAATCCAGCGCTTCTGATAGGCCTGCGAGGTGAGCGAGCCGGCCGAGTGATTCTGCAGCTCCATCTCGCCGGCATATGCCGGCATGCGCGCGACTTCGGCCGGCGTCACGTCGAGGAAGAACTGGTCGGCCGGCACGGACAGCACCTTGATCGCGCCGTTCTTGTTCGACACGGCCTGCTGGATGAACGCGACGGAGCCTTCGCTCGGCGCGCCGCCAACGTCGCCGGTGCCGTAGTACTTGTAATCCGTAATCAGCCCGAGCTGGCGCTTGTTCTCCTCGAGACGCGCGAGCCATGTTTGCGACTTGTCGCGGCCAGCGGACGAATCGCGCGCGTCGGCGAGACTCAGGTTGTATCCGACGCGGCTGCTGTAGCTGCCGGGATTGAGCGCGGCGACGACACTCTTGCCGTCCGGACCCACCCAGCGCCCGAAGTTGAACGGAACGCCCTTCCCTTCCATGCCGTACGGCGTCGTCGGCTGGTCAGGCACCGACGAGCCCCACACCAGCTTCTGCGTCGAGAAGCCCTTGATGCCGCTGTAGGCGAGAATGCTCGGCAGCGACCACGGAAAGCCGAAGCAATCGGGCAGCATGTACTCGGCGCTGGCCTTCCCGAAGTCCTTTCGAAAATACTCATTGCCGTAGAGGATCTGCCGGATGATGCCCTCGGCCGACGGCGCATTGACGTCGCCCTCTTCCATGGAGGAGCCTGCCGGGAACCAGCGGCCGGCCGCGACGTACTGCTGCAGCTTCTTGTAGTCGGCCGGCCAGTACTCCTTCATCAGCCGGTAGCGATTCGCGCCGCTGAAGTTGAACACGTAGTCCGGATACTTCTCGAACAGCACGAAGTTGTCGTGCATGGTATTCGGCAGGTACTCGTCGATCACCTGCGGATACTCCCACCGCCACTCGGTATCGAGGTGGGCATAGCCGACGGTGTAGAGCGTCGGCGTCTTCGTGAGATCGGGCGCGGCGAGCGGAGCGCCGCTGGACAGCGACGGCGCCGCTGGTGGCGTTGCTTGCGGTGCAGCGTGCGGCGCTTGCGCGTGGACGGGAGCGAGCACGGCGGTCGCGGCGCAGAGCGCCACGGCGAACGTCGTCGAGGTCACGAGACGCATGGTGAAGATCCCTTCGAAGCCGAGCGGGTTGTGGCGATGTGGACGCGCGGAACGCGCGTGAGTCAACCTACGGTTTGCCGGGGAAAGTATCAACGCGCCAAGCCGTGGCGCGGGACGCCGGTGTCACTCGGCGGCGAGCGCGATGGTAGGATCGGTGCGGATGGCGCGCCGCACGGGCACGACACACGCCAGGCCGCTCGCGAGCATGAGCGCGACGACGGCGCCGAGCAGCGCGGCCGGATCGTACGGCGAGACGCCGTAAAGGAGGGACACGAGGGCGCGTCCGCTGACGGCAACGATTGCCAAGCCGAGGACGACCCCACACGCCGCCACCTGGATGACGCGTAGCATCACGACTGCGACAATGTGGTCGCGACGGGCGCCGAGCGCGCGGCGAATGCCGATCTCGCGCGTCCGCTGTTGGGCGGCGTAGGCGACGGTACCGTAGATCCCGACGGCGGCGATGCACAGCGCGAGCAGGCCGAGCGCGGCGAACAGCGAGGCGCTCGTCTGCCACGGATGCAGCTCGGGCGCGAGGAGGTCGGAGAATGGCTCGACTTGCCAGTGGTAGCCAGCGGGCGCGGAACGATCGAGCAGTTGCTGGGCGAACGCGCTCACACGCCGTGTTGCGCCCGGCTCGGTGCGGAGGACTATTATGCGCGGCATGCCCAACAGTCCCGTGCTCTGTGCGATCGGAAGGTAGGCGCGCATCGTTGGACGCTCGATGAGATGCATCGAGTGCACATCCTCGACCACGCCGACCACGCGTCGACAAAGACCCGTGCGCGCTCCGACGATCAGGCACTGGCGTAGCGGATTCTGCCCAGGCCAGAATCGCTTTGCCATCAGCGCGCTGACAAGTACGACGGGCTCAGTGCCGTCCCGATCACCACGATTCAGAGCGCGACCACTCAGAAGGTGTAGCCCCAACGCATCGAAAAAGTCGCCTGATACTGCGGTGATTGCAGTCATCATGTACGCCATACTCGGCACGGAGTCGCGGCCGGGGAGAAACAAGGGGGTCGACTCCACTTCCAGGAGTGGCAAGGCCGAGCTGGCGGCGGCATACTCGACGCCAGGGATGCGCCCGAGCGGATCGCTGGCGGCCCGAACGAGAGGCGCGATCTGCGGGTCGCCCGGGCGCCCATTTTCGATCGACGCGATCAGCACGTCGTGGCCATCGTACCCGATGTTGATCGACGCCACATGCTGAAAGCTCCGCACGAACATGGCCGCCGCCGCGAGTAGCACGATCGAGAGCGCGATCTGAACCACCAGCATCCCTTCCCGCACGCGCGACCCGCCGCGCGAGGTCGTCAACCCGCCGGTGCGCAGCGCGTCGGATACGGCGTCGTCTCTCGCGAGCAGCGATATGAGAACTCCAATGAACGCGCCGATCGCGACCGCTCCGACGATCGTCGCCACGACGACACGCCAGTTCACCAGCGCCAGCTGCTGATCGATGTCGGGCAGGAGCAAGTGTCGGAGAGCGATCGACGCCCAATACGACACCAGCAGCGCCAGCGCCGACGCCGCGATCGCGAGCATCGTCGACTCGGATATGAGCTGTGCGGCGATCCGCGCACGCGAGCTGCCGAGCGCGGTCCGGATCGCCAGCTCGCGCCGCCGCTCGGCGACTCGCATCAGCAGCAATGCCGTCACGTTCGCGACGGCAATGAGCAGAATCGCCAGTGCGGCGCCCTGCAGATCGCGCAGCACCGTGCCGGTCGCCGTTCCCGATTGCGGCCGGAGCGCGTCGGCGAGCGGCGCGAGCGACACGATCGCCCCGTCATCACCGACGATGTCGAGCGCGTTGATCGCACGACTCACGCGCTCTTCAGCAAGCTGTCCCCCCGCGCTGGCAACGTTGACCAGCAGCGTCAATCGCATATCCATCACGTTGCTGAACTGACGACCCCGGTCGATCGAGTCGCCGGCCGCATTGAACGGAATCCACACGTCGGCGGGTTCGAGGTCGACGCCGCGAAAATCCGGCGGCGCGATTCCGATCACGGTGAACGGCTGCTGGGCAACGTGGATCGTACGGCCGAGCGCCGCTGGGCTCGCGCCGAAGTCGGTGCGCCACACCCGATCGCTGATGATCGCCACTCGGGCCGGACCGTCGCGGCCGAATTCGGCTGGGCTGAACGGGCGGCCGATCGCCGGACGCACATCGAGCGTCCGGAAATAGTCGCCGACAATGGACGTGACGCCAAGCTCGCGCGAGCCGGTCCCGAGGTCGACCCCGTCATGAAGCAGTGCGTATCCCGCGACGCTCTGGTCCGAGAGGGCGCGGCGCACGGCGTCGACTTCGGCAAACGAGAACGCGTCGCGCGCGAGCACATTGTGTGTCATCGCGACGGTGAACCGGTCGTGCACGCGTCGCACCTGATCCGGATGCTCGACGCCGGGCGGCGCCTGGAGCAGGAGCCGATTCAGCACGGCGAACACGGATGCGTTCGCGCCGATGCCGAGCGTGAGCGTCGCGAGCACGACGGCGGTGAAGCTTCGGGAACGCCGAAGGGCGCGAAAGGAATGCGAGATGTCGAACCACAGTCGCTCAGCGTAGCCCCGCATCGCAGGCGCTCCGATGTGCAAGTCAATCAGCGTTCGACTCCGGACCCGAATATCGTAGCGCTGCGTCTCGCTCGCCACCACCCGCGATATGCATCCGAAGCGCTCGCGGCGTCCGTCGAGCACACGAGCGGATGCGCCTCTCGGCGACGGAGTCACCGGTCGCGCGGCGGACCGCAAGGATGTAACGTTCTAGCCGATCGCGCCCAACGCGGGCTTCACGATTTCCTCACGCCACCTCGATCGTGACACGCACTCCCTTCACGACCAAAACCGCCGCAGGTCTTCTCGAGCTCCTCACGTTCACTGCGCTGATCGGCATCGCCGGCTGCAAGAGCAAGGCTGGCGCGGATCACGGCGCGTCCTCGAAGACCATCGGCGTCACCCTCCTCACCCGCGAGGACGAGTTCTACCGCGAGCTCGAGCAGGGCCTCCGCAAAGCCGCCGCCCAGCATGGCTACAGCATCATCCTCACCTCCGGCGACCGCGATCTGGCGAAGCAGCAGTCGCAGATCGACAACTTCATCGTGCAGCACGTCGACGCCATCGTGGTCTGCCCGGTCGATACCAAGGGCATCGGCCCGGCGATCGACAAAGCCAACGCGGCAAAGATTCCCGTGTTCACCGCCGACATCGCCGCGCAGCAGGGGCAGGTCGTCTCGCACGTCGCCTCCGACAACATCGCCGGCGGCAAGCTCGCCGCCGAGTACATCGCCAAGGCCATTGGCGACTCGGGCGATGTCGGCGTGATCGGCGAGAACGACGTCCAGACGACCATCGACCGGCAGCAGGGCTTCGCCGACGGGCTCAAGTCGCACCCGAAGATTCACCTCGTCGCGTCGCTCGACGGCTCGGGCGTGCGCGATCGCTCCCTCAAGGCGGCGGACGATCTGCTCCAGGCGCATCCCAACGTGCGCGCCATCTTCGCCATCAACGACGAGTCGGCACTCGGCACACTTTCGGCCGCGCAGTCCGGCAAGAAGACTTCTCTCATCATCGTCGGCTACGACGCCGCACCTGAGGCGCAGAAGGCGATCGCCGGCGGCACCCAGCTCAAGGCCGACGTCGCGCAGCAGCCCGAATTGATCGGCCAGAAGACGATCGACGCCATCGCGCAGTACTTCGCCGGCCAGACGCCACCCGCGAAAATCGCCGTGCCGGTGAAGATCGTCACCGCCGATTCGCTGCACGCCGCCGCCGCCGCCACGACCGCGGCCGGCGCCTCGCACTGACCTCGTCGATGCCGGCGAGCGGGCCCGTCGAGCTCGTCGCGACATCGCTCGTCAAGCGCTACCCGGGCGTCGTCGCGCTCGACGGCGTGGATCTCACGGTGCGCGGCGGCGAAGTGCACGCGGTCGCCGGCGAGAACGGCGCCGGAAAATCCACGCTGATGGGCATTCTCTCCGGCTCGATCCAGCCCGATGAGGGAATGCTCATCGTCGACGGCACGCCGGCGCGCTTCCGCAGCCCGCGCGACGCGCAGGCGCTCGGCATTCGCATGATCCACCAGGAGCTGAATCTCGTTCCCGCGATGAGCGTCGCCGAGAACGTCACGCTCGGCGCCGAGCCGCAGCGCGGCGGCGTGGTGGATCGCGCGGCGCGCCATCGCACGGCGCGCGCGGTGCTCGACCGCCTCGGCCAGCGGCAATTGCACGTCGACACGCTCGTCGAACGGCTCCCGCTCGCGGCGCGGCAGATGACCGAGATCGCGAAAGCCGTCGCGTCGAACGCCCGCGTGCTGATCATGGACGAGCCGACGGCTATCCTCGCGCATGAAGAGATCGAGGGCCTGTTCGCCGTGATCAGGCAGCTCCGCGCCGAAGGCGTGGCGATCGTCTACATCTCGCATCGCCTCGAGGAGATCGATCTGATCGCCGATCGCGTGACGGTGTTGCGCGACGGAAGGCTCGTCGACAGCCGGCCGCTCGGGCAGCTGCGTCGCGACGATATCGTGAGGCTGATGGTCGGCCGCGAATTGAGCGAGACGTATCCGGCCGCGACGACACCGCCGGGCGACGACGTGCTGCGGCTCGAGCACGTGTCGGCGCCGGGCGTGCACGACGCCTCGCTCACGCTGCGGCGCGGCGAGATCGTGGGACTCGTCGGGCTCGTCGGCGCGGGACGCACGGAGCTGGCGCGAGCGATCTACGGCGCGTCGCGTATCACGAGTGGACGCATGCTGCTCGACGGCCAGCCGTACGCGCCGCGGCATCCGCGCGAGGCGATCGCGCGCGGCCTGGCGCTCGTGCCGGAAGATCGCAAGCGGCAGGGACTCGTGCTGCCGGCGAGCATTCGCGAGAACGTGGCGTTGTCGTCACTCGACGCGCGCGCCCGCGCCAACATCATCGACGCAAAGGCCGAGCGGCGCGAAGTCGTGCGGTGGACGGAGGCGCTGGCCGTGAAGTCGCCGACGATCGAGAAGCCGGTGCGCCAGTTGAGCGGCGGCAATCAGCAGAAGGTCGGCGTGGCGCGGTGGCTGCTCGCCGGCGCGCGCGTGTTTCTGTTCGACGAGCCGACGCGCGGCATCGATGTCGGGGCGCGCGCCGAGATCTATACGCTCATGCGGCGACTGGCCGCTGAAGGCGCGGCGATTCTCATGATCTCGTCCGATCTGCCGGAAGCGATCGGCATGGCCGACCGGCTGATCGCCATGCGCGGCGGGCGCATTGTTGGAGAACTCTCACACGCCGACGCGAGCGCCGAGCGCGTGGCGGCGCTCATCCTGGGGCAGCCGCTGCCGGAGTCGGCGGCATGAGCTCGGACGTCGCCGCAACGTCGGGGCGGACGGAGCGCGGCTGGCAGCGGGCCGCCGACTACATCCTCATTCTCGCGACGATCGTCGAAGCGATCGTCTTCGCGTCAATCGCTCCGGGCTTCGGCAGCTTCGCCAACGCGATCAACATCGCGCTGAGCATCGCGGTGACGGGCGTGCTCGCCGTCGGGATGACGGCCGTGATTCTCACGGCAGGCATCGATCTCTCGGTCGGCTCGGTCGTCGCACTCACGGGTGTCGCGGGAGCGATGGCGGCGGCGCACTGGACGTCGTCGATCGCGCTGCCGATCGTCGTCGCACTGATCGTCGGCGCGATCACGGGCGTGGTGAACGGCTCGCTCGTCGCGTACCTGCGCGTGCAGCCGTTCATCGCCACGCTGGCGATGCTGACCATCGCGCGCGGCGCGGCGTTCATCGTCTCCGGCGGGCGGAGCATCGGCAATCTGCCGGACAGCTTCGGGCTGATCGGCCGGTCGGTGCCGTTCGGCATTCCGGCCCCCGTGTACGTGATGGCGGCGGTGATGCTCGTCGGCGCGTTCGTGCTGCGGCGCACCGTGTTCGGCCGGCGCATCTATGCCATCGGCGGCAACCCGGAAGCGTCGTGGCTCGCCGGCGTCGACACGCAGCGCGTCATCTTCTATGTGTATTTGCTCAACGGCATCCTCGCCGGCCTCGGCGGCCTGACGCTGGCCTCGCGGCTTGGCGCCGGCGTGCCGAATTCCGGATTGCAGTACGAGCTGGACGTGATCGCGGCGGTGGTCGTCGGCGGCACGTCGCTGGCCGGCGGGCGCGGCACGATCGTCGGCACGTTCTGGGGCACCGTGTTCATCGGCGTGCTGACGAACGGGCTCAATTTGGCCAACGTCGATCCGTACGTGCAGAAGGTCGCGCTGGGGGTCGTGATTCTGATCGCGGCGATCGGGGACCAGCTCACCGGGCGAGCGGAGGCCGGGCCGGGGACGGGGCACGCGCCGGGGTGAACCCGGCCCCGCCCCAGGAAATCTGAGTGGATTGACGCCGTCCGCGACGTCCTGCATCTCTAGGGAATTCTCATACCCTCGAGGATGCCGATGCGCGGCCTGATGATGGATTATCAGCTCACCGTCCCCTCGCTCGTCCGGCGCGCCGAAACGCTGCACGCCCGCAAGGAGATCGTCGACCGGCAACCCGATGGGTCGATCCACCGCACGACCTACGGCGTCCTGCTCAACCGCGCTCGGCGTCTCGCCGGCGCGCTCCAGGCGCTCGGCGTCCACCCCGGCGACCGGGTCGCGACCTTCTGCTGGAATCACCATCAGCACCTCGAGGTGTACTACGGCGTGCCGTCGATGGGCGCCGTGCTGCACACGCTGAACATCCGGCTTCACCCGGACGATCTGGCGTTCATCGCGCAGCACGCCGGCGCGCGCGTCGTCATCGTCGACGCCGTGCTGCTCGGTGTGTTCGAAAAGTTCCGCGACCGCGTGTCGACGATCGAGCACGTGATCGTCGTCGGCGCTCCGCCCGCGGACACTGCGACGCGCCCGGTCGACATCGATTATGAAACGCTCATTGCAGGCGCATCGCCGCACGACTTCGACGCGCCGCTCGACGAGTGGCAGGCCGCCGCGATGTGCTACACGTCGGGCACCACCGGCAAACCGCGCGGCGTCGTCTACACCCATCGGTCCATCGTGCTGCACGCGCTCGGCCTCGGGCTGGCCGACATCGATCTGATGCGCGAAAGCGACACCGCGATGGCGATCGTCCCCATGTACCACGCCAATGCATGGGGAACGCCCTACTCTGCGCTGATGTGCGGTACGAAGCAGGTGCTGCCCGGCCCGCGCCTCGATCCCGCCAGCCTGCTCGAGCTGCTGGCGAGCGAGCGCGTGACCGTCGCGTTCGGCGTGCCGACGGTGTGGACCGCCGTCTTCGAATTCTTCGATCGTCACCCGGGAGCGTACGATGTCTCGGCGCTCCGTGCGGCGGCATCCGGCGGCACGGCCGTCCCGCCGGCGATGCTGCGCGGCTGCGAGCAGCGGTTCGGTGCGCCGATGATCCATCTCTGGGGCATGACCGAAACGTCGCCGCTCGGCAGCTGTGCGCGTCTTACGGAAGAGCTGCAGCAGGCCGACGCCGACACGCAGCTCGCGTACCGAGCGATGCAGGGCTGGCCGGTGCCGCTCATCGAGATTCGCGCGCGCAACGACGCGGGTCTCGTCCCGTGGGATGCCACGTCGATGGGAGAGCTCGAGGTGCGCGGCCCCTGGGTCGCCGCGAGCTATTACAATGCGCCGGAGACCGCCGACCGGTTCACGGACGACGGTTGGTTCCTCACCGGCGACATCGTGACGATCGATCCCCGCGGCTATATCCGCATCGTCGATCGCGCCAAGGACGTGATCAAGTCCGGCGGCGAGTGGGTCAGCTCCGTCGCGCTCGAAAGCGCGCTTGCCGCGCACCCGGCGGTGCTCGAGGCGGCGGTGGTGGGAGTGCCGCACCCGCACTGGGATGAGCGGCCGGTGGCGATCGTCGTGCGGCGCGAGGGCCGGACGTGCACGCCCGACTCGCTCCGCGACTTTCTCTCGCCGAGCTTCCCCAAATGGTGGCTGCCTGACGCCATCGAGTTCGTCGACGCGCTGCCCAAGACGACCACCGGCAAGATCCTCAAGCGTGCCCTTCGGGATGAGTACGCGACCTACTATACGCGTTGCGCGGCCGCGGCCCTTGTCGCGCCAGCGGCGCGGGCGTCCCCCGCGTAGACTTCCCAGACCTCTCTCCCGCTTCCATGCCCCGACACGGCTCCTCCCTCGCCGCGGCGCTCGCGCTGCTTGCCGGCTCCGCATCGACCACGCTCGCGCAACGCGCCACGTCGTCACTCGTCTCGAGCAGCACGACCAGCAGCGCCCGCGACATCGCGCTTCCGCCGGACTCCGTCCTCGCGCGCGCCCTCACCTTCCGCTCGATCGGCCCCGCGCACATGGGCGGCCGCATCGTCGACATCGCCGTCGCCGACAACTCCAAGGCGGCGCACGGTGGGCACATCGGAACCGTCATCTACATCGGCGCCGCGACGGGCGGCGTGTATCGCTCGACCAACGCCGGCGTGTCGTGGACGCCGGTGTTCGACTCGGTGCGCACCGGCGGCGTCGGCGCGGTTGCCGTCGCGCCGTCCGACCCCGACGTGCTCTGGGTCGGCACGGGCGAGCCGAACAACATGCGCAGCTCGTCGTGGGGTACCGGCGTGTACAAATCGACCGACGGCGCCGCGACGTGGTCCAAGGCGATGCTCCCGCACTCGCAGCACATCGGCCGCATCGTCATCGATCCGCGCGATCCGGACGTCGTCTACGTCGCCGCGCTCGGGCCGCTCTGGGCGCCGGGTGGAGACCGCGGCCTATACAAGACTACTGATGGCGGCAAAACCTGGACGAACACGAAATCCATCAGCAAGTACACCGGCTTCACCGACATCGTGATGGATCCGTCGGATCCCGACGTGCTCTACGCTGCCGCACTCGAGCGCGAGCGGCGCGAGTACGGCTTCCTGCCCGCGGGCCCGGAGAGCGGCATCTACAAGACGACGGATGCCGGCAAGACGTGGACGCAGCTCACGAACGGTCTGCCGACCGGCGACGTCGGACGCATCGGCCTCTCCGTGTGCCGCGCGAAGCCCGCCACCGTGTACGCGATCGTGCACGCCAAGGGCAATCAGAACGGTCTCTATCGCTCCGAAGACGCCGGTGCGTCGTGGCACCACATGAACGGCACCGACGGCACGGCGTGGTACTACAGCCAGGTGCGCTGCGACCCCGCCGATCCGGAGCACGTCATCCGCCTCGGCGCCAGCTCGCAGGAGTCGTACGACGGCGGCAAGACGTGGAGCGCGTGGGGCACCGGACCGGGCGTGCACGGCGATCATCATGCGCTGTGGATCAATCCCGACGCGCCGGACCAGATGATCCTCGGCAACGACGGCGGCTTGAACATCTCGTGGGACCGCGGCAAGACGTGGAGTCACTCGGAGAATTTCGTCGCCGCGCAGTTCTACACGGTCGCGGTCGACGACGCGCAACCGTTCTACAACGTCTGCGGCGGTCTGCAGGACAACTTCACCTGGTGCGGCCCGAGCCGCACGCGCAACAGCTACGGTCCGACGGGCGCCGAGTGGTATCGGCTGCATGGCGGCGACGGGTTCTTTGCCGTGCCCGATCCGCTCGATCGCAATCTCATCTACGCCGAGATGCAGAGCGGCGGCGTGGTGCGGTTCGATTTGCGCACGGGCGAGGAGAAGAACATCAAGCCGGTGCCCGCGCCGGGCGAGAAGCATCGCTACAACTGGAGCGCGCCGATTCTGCCGTCGAAGCACGACCCGAAGACGGTGTACATCGCGGCGAATTATCTCTTCCGCAGCAACGATCGCGGCGACACCTGGCAGACGATCAGCCCCGATCTCACGCGCGACATCGACTGGAAGAAGCTGCCGATGCGCGGCGCGATTCCCGACAGCACGGCGCTCGGCCGCAATGAGGGCACGGCGGAATTCGGGAACATCACGAGCCTCGACGAGTCGCCGCTCAAGGCGGGGCTGCTCGTCGCTGGCACTGACGACGGCCTGATTCAGGTGACGCGCGACGGCGGCAGAACCTGGCACAAGACCGAACGCTTTCCCGGCGTGCCCGACACGACATACGTGAGCAAAGTCTCATTCTCGAACGCGCACGAAGGGACGATCTACGCCACGTTCGATGGTCACCGGAGCAACGACTTCACGCCGTACGTCTACGAGAGCGACGATTACGGCGAGAC
>JAICKA010000266.1 GCA_025928185.1 Gemmatimonadaceae bacterium
CCGTCGCGTTCATCGGCGGCGTGACGGGCGCGTTCTTCAAGCAGTTCGCGGTCACGATCGTCATCGCGGTCGTGCTGTCGGGCATCGTTGCGCTCACGCTCACACCCGCACTGTGCGCGCTGCTGCTCACCGAGTCCAACGAAGCGCACACCAGCGGCTTCTTCGGCTGGTTCAACCGGATGATGGCGCGCGCCACGCGCAGCTACACCGGCGCGGTGGGCTCCGTGCTTCGCCGTCCGGCGGCGTGGCTCGGCGCGTTCGCCGTGGTGCTGGTGCTCGCCGGCGTGCTCTGGCGCTCGATTCCGACCGCCTTCATTCCCACCGAGGACAAGGGCGTGATGGCGTTCGCCGTTCAGCTGCCCGACGCGGCATCGCTGCAACGCACGCAAGTCACCGTCGCGAACATCGAGAAGGTATTGCGCGCCGAACCGGCGGTGGAGAACATCGTCGCGCTCGTCGGCCTCGACCTGCTCAGCCAATCGAACGCCACGAACGGTGCGACGATCTTTCTCAGCCTCAAGCCGTGGGACCAGCGCTCGGCGCATGATGCGCTCGACTCGGTCGCGGCCCGCGTGAACATGAAGCTGTTCGGCATGCGCGACGCGGTGGCGTTCGGCTTCAATCTGCCGGAGGTGCCCGGGCTCGGAGTCACAGCCGGCGTCGAGCTGAATCTGCAGAATCGAAACGGTCAGGACATACGCCAGTTCGCGCAGCACGTCGATGAATTCCGGCAGGCGGTCAACCAGCTGCCCGCATCGGGCGGCCTCAACTCCTCGTTCCGCGCCAACGTGCCGCAAGTATTCGTCACGGTCGATCGCGCCGCCGCAAAGGCGCGCGGCGTCAATCTCACCGACCTGTTCGCCACGATGCAGGCGTTTCTCTCGTCGCTCTACATCAACGACTTCAATCTGTTCGGCAAAACCTACCGCGTGCAGGCGACCGCGGCGGAGCCGTACCGCCAGTCGCCGAGCGACATTGGCCGACTGTACGTCCGCGGCAACAACGATCAGATGGTGCCCGTCGCCGCGCTGACGACGACCAGCTTCCGCAGCGCGCCCACGGTGATCTCGCGTTTCAACGGATTCACGTCCGCACAGTTCACCGGCGCGCCGAAAGCAGGCCACAGCTCCGGCGAGCTGCTCGACCAGGTCGACCAGCTCATTCAGACGCAGTTCGCGTCATCCGGACTCGGCGTGTCGTACTCCGGCGAATCGTTCCAGGAACGTGCGTCGAGCGGCGATGCGGCGCTCGTGTTCGCGCTCGGCCTCGTGATGGTGTTTCTCGTGCTTGCGGCGCAATACGAGAGCTGGTCGATTCCCTTCGCCGTGCTGCTCGGTATTCCGTTCGGCGTGCTCGGGGCGCTGCTCGGCATCTGGGTGCGGCATCAGCCGAACGACATCTATTTCCAGGTCGGGTTGATCACGGTGGTCGGCCTCGCGGCAAAGAACGCGATCCTGATCGTGGAATTCGCCAACGATTTGCGCTCGCACGGCATGAGCATCCGCGAAGCGGCGGTGGAAGCGGCGCGCGAGCGGCTGCGCCCGATTCTCATGACGTCCCTCGCGTTCATCCTCGGCGTGCTGCCGCTGATGATCGCATCCGGCGCCGGAGCGGCGAGCCGCCACTCGATCGGCACGGGCGTGTTTTCGGGAATGCTCATCGCCACGTCGATCGGCATCTTCTTCATTCCGCTGTTCTTCCGCATCGTGCGCGGGTTGGCGGAAGGCCGGCGCGGCGGCCCGCCCGCGGCGGCAACGGCAACCGCTCCGTCGCTGGCGGCACCGCACGCACGCCCGGTTGCCATGGAGGACGCATGACGCCGCGCCGTCATCTCGCGCTCGGGCTGGCGCTCGTGCTCGGTGCCGCGGCGTGCACCATGGGGCCGCGGTATCAGCCGGAAACGGCCATCGCGCCAGTCCAGGAAGTCGGCGCGCCGCGCCTGAGTGATTCCTCACGCGAGTTCTTTGATTCGCTGGCGGTGGCACGCCGACGGGATTCCATTCGCACCGCGCGACCGATCGTTTCACCGCAGACCCTCGACGCGAC
>JAICKA010000111.1 GCA_025928185.1 Gemmatimonadaceae bacterium
TAAATGAATTAATGATAGCATCCATCTTGCAGTGCCGTGGCGCATGTTTACTGCCACGATGGACCTCCGGCTGTCCGACGACGAGCGCGCGATCCTGACCGGGATGCTGCGGGCCACGACGATTTCTGCGGGACTCGCGCGACGCGCCCGCGTGATTCTCGCCCTGGCCGATGGCCAGTCGTACGCGGCGATCGGGACGAGGCTCGGCGTGACCGATGCGTACATCGCGCGCTGGAAGCAGCGCGTGCTGCACGGCGGCCTGCCGGCCTTGGGCGATCTCCCGCGCAGCGGTCGGCCCGATCGCTTGGATCCGCGGCTCGAGGCGAAGATTCTCGCGAAAACGCAGGAGTCGCCGCCGGCGCCGTTCACCCATTGGACGACGCGACGCATGGCCCAGGCGATCGGGAATGTCAGTCATGGCACGGTGCACCGCGTGTGGCAACGCGCTGGATTCGCGCCGCATCGCCTCGAGCACTACGTCACGAGTGATGATCCCGACTTCGAGCGCAAGGCGGCGGACGTGATCGGCCTCTATCTCAAGCCCCCCGCCAACGCGGTCGTCTTCTCGGTCGATGAGAAATCGCATATTCAAGCGCTCGATCGGCTGGATCCCGTGCTGCCGCTCTCGCCCGGCCGCGCCGAACGGCACGGCTTCGAGTACAAACGGAACGGCACCCTCTCGCTCTACGCCGCGCTCGAGGTCGGGACGGGCCGGGTCGAGGGCATGACGGCCGAGCGCCACACCAGTGCCACCTTCCTCCGCTTTCTCGATCGCCTCGTGGCCGGGCAGCCGAAACGACGGACCATTCACATCATCGCGGACAATCTCTCGGCGCATAAGACGAAAGGCGTCGCGGAGTGGCTCGTCGCCCACCCGCGCGTCACGATCCACTACACCCCGACCTATAGCTCGTGGCTCAATCAAGTGGAACTCTGGTTTGCGAAGATCGAACGCGACATGATCGCCCGCGGCATCTTCACCTCGACCGCCGACCTCCGCCGCAAGCTCATGCAGTACATCCGCGCCCACAACAAGACGTGCCAACCCATTCAGTGGGCCTACTCCAATATCAAGCGCCGCATCACTGCACCACGAACTTCAATTACAGTCCACTAGGCATCAGGTCAACTCCGACGATCTTCGTAGATAACATACGGTTCGACGGCAGACCGCCATTTGCGTTGCTTGACTCTTTAGTTCGCGACGTGGCACGTAGGAAGTGATTCGACGTGACCCGCCAAGCGTCGTGGAGGGCGTGACCGAACGCCCAGCGCACTTGGGCGACGCCGCCGGTGCTCGTCAACGCAGAGCTCGGCCGCCGTCGCGAACCGCGATGGTACTGCGCGTTGATCTGTTGCAGCACGCAGCGGCATCGCGCGGGGATTTTCCTCGTCCAGAACGAGGCGATCTTGGATCAGTCAGCCGCATGCCAGACGCAATGGCGACGCGAGATAGCTGCCGGGGCCTTACCTCGAGCATTTATCGTGTCTTCGCTGCCGAGACGGTGATAGGCGCTCCGGGTCCACGCGCAGAGAGCGGATTGTTACGCAATTCGACTCTTGACCATTGTCGGCGATGGCAATCTATTCGCGGTCCGAAGATCAAATCCTACAGAAAGAGCGGCGAGCGTCCGCCAACTATTCAACGATCCAATTGTCGGCGAGGGACAGCATGCCTACTGAGACGGCGGCGTTGGCCGAAGCTGAGCCGAGAGCGCAATGGACCAGAGCGCTGGGTAGCCTAGGGCGAGAGATACATGTTGCGGTTCGTGGCCTCGCTCGGCGTCCCGCCTTCACTGCGATCGCGATTCTATCACTGGGATTCGGCATCGGCGCCAGCACCACAGTGTTCAGCGTTATCGAGGCGATCGACCTTCGATCACTCCCGTTTCGCGATGCAGACCGACTGGTGTGGCTGGCGGAGGTCACACCACCAAATTTTGAGATGTGTTCACGGTGTGACTTCCTGAGTTCGCCGCCGACTGTTCGCGACTGGGCAGCCAGATCGACCACAATCGAGGCCGTGAACGCCGTTGCGACCGGCGACTTCGCTTGGGCGCATGACGATGTGCGTGAGACGCTCCCCAGCGCTGCAGTCTCTCCGGGTTTCTTTCGACTACTGGGAGTGCAGCCAGTCGCCGGGCGTGACTTTGTTGCCGCTGATACCGCAACAGGTGCAGGCCAGGTCGCGTTGCTTTCCTACGCCTTTTGGCAGTCGCGCTTTGGCGCAAGCCGACAGATCCTCGGGCAGTCGATTGCGACCGCGCGGGGCGGACGGGTCACGATTATCGGAATACTGCCAAAAGATTTTCAGTTCGGCGCCGAGGCCGCGATTTGGACGCCGCTTCGGCTAGCTGAAGGGTCAGCGACGGATCGTCTCTTGACCGTAGTCGGCCGACTGAAGGCTGGCCGTTCGCTTCGCGCTGCAGACGCCGAGTTGAAAACCTTGTCCTCGCAGCTCCAGCTCAGTGACCCGCGGTC
The DNA here is from genome assembly GCA_025928185.1 of Gemmatimonadaceae bacterium. Lineage (GTDB taxonomy): Bacteria > Gemmatimonadota > Gemmatimonadetes > Gemmatimonadales > Gemmatimonadaceae > JAQBQB01. The sequence continues at coordinate 2,482 of JAICKA010000111.1, forward strand.
GTACCACGACTGGAGCGCTGCTGTCGTCCCACTGCGTCGACGGTTGACGATGCCGCTCGGCGGCGCTCGGTTTACCCTTTTCGTAATAACCCTGCTGGTGCTGCTCATTGCAGTGCTCAACGTGGGGGGGGTGTTCGTCAGCCGGACGCTTGCACGGCAGCAGGAATTCGCGATCCGACGCGCGTTGGGTGCTGATGGCTTGACACTCAAGCGTCAGTTCTTTGCCGAATCTCTGTGCGTCAGTCTCGGGGGCGGAGCGTTCGGAATCCTCGTTGCCACTTTGGGGATTGGCTTTGCGCCCCTGTGGTTCTCAACCGATGCAGCTGGCCTTGCCGTACGGCTCGACGCGCACGTACTCGAATTCGTGCTCTGTATTTCCATTCTCATCGCAGTCGCAATTGCGGTTGCGGCCGAGGCACGAATACGATCAATCGACGTCGGATCGACCTTGAGAACGGCCACGCCTGAACTGGGCCAATCCGCGTCACGTCTTTCTGAACTTGCCGTCGGTTTACAGATCGCCCTAGCGTTGACAGTTCTCGCAGGCGCGAGCCTGCTGAGTCAAGATTATCTCGAGCTCAGGTATGCCGATTTGGGCTTTGCGCCAGAACACCTTTACCAAGAGTACCTGTCAGGAGCAGCCGGCCAATCGCAAGATCCGGCCGCGTTCGGTGCGATGGCGGCCGCAGTCCGCTCGCGCCTGGAGGCCCTTCCGGGTGTGCTGTCGGTAACTCTCGAGCACCGGAGTGCTATGCACCCCGCCATCGTGAGGCCACTCGGTCGTACCACGCCTACGCGTCTTCTGCCTGCAGTGAAGGCGGTAGACCCCAACTACTTCAGCACCTTTGGTACGCCGCTTCTCGCAGGTCGGGCCTTCGGATCCGCCGATAACGCGGGTGCGCCACTGGTAGCGATCGTTAACCGATCGGCGGCCGATGCTCTATGGCCTGGCCTCAACCCGCTCGGGCGGAGGATTGCCGTCGGTGATAGCTCAACTGGTCTCGAATCTGTGACTGTGATTGGTGTCGCGGAGGACGCCGAGCGCGGCGAATTGGCTCAGCGACATTGGCCTATGGTGTACCGACCATTGCAGCAGAGCAAGCTGTATCACGCCAACGCCTCGCTGTATTTGCGACTCCGTTCAGACAGCAGAGTTCTACCTACTGCAGAACAGGTTGTTCGTAACGTCACTGGGCGTCCCGCCGCTCCCTTTCAGTCAATGACTGCCACTCTGGATAATGAGTTGACGGCGCGCCGAATGAGCGCAGTCGCCCTCGAGCTGTTCGCGATCTTCGGTCTGCTGCTCGCCGCCGTCGGTGTCTACGGGAGCGTCGCTTTCGTGGCGGCGCGGCGCACGCATGAAGTTGGCATTCGCCTCGCCCTCGGCGGCCAGCGTTGGCGAGTTGTATACGTGATCATTGAGCGCGCAACGCAGCTGTGCGTTGCAGGCGTCTTAGCGGGCGTCTGTGGCGCGCTTGTCCTCGAGAAGTTTCTTCAATCAACTGTCTTGGCCACAACAGCGGCAACGCCGCTCGTGTTAGGAGGTGCAGCAGGTGTCCTGATAGCTGCTGTGTTTGCAGGAATGCTGGTTCCCGCGATCCGCGCGACGCGGGTCGATATTACGGCCGCGCTCCGCGATGCTTGAGCGTCTAAATTCGGTCCATCTTTGGCCACTCAGGACAGTAGCCTCGACAGCAAATAGATGACCAATCCCGCCAGCGCGCCGACGACGGTTCCGTTGATGCGGATGAACTGCAGGTCGCGGCCGATGGCCAGCTCCACGCGCCGCGACGTCAGCTCGGGATCCCAGGACGAGACAGTCGACGAGATGAGGTCGGCCACCTCGTCCTGGTAGCGACCGACGAGAAATACGGCGATGTCGACGACGAATTCGTCCATGCGCGCCAGCAGCTCCTCGTCCTCGAGCGCCTTGCGGCCGAACGTCATCAACGCGCTGTCGATCGCGCTCGGCGCGCCGGACTCGGGGTTGGCGGCGTAGCGGGCCAGCGCGTCCTTCGCTTCCGTCCATAACGACGCCGAAAAGCGCCGCGCCGCGTCGTTCTCGAGGAATTCCTCCTTCCAGCCGTCGACGCGCGCCGCGAACTCCGGCGACGTGTTCAGATTTTCGATGAAGCGTTTGAGCGACGCATCGAATCGCTCGCGCAGCGGGTGATACCGATCCGCGCCCAGCTCGGCGAGCAGCCGCTGGATGGCGCCGAGGACGCGCTTGAAGATCTTCTCGTCGACGGACGTCGGAATCCACCACGGCGTCTCCTGCTCGATGCGCGTGCGGATCACGTCGCCATTCTCCTCGACGACGCGCGACGCGAGCAGGATGACCTCGTCGAGGACTTCCTGATGCCGGTCGTCCTCCGTCATCACGGAGAGAATGCGGCCGAGCAGCGGCGCGAGGTGCATGGCGCGAACGCGCGCGCCGAGCCCGCGGTCGATCGCGGCCTGCACGTCTTCATCGCGCAGCATCTGCGCGGCAGAACTGAGCGCGCCTGCCGCATTGCGCGAGATGGCACGCGCGTTCGCGGGATCGGCAAGCCACTCGGCGAGGCGGCGGCCCGCGTGCATGCTGCGCAGCCGGTGCTCGATCACCTCGCGCGTGAGGAAATTGCGTTGTACAAAGGCGCCGAGCGTCTGCCCGACGCGGTCCTTCTTCGCGGGCACGATCGCCGTGTGCGGAATCGGAAGGCCAAGCGGATGCCGGAAGAGCGCCGTGACGGCGAACCAGTCGGCGAGTCCGCCGACCATGCCCGCTTCGGCGGTCGCGCGCACGATGGCGAGCCAGCCGTAGTGCGACTGGAGCGCGGTCGCGGCGATGAAGATGGCGGTGGCAATGATCAGCAGCGCGGTCGCGCGCCGCTTCATGGCGTCGAGCTGACGCTGCCGCGTCGCTTCGTCGTGCGGGATGTGCATCGCCCGCGGTCGAGGCGGCGGTGCGGCCACGAGAGTCACCGGGGCGCGCCCATCAGCGCGGTGTGACCTTCACCGCGGCGAGATCGACGATGCCGGTGCTCGCGCCCGCGGGCACGTCGACGTACAGCACCACCGGGCGGCCACCGACATCCTTGACGTTCACTTCGATGGTCCGCTTGTCCGCGTCGTAGCGACGGCGCTCGCCGGTGACCTTTGGCTTGACGTGAAACCGGTCTGCCACGACGCCGTCGATCGCCGACATGAACTCGGCCGCGTCCACGCGGCTGTCCCACACCGTCACCCAGGCGAGCGCGTAGCCGCCGGACGTCTTCACGAGCGCGTAGCGATCGCCGTCCCAGCCGGTGGCGGCGCGGATGGCGCGGTCCTGATCGCGGAGATGCTGGTAGAGAAAGAGTCTCGTGCCGAACTCGCCAAAATCGTTCTCGTCCACCATACCGGAAACGCGCGGCAGCGTGATGGTGCTCGGCACGTCGCGGTGCGCGGCGAAGTAGGCCGAGTCGTGCATGACCTGTTCGGTGGAAACCGGCAGGTCCGCGAGCGGGAATTGTCCCTTGCGCGCGGCCTTGAAGCGGCGCACGAACTCGGAGCCGTTGATGTAGGGAAAGAGCAGCGTTTCCTGAATGACCATCGGCGCGGACGAGAAGATCGGTTGCGTCGTCTGCGCTTCGCGAATCGTTTCGCGCATGCTCTCCCAGCCGCCGGGCAATTGCGCGATCAGATTGCCGGAGCCGCCGGCCATGATGTAGACCTGCTCGTACGTCGCCTCGCCCTCGACCACCGCCTGCACGGCGGCGGCGCGATCATCGTCCCCGGTGAGATGCTCGAGCGAATCGAGGTTGATGTACTGGTCCTGCAGCGCGTGCACCAGCTCGTGCATGATCGTGATGCCGACGTAATCGTCCGGCGCGCCCTGCACGACGTAGAGGATTTTCGTCTTGGGATCGTAGTAGCCGAGGATCTGCTCGGTGAGCACCTTCACGAACAAGTCGGCGAGGTGCAGCGTGTCGGGCAGCATGCCGAGCAGCTTGTACGTGATCTCCTGGTGGGCGAGATCGCGCTGCACGTCGGGCTCGCGCATCTTCTGCAGCAACAGCTCGCGCACCTGATCGCGCGTGCGCAGCTCGAGGCGCGGCGGAGTCTTGAACTTGACGCCGATGGCCTTCTCGATCATCGGCACGTCGTCGGCGACCTTGTCGGCGTAGGGACCGTCGCCGACCTTCGCGCGCGGACGGCACGCGGTCACGAGCAGCGACGAGGACGCGATGAGGGTGACGATCGAGCGTGCGTTCACGCGGCGTTCGGCTCCCACTGCACGTCCGTGCCGGCCATGAGGCCGACGACGCGCGCCACATCGTGGCCGCGGATGACGACGCCCTCTTCCATCAGTCGCCGCGACAGCTCGGACTCGACCGGCGCGAGGGACTCGTTGAGCGGGGCCGACGGCGCGGATGACGCGACGTCGCCGCGCGTTCCGGGCGCAGCCGCCGGAGCCGCGACCGGCTCGGGCACCGGCGTTCCGCCGAACAACGCTTCGATCTCGGCGCCGAATCGCTCGAGCGCGCTGAAGGGCTCGCGCGATTGCGACGCGTTCTGCGACTGGCGGTCGCGCGCATCGTCGTCTCGTTCCGGCCGGGAGGACGCGCGCAACAGGGCGAGGCGGCGGCGAATCAGCGCTTCAGTGGCCGGCGAGAACTCGGTGACCGCCTGGAGATGGGCGCAGGCTTCGTCGAGCGCATCGATCGCCTTGTCGGGCCGCATGCGGTCCGTCACGTAGGCGTCGGTGAGCGACACGGCGGCGAGCAACGCCTCGTCCGAAATGAGCACATTGTGATGACGCTCCAGCCGCTCCTTGCGTGCATGGAGAATCTCCATCGTCTCCGGTACGCCGAGCTCGCGCACGACGACCTTCTGGAATCGGCGCTCGAGGGCCGGGTCGCCCTCGATCCAGCGCTCATATTCGTCGCTCGTCGTGGCGCCGATCACGCGGAAGTCGCCGCGCACCAGCGCGGGCTTGAGCATGTTGGCGGCGTCCATCGCGGCGCCCATGGCCGTACCCTGGCCGATGAGATTGTGCAGCTCGTCGATGAACAGGATGACGTCGCCGGCCGCGCTCGTGTCGGCGACGATGACGCGAATGCGCTCCTCGTACTGGCCGCGATAGGTCGTGCCGGCAAGCAGCGCCACGTGATCGAGCGAGAGCAGCCGAACCGTCCGCAGGCTGAGCGGCACGCCGCCCGACGCGATCCGTTGGGCGAGTCCTTCGGCGATCGCCGTCTTGCCAACGCCGGCGGGGCCGACGAGGGTCGGATTGTTCTTGCCATGGCGGAGCAGGATGTCGATGACGCGCGACACCTCCTGCTCTCTGCAGCGCACCGGCTCGAGGCGCCCGTTGCGGGCGTCGGCCGTCAGGTCACGGGTAAAGCGCGCGAGCGCGCCGCCGGGGCCCTCGTTGCGCAACAGGTCTCCGATCATCCATCCGCCGAAAGAGTTGGCTCACACGCGCGTGATCCACGCGAGCAGGGCGTCTCCCCA
>JAICKA010000118.1 GCA_025928185.1 Gemmatimonadaceae bacterium
CGAATCTTCGCGGCCGCGCGTGAGGCGCGTCGCGCTCGAGCCGTCGAGATTCACGAGCCACGCATCGAATCGATCGTAGAGAATCGCCGATTTGTCGTCAGTCGTGAAGCCGCCGATACCATACGACCGCCGCTCGGCCACCGGGTGATCGTCTTCCATGTCGACGAACGTGCTCTTGATTTTGCCGGTGAGATCGGTGCGATCACCGCTGGCGAGATCGAGCGCGTACCAATGGCCATCCTGCTGATACAGCGCGTGCTTGCCGCTCGGGCTGAGCGTGGCGCCGTAGGCCGATTTCGTGAGCAGCTTCGTGCGCTGGCCGGTTGCCGGATCGACGCGATACACGTCGCGATACGAGCGGCCCGACATGATCTCGCGCACGTAGGGATTCTCGTCGGACGAGAGCACGGTGCTCCGGTCGTCCGAGAGCTGCACGATGTCGGTCGGGTCGTCGCCCAGCCGCACGAGCGTGTTGGGGCCGACGTGCCAGGCGGCGAGCGTCGTGCGCGACCGATCCTGCGCGCCCTGCACCTGCTGCTGATGGAACTCGCGCAGATCCTTCCAGTGCCAGACTTCGACGCGCGCCGGCGGCAGCTCGCCGGGCGCCAGCCGCACCGGCACGATTTTCGGATCGCGCGGCGCGACGCCGAGATAGATGGTGGCGCCGTTCTCGGACCACTCGGGCGTGCGATACGCCGTCACACGCATCGTCTTTGGAAAACTCTGATCGGCGGCAAAGTCGTACACCTGCCGCGACTGGCGATCGCCGAGATCGCGCCAGGCGATGGCCGTGTAGCTCGTATCGGCGAAGGCGCTGTCGGGACGGCTCCGCAGCACGACGAGATCGTGGCTGTCGTCGCGCCAGGCGAGCGCGCGATAATCGTCGTCGCTTGCGTCGAGCGGCACGAGCGTGCCGGTCGAGACGTCCAGCAACTGGACGCCGTTGCCGGTGTGCCCGTCGACGTCGATGGTCATGGCGAGCAGCCTGCCGTCGTCGCTCCACGACAAATCGGCGACGTTGCCGAAGCTGACGTCGGTGCCATGCGCCAGATCGCGAACGATCACGTCGGTACCGCGACGACCTTGAACGCCGTAGCGGCGAAGCGCGACGTGCGAGCCGTCGCCGCTCAGCTCGAACGACTGGATGTCGTCGAGCGTGGTGGTGCGGCCGGTCGCCAGCTCGACGATGGCAACCTTGTTGTGACTTGCCGGCGCAGCGGCGCCGGCACCGCCTCCCCGCGCACCGCGGCTTCCGCCACGACGAGCCGTGTCGGCCGCGACGGAGTAGATCAGCCAGCGGCTGTCATGCGAGAACTGTGGATTGCCGCCGGAGCGGGCCGTGTGCTCGTCGGTCGAGCTGACGGCGCGAAAATGCAGCTCGGTGGTGCCGTCACCCCGCCGAACGTCGTAGGCGACCCACTTGCCATCGGGCGAGAGCGCGCCATTCCCAAGCGTTTCCCACCGGGCATAGTCGGCGGCGCCGAGCGACGGAAGCGAAACTGCCGGTGCGGTCGAAGTGTGCTGGGCCGCGGCGGCGCCGACCGGCGCGAGCAGGCCGGCTGCCATGAGCACTTGTAAATGCGTTCGTGCGTGCCACATCGGGAACCTCGGAGGGAAATGCGGGCCGGAAGATCATACGGAACGACGCGGGAAATTCAACCGCCGAATGTGCGAACAGCCCGCGTCGTGCGACGCGGGCTGTTCGTTTCGGTCGAACCAGCCGATCGAATTACGGGTTCTGATCCAGGCAGCCGTGGAAGTTCGGGTTCGGACCCTCGCTGTTCGGAACCGGGAGCATCAGCGAGTTGCCGTACGTGCCACCCTTGAAGTACGGGCCGGTCGGATACACCTGCGCCTCGGTGCGGCCGTACTGGCGGAGCTGGCGGCGCATGTCATTCAACCGCTGACCGCGAGCAAACGTCCAGAAGGCCTTTTCACGGAAGAACAGCGTGATCAACGCGTCGTGCGTTGCGGGCGGAGTCAGCGCCGGCATCGCGTCGGGCTGATAGCTGCCGATCGGCGGCGGGTTCGTACGAAGCGTGTTGAGAATCGTCATCACCGCGGCATCGCCGACCGCGTTGTTCTTGTTCAACTGGTCCTCGGCCTCGATGAGGCGAGCGTCGATGCCCGACGCCATCGGGATCGGATCGTCGCGGCCGTACAGCAACTGGACGAACATCGGCGTGGACGTGTCCTCCGGCCCGACCTTCGGGTCGACGTCGTCACCGCTCTTCACCGGCACGCGCGGATCGTTGGCCGACGCAAATGGCAGCGCATTCGGCGTGACGACGGGCGTGCCGTTCACGACTTCCGAGCTGTCGCTCACCGTCATACGAGCGGTGGAGTTGTTGATGACCCAGATGCCGAGATCATCGCTGCTCTTGGCCGGCGACGTGGCGAACAGGTACTGGTAGTTCGACGGAATGCCCGTCACGAGCGCCGCAGCGGCGTCGAACTGACTCTGATCGACGAGTACGCGCGCCTTGAGAATCGTTGCGGCATTCGCGATGAAGGTCGCGTCGCTATTGCCGGGAGTGCCAATCGTCGCAAGTGCGCTATCCAGGTGCGTGAGCGCGGAGTCGAGCACTTCGGCGTCGGTGAGCGGCGTACCGTACGTGACGACGCCCGCATCGGTGTGGCCGAGGGGAATGCCGTTGCAGTAATTCTCGGCAAGCGACAGCTCGAGAATGCCGAGACCCATGTACAGCTCACCGATCTGTGTCGTGCTGTCGGGCAGGAATTGCCGAACGGCACCGATCGCGTCACGGACGAATCCGCGGTTTTGCGTGACCGAGGTCCACGGAACTTCCGGATTGCTCGGATCGATCGCGCGCTGGTCGATATCCTGACGAACGTTCTGGAAATCCGAATTATGGAATTCGTCGCTGAGGTCTCCGGCTTCCTCCCAGAGACACTCGTTGTTGCCGCCGCAATCCACGATGAACCGCACGCGGCCAAGGGCGCCGACGTACAGCGCCATGGCGGACGCCGGCGAATTGACGGCAGACGGGTCGATCAAGCCGGGGTTCTGCGGCTCGAGGAGCTGGTCCTTGAACCGGGTGCACGCGGCAAAGGCAAGGGCGCCTCCGAAGAGCGCTGTCGCTGACAGCGCCCATCGAGCGCGACTGTGAAATCTCATCATCTGATCGTCCTCGATGGGGTTAGTACTTGAGGTTGAGTCGGAGCGTGAAATACGTCGGCGCCGCCGCCGTCTGGAACTCGAACTGCGTCTCGTTGCCGTTCAAGCCGGCGTTGGCTTCGGGATCGATGCCGGTAAACGACGTCCACAGGTGCAGGTTGCGCGCGGCGAACACGATGTTCGACCCGTTCTGCGCATGCATGAGGCTCGTGACGCGATCCGGCAGGTTCAGCGCGGCCGAGAATTCCCGCCACTTCCAGAACTGACCGTTGATGAAGTAGCCGGCGCCCGTCTTGTAGGTGGTTCCGTTGACCTTCGTGCCGTAGGTCTTGGCGATGGCGCGCGCCTGCAGGGCGAGCGGCGCCGTGGGATCCTGGGTTTCGCGGCAGGTGAACGGCGGCGAGTTGCACTGGAAGTTGTTCGCGCCGTCCTGCGTGTTGTAGCCGCCCTTGTAATCGAACAGGGTGCTGATGCGCAGCCGGCGCGAGAAGAGATCGAAGCCGGACTGCACGGAGAACAGGTCGCGCGGAATTCCGTTGCCGAGGTTCACGAGATCCGGGCTGACGTGGACTTCGCTGCGCTGGAGGATTCCGTCGCCGTTGTCATCGTTGTAGGTGTACGGGCGATACCACTGGCTGTTGATCGGATCGCCGGCACGATTCTCGGTGGTGAGGCCGGCACCGAGGATACGCGGCAGACCGGTCGACGCGTCGATGCCGAGATCGGAGACGATCGCCGTGTTGTGCGAGCCATTCAGCGTCACGTCCCAACCGAAATGCCGGCCATCGATGATCTGCGTCGTGATCTGCACTTCATGACCCGAGTTCTGCGTTGAACCGACGTTCTCGAGCAGCTGGGTCGTCGATGCGCCGGCCGACGCCGCGATCGGCACGTTGATCAGCGCGTCCTTCGTCTTCTTGTTGTAGTACGTGTACTCGATGTGCATCCGGTTGTTGAGCACCTGCGTATCGAACCCGCCCTCGAATTCCGACGAGCGTTCGGGCTTGAGGTTGGAGTTGCCCGGGCTGCTGGCGGTCAACCCCGGGATGTCGTCGCTGGACGTGCTTCCGTGCTCGGCAATCGCCACCGTGGCGGGACGGAACTGCACGAGGCCAGCGGTACGGCCGGGCTGCACGCCGCTCGCGCCGTACGAAGCACGCAGGCGGAACTGGTTCAGCCAGGAGAACTTCGGGAAGAAGCCCTCGTCCGACGCGAGCCAGGATGCGCTCACCTTCGGATAGACGACGTGCTGGAAGTTGGTACCAAAGGCGCTGTTCTGGTCACTCCGGGCGGCGACCGTGAGGAAGAGACGATCACGGAACCCGGCCTGCTCCTGGATGTAGACCCCCAGGGTCTTGGTCGCGGTGGGCTGCGTCTCGCTGGCCGAGGTGATGGCTGCCGACGCGACGGTCGTTGCGCCCGGCGGGAGCGTGAGGCCGAAGGTATTCACCTCATCGTTCTCAGAGTTCGTGTAATCGCCGCCCACCGTCGTCTTGAGGTTCAGCCACGGCCGCGCGTTCCACGACGAGGTGCTCGTGACCTTGGCCGAGAGGTTGCGGAACCCATTGTGGTCATCCTCGACGACACCGGTCCGCGCCGTGGCATCCTGCGGCGGGCACTCGTCGACGCGGCAGAGCGAGAAGAAGTTCACGTTCGACTGGTCGATGCCGATCGTTCCCTCGTTCTGCATCCACGAGAGGGGACGCCAGCTCGCGTTGAAGCTGCCGGTGAAGCGCTGGACATCCTGCTCGCTCGTGTACTGCATGATGTCGCCCGGCGCGTACTGCAAGTAATCGTTCAAGGGCGTGCCGTCGACGTCGGTGGTCTCCTTGTCGAGGCCCGGACCCTTGAAGCCGTAGTTCTGCATGCCCACGTAATAGAGCGAGATGAACAGATCGCTCTCGGGCTCGATGCGGTTGTCCATCTTCGACCAGCCGGCATTGGCCGTCAGGTCGAACTTCGGGCTGACCGCCGCGGACACGTTGGCGCGAAAGTTCGATTGCGTCTGCGCGAGCGGGTGGAACCACTCGTTACGCACCGCGACGTTCTCGGACTCGAAGCGGTTGACCTCGAAGCCGGGCATCTGGATCGGGCCGGTTTCGTTGTTCACGCTGCCGCTGACGAAGTAGCGCACGAGGTCACTGCCGCCGCTCACCTGCACGCCGCCCATCTGCCGATGACCCATGTGGACGAAGGTCCGTGTGGGATCCTCGAGGAGGTTGTAGTGCGTGACGCTGTCGGAGATGCACTGGTTCGGATCGGTCGGCGTGGTGCCCGGAGGCGCCATGGTCGCGAGCTGACAGCGCACCTGCGCCGACGGATCAGCCAGCGTGTGGCCCCAGTTGGCGTACATGTCCTGATAGTTCGTGCGATCGTCGACGTTTCCCGCCTCGGCGGACCAGGTCCACCGCGCCTTGCCGGCGCGTCCACGCTTCGTCGTCACGACGATGACGCCGTTCGCTGCGTCGGTGCCGTACAGCGTCGCCGCCGACGGTCCCTTGACGATCTCGATGTCCTCGATGTCCTCGGGATTCAGGGAATTCAAGAGCGAGAACGGCGTGTCGGTGCCGGAGTTCAACTCACTGGTGGCGTAGCGCACGCCGTCGACGTACCAGATCGGCGCGTTGCTCAAGCTGATGGACGAAACGCCGCGCACACGCACGTTCGGCGCACCACCGAGCGTTGAACCGGGCAGCACGATGACGCCTGGTGCTTTCGCCGTGAGCAGCCCGGCTGGATCCGAGATCTCCGAGTTCTCGACGGACTTGCCGACGTCGCCGAGTGTCGAGATCGCGTTGCCGAGCTCCGAACGGCGCTGATCGCCGGTGGCCGTGGTGACCACTTCCTGGAGCTGCACGACCGCGGTGCTCATCGTGAAGTCCGTGGTGGCCGATCCGCCGTTCGTCACGTTGACCGTCGCCTTCACTGCCTTGTAGCCCACGTGCAGTGCCTGAATCTGGACGGCGCCGGCGCGGACGTTGTGCAGGGTGTACTTGCCGTCGTCACCGGTCGTTGCTTCCGAACTGCTACCGATGGCAAGCACGCGTGCGCCGGCGAGCGGCTGCCCGGTCCCTTCGGCCGTCACTCGGCCAGTCACGGTGCCTTGCGCATGCAGCACGCGCCCCACGGGCGCGAACAGCATCAGAGCGGCACCTGCTGCCGCCAGAAATCTCCAGCGTCCTAATGTCATGATCTGTCTCCTCCAGGGAGGGGCGGGCGGTACTGGCTGCGCGACGAGCGTGGGGAACGTCGGCGAGACCGGGGTGCAACGGACAGGTGGTGGGTAGACGCGGCGCCGGGGCGCACTGCGCACCGGTGACGCTACACGTCGACCATGATGCCGTCAAGAACTTCGAGGACATGAATTCGGTCACATAGCAGACAGTTTCCGTGCATACGCATTCAATGCGTGCGCACGTGCCCGTGCCTCACTGGTGCGATCCGGGTCCGCACCGCATCTTCGCTGGATCAAACCGCCCGCTCACGTCCAGGAGAACGCGATGTCCAGGAAGGTTCACTACCGGCGGCTCACCGCCTGCGCACTCGCCGCGGCGCTCGTCTCGTCCGCGCCGCTCGCGACGCCGGCCGCCGACGCGCAGACGACACCCGCTGCGTCGCGCATCCCGACGCCGGAATCGGTGTTCGGATTCCGTCCCGGCGCCGATTACAAACTTTTTACGTACGACCAATCAATCGATTACTTCCGGAAGCTCGCCGCGGCGAGCAATCGGATCAAACTGATTCACGTTGGTACGACAGCGTACGGTCATCCGTGGACGGCGGCCATCATCTCGTCGCCGGAGAACCTCGCGAAGCTCGACCACTATCGTGAGATCAACATGCGGCTCGCGCATCCGGGCAACCTCACGGATGCCGAAGCGCATCGGCTGGCGGCCGAAGGCAAGGCGTTCGTCGACATCAGCGGCGGCCTGCACGCGTCCGAGATCGCCGGCTCGCAGCACACGCCGGTGATCGCGTACGATCTGCTCTCGCGCGCCAACGATCCGAAGATCAAGGCGATCCTCGACAACGACATCCTGTTCCTGTGGCCGTCGATCAATCCGGACGGCCAGGACATCGTCGTCAAGTGGTGCAACGCGCGTCAGGCGGATCCGAACACTGGGCCGATGGAGCTCTACGAGAAGTACATCGGCCACGACAACAATCGCGACTCGTACATGCTCAACGTCGTCGAATCGCGGGCGATCCAGCGGACGTGGCGCGAGTGGGAGCCCGACATCATCTATGTGCAACATCAGTCGTCGCCCTTCCCGACGCGCATCTGGCTGCCGCCGTTCGCCGATCCGGTCGGCCAGCGCGTTCCGCCGATCATCGCCAGCGAGGTGAACGCGATCGGCACCCGCATGGCCGAGGAGCTCGATGCGAATGGCCAGCCGGGCGCCGTGTCGCAGCTCGACGACTACGACGCCTGGTATCCGGGCTACATCGACTACATGCCGAACTACCAGAACATCGC
>JAICKA010000174.1 GCA_025928185.1 Gemmatimonadaceae bacterium
CAGGGCGCCCGCGACGAATGGCTCACGCCACAGGCCGGCATGCCGTTGTACCCGGCGCTCTTTGGCAGAGACGCGTTCACGGCCGGGTGGCACGCGGCCATGATCGATCGAGCGGCGTTTCTCGAGGCGGCGCTCAATCGATTGGGACGACTCCAGAGCGCGCGCATCGACGATTGGCGTGACGAGCAGCCCGGCCGCATACCATACCAGGTGCGCCAGGGGCCACTTGCGCGGCTGAACCTCAATCCGTACTCCGCCTACTACGCGGACTTTGCGAGTCCTCTGATGTTCATCATCTCGCTCGCCCAGCTCTATGCCTGGACCGGCGACAAGGCGCTTCTCACAAAGCACTGGGACGTGGCTCGCCGCATCCTGGATTGGGCGCGCGACTACGGGGACTTGGACGGCGACGGATATCTCGAATACCTGACGCGTTCGCCCATGGGCACCAAGAACCAGGGATGGAAGGACAGCGGCAACGCGATTCTGTACGACGACGGTACGGCGGTGCCGAGCCCCATTGCAACCTGTGAGCTGCAGGGATACTGGTTCGCGGCGCAGCAGATCTTCTCCGTCCTCTGTGGCGCGATGGGCTACGACGACGATGCCAAAGCGCTCTGGTCGAGCGCCATGGCATTGAAGGAGCGTTTCAATCGCGACTGGTGGCTGGAGGACGACAGCTTCTTTGCGCTCGCGATGGATCCGGAGAAGCGCCTCGTTCGCGCGCTGTCCTCGAACGTGGGGCAGTGCATTACGACGGGCATCATCGACGACGAGCATCTGCCGCGCACGGTCGAGCGATTGTTTGCCCCGGATTTGTACAGCGGGTGGATGATCCGGACGCTGACGAACGAACACGCCGCGTACAATCCGATCGACTATCACCTGGGAAGCATCTGGGCGGTCGAAAACGCCACGATAGTCTTCGGGTTGCGGCGTTTCGGGTTCGACGAACGTGCGATGCAGCTCACGCGTTCCATGTTCGAGCTCGCCCAGCTCTACCCGGACTTTCGAATTCCGGAATGCGTGGGCGGCTTCGCCCGTCGGGACCGTCCATTTCCCGGCGCCTATCCGCGATCGAACACGATGCAGCTCTGGAACGCCAGCGCGTTCCCGCTCCTGATCCATAGCATGCTCGGACTGCAGCCCGTGGCGCCGCTCGATCTGCTCGCGTTCGACCCGGTGCTGCCGGCCTGGCTGCCGGAAGTCATTCTCCGCGACCTGCGCGTCGGTCACGCCACCGCCACCATTCGCTTCTGGCGCGACGACGGCGGCGATGGACATGCGGAAATCATTCAGAAAACCGGAACGCTGCACCTCGTGAAGCAGCCGCCGCCAGAATCGTTGCGAGCGGGCAAGATGGACCGGCTCGCGGCGCTTTTCGATCGCATCTTTCATCGCTAAGGCCAGTTCGCGTCGAAACTGCTGCAACGCCGCATCTGTTTTTCCGCGCCAATCCTCGACGATGGCACGACTGATGAAGCCGCTCAGCTTCCAACGCTCTGAGGGAGATCCCGATGAAGCTGCTCGGCCATCCGATTCATCAAATGCTGATCGTCTTTCCGCTCGGTCTTCTCGCGACGGCGGTCATCTTCGATCTCATCTACCTGCTCGGCGGGGCCGCTACCTGGGAAATGGCCGCATGGTACATGATCGCCGCCGGCGTGATCGGCGGGTTGAGCGCCGCGGTGTTCGGCCTGATCGATTGGCTCGGCATCGCACCCGGCACTCGCGCCCGCCGTATCGGAGCGTTGCACGGCATCGGCAATGTGATCGTCGTCGTGCTCTTCGTCGTGAGCTGGCTGCTCCGGCTCCCGAACGCCCAACACCCGCCGGCCCTCGCATTCGTATTCTCTTATGTGGGTGCCGGCTTGGCGCTCGTCACCGGCTGGCTCGGCGGCGAGCTGGTCGACCGACTCGGCGTGGGCGTGGACGACGGAGCAAACGCCAACGCGCCGAGCTCGTTGTCGGGACAGCCGGCGAGATAGCTGCTGCAGCGGCCGTCCCGCATCGCCGAGGCCGCCTGTTATCGTGGTGTAAGCTTCACGCGCCACATTTCTATCCGACAGCACTCACGGGGTGGATGATGTGGTGGGCTCATCGAAGGAGCATGCTCGTCGCGGTCGCATTGGCGCCGCTCGTTGCAGCAAGTGTCGCAGGCGCGCAAGGAACGCCTGATGACACGACGAAAACGTTCTTTGTGCGCCAGGACCTTGTCTGGTCGGCCGGCGCCCTCGCGGTGTCGGCGGGGTTGAGCGTGTTCGACAAACGGATCGCGGCCTGGACGCAGACGCCAGGTGTGCAGGGATCGTCGTCGCGGCGGCGCGTCATCGATGATCTCACGAAGGTCAACGAGACCACGCTGACTGGCGGAGCGATCATCATGTACGGCATCGGCCGGCTCGCGCACGCCAACACGCTCGCCGACGTCGCGCTGCACACCGCGGAGTCGACGATCCTGACGAGCGCAATCAGCCAGGCGATTCGCGGTCCGTTGGGGCGGGAACGGCCAAGCGTCAGTCAGGACAATCAGTACCGCTTCCAGTTCGGAAAGGGCTTCACGCACTTCGACAATCGCTCGTTTCCGTCGCTGCATTCGGCGACCGCCTTTGCCGCCGCGACGGCCATCTCGTCCGAGATTCACGAGCGCAATCCGCACGCGAGCTGGTGGGTGACGCCGGTGGCGTACACGGTCGCGATGATTCCCGGTCTCACGCGCATGTATCTCGACGAACACTGGGCGAGCGACATCGTCGCGGGCGCCTTCGTTGGAGGGCTGATCGGACGTCGGGTCGTGCACTACGCGCACACGCACAAGCGGAACAAGCTGGATCGAGCGCTCCTCGGTGCGTCCGTCGAGCCGGAAGGGAACGGGCGCGTCGGCGTCGGATTCTCGTTCGAGTACTGAAGGCACGCCGACGGACTCGGAACCCGGTCGACTGCGCCCGACAGTCCGGCGTTGGGTCGCGGCGAGCATTGTCTTCCTCGCCGCGCCGGCCGGCCTGTGCGCCCAGGCTCCGGGTATGAACGCCACGTTTCACATTCGGCAGGACACCGTTCCCATTGCTCGCGCGCGTGTGCGCAGCCGCGCAGCGCGGACAGTGAGCGATAGTGTCGGAATCGCGCGGCTGCGGCTTCCTGCTGGCTACGACACGCTCGTGATCTCGAAAATCGGCTTTCGGCCCGAGAGCATCTACATCGCGGCGCGGATGAACGGCGACACGACGATCGACGTCAGCCTGGTCGCGCAGGCCGCGCAGGTCGCACCGATCATCGTCACGTCGACGCGTACGGAGCGGCGGCTCGAGCAGGAACCGCTGCGCGTCGAGGTGCTCGGTGGCGACGACGTTGGCGAGAAATCGGAGATGCGCCCAGCCGAGGCCACGACGCTGCTCAGCGAGATGAGCGGGGTGCGAGAGGAATCGCGGTCGCCGCTTGGCGCGACGAACGTGCGCCTCCAGGGACTGCCCGGCCGATACACGGCGATCCTTCAGGACGGACTGCCGTTGTACGGCGCGCAGGCAAGCGGCTTTACGCTCGTAGACGTCGTGCCACTCGATCTTCGACAGGCCGAGGTGATCAAGGGCGCGTCGTCGGCGCTGTACGGGCCACAGGCATTGGGCGGCGTCGTGAATCTGATCTCGCGTCGGCCGCCGGACACGAGCCAGGTCCTCCTCAACCAGAGCGCGCCGTCCAGCACGGACCTGATGGCGTTCGCCGCGCGCGAGCTGACCTCCTCACTGTCAGGCACGCTGCTGGCCGGAGCACATCGACAACAACCGTTGGATCGCGACGGCGATGGCTGGACCGAGGTGCCGGGCTTCCGCCGCATCGAGGCACGGCCGCGACTGTTCTGGAATGACAGCGCCGGCCGCTCGGCGATGATCACGCTCGGCGCGCATCGGGAGCGGCGATCGGCGGGCGGCGTGGTGCGCCAGAGCGGCACGAGCCCGCTGCTCGCCATTCCGGACAGCCTCGAGACGACGCACTTCGATGGAGGGCTGACGGGAGCGTGGCGGCTCGCGCGCGCCACCAGCCTCACGTTGCGTGCATCGTTCAGCGACGAGTCGCGACGCCACCAAATCAGCGCTTCGCTCGAGCACCAGTCGCATCGCAGCGCGTTCGGTGAGCTGTCCGCAACGCACAAGAGCGCGCATGACGTGCTCGTCGCGGGCGCCGCCGCGTCGCACGATGCGTACGATTTCGCCGAAACGGCGCTGCTCGATGCGACATACACCACGACGGGCGTATTCGTGCAGGAGACGTACACACCGATCGCGGCGATTTCAGGAACGCTGAACGGCCGGTGCGACCGGTCCGGCGTGTACGGCACGATCTGCTCGCCGCGCCTCTCGCTGCTGGCGACCACCGGCGGCACGTGGAGCGCGCGGCTGTCCGGGGGAAGCGGCTGGTTCGCGCCCACTCCACTCACCGATGAAACGGAAACCTTCGACCTGTCACGCGTATTCGTCCCGCGGCCCCTCATCGCCGAGCGCGGGTCGTCGCTCTCGCTCGATGTGACGGGTACCCGTGGGCCCGTGCAGGTCAATGGCACCGTGTTCGACAATCGCGTGCGCGATCCACTCGGCATTCAACCCATCGCGGCCGACACGACAGGTGCGGTGAACCTCGTCAACACGCCGGGTTCGCTGACGACGCACGGCGGGGAGCTGTTCGCCGTGTACAACGCGGAGCCGGTCGTGGCGACGGCGTACTACGCGCTGACGCGGAGCCGAGACGTGTCACCGGAATCGGGACTGCCGCGCGAGCTGCCGCTGACGCCGCGTCAGTCGGCGGGG
>JAICKA010000207.1 GCA_025928185.1 Gemmatimonadaceae bacterium
GGCCAGACTCGTGTGATCGATCGGGACGGTGAACTCGGTGAGCGGCATTGCGGGCAGCGTCTGATTCTGCGACAGCTTGAATCGGAGCGATCCGCCCGGACAGCTTTCGGTTGCCGGTTCGGTGAGGTACAGCGAGCCCGCGTCGCTGGCCGTAATGCGGCGCGCCTGATCGAGAATCATGTCGAGCAGCGTGAGCAGGTTGCGCTCGGTCGACAGTGCGACGCCGACGCTCGTCAGCTCGGCCAGCTCGCGGTGGCGCTGCTGCTGTTCGGCGGCCGATCGCCGGCCGGCCACCAGCGAAGCCGCGTGACGAAACCCGCCGCGCAGCATGGCCATGATCGTTCCGGCCGGTGCGCTCGCCGGCAAATAGCCCGTGAGCAGATCGGCCGGAAAATCCGGCGGCGGCTCGGCCTCGTCGCTGTCGCCGAGCGCGACGAGCGCCGCGACGCGCGCGAGGTCGTGCAGGCGCGGCGGATCGTCGCCGGCGCTGTGCAGCAGCGCGCGATCGAGCAGAATGACCGTGGGTCGCGCGTCATCGAGCGTGCCGGCCGTCGGGAGCACGGGCACGCGACGCAGCTCGATGTCCTCCTCGCGCCGCCCGAAGGGCGCCGAGGAGATCGCGCGGCCGACTGCAGCAATGAGGAGCGGTTTCACCGCACCGTGATCAATCCCCGTCGCCGATTGCCTTGAGCTTGTCCTGCGCCGGCGCGAAGGCGGGGAACTTCGCGACGACCTGCCGGAACAGCTCCGCGGCCTTGCGTGGTTCGTGTCGGTCCATCGCGTCCAGCGCGTTCGAGTAGACCCGAAGCGTCGCGGCGTCCAGCCGGGTGCGAATGGGCGACGCGCTCACCGGCTTGGCGAAGGTTTCGACCTGCGCGTGGTGTGCCGCGGGAGCGCCGCTCTGTGCCGGCGTGCCGGCCAGCGCGCTGGTGCCACCCGAACCACCGGCATCGCCCATGCGCCGCGCCGCGTGGCCGTCGAGCTTGATCTCCGCGTTCAACTTCGTGCTCATGTCGGCGATGAGGCCGAGCACGTCGTCCGTCTTGCGCTGCACGCGCATGGCGTTGCCGATCGCGGATGTCTCCATGTCGGTGGAGTGCGCCGTGAGGACCATGGTACCGCGGCCGTCGCTCATGAAACCGCCGTAGATGGCGTATTGGGCGCCGAGGATCCGGCCGACGCGCACCGCGGTGGCGGCGTCGATGTCGCCGGCCTTGACGAGATTCTGCTCGTCGAGCACACGCTGGATCCGCTCACGATCCACCACGCGGACCTTCGCGTTGGATGCGAGATCGGCAATGAGCATTTCCTGAATGCCCTTGCCGAGGCCGTCGAACTCCTGGCGGTTGGCGCCGATGGAATTGTTGTCGAACGAGAGCACGGCCACGATCGGCCGCGTGTCGGCTTGCGCGGCGAGCGGCGCGGCGATCGCGGGTACCGCGGCCGCGGCGAGCACCGCCGCGGCGCCCAGCATCCGCGCGGTGGACGGCAACGAACGGAACATGGTCCCCTCCAGAGAAGTCAGAACGCTACACGCTCAACGTCAGCCCTTCTGCCGCCGCGCGAATCCGTGTGTGTCCGCCCCGGCTGGCGACCAGCGCCTGGCACCGTGCCACGCTCCGGTCCACCTCGTCGTCCGTGCGCTCGGGCTTGTGATGGTAGAGCACCAGCTCCGCCACATCCGCCTCGAGCGCCAACAGCACCGCTTCCTCGTCGGTCGAGTGGCCCCAGCCGCGATGCCGCTGGTACTCCTCGGCCGTATAGGTCGAATCGTGCACGAGCAGCGCGGCTCCGCGAATGAACTCGACCAATGCGCGCCGCCATCCGGCGGGCGTCTGGTAGAATTCGCTCGAGCCCAGCTCGTTGTCCGACACATAGACGAACGATCCGGCGTCTCGTCCCGCTCCCGAGAGGCGATAGCCCAGCGCACCGCCCGGATGCTGCACCCCGAACGCCGAGATGCGGTAGCCATCGCCGCCCCGGCTCCCATCAGTAAATTCGCAAAACTCCACGCTGGCCCGCACGTCGGCAAACGCCACCGGAAACACCGTCGGTGACATCTGGGCGCGAACCACGCGTCCGATGTCCTGTTCCAGCCCGGTCGGCGCCCAGATCCGGAAGCGATTGCGCGACTGGTAGATCGGTTCGAAGAACGGAATGCCCTGGATGTGATCCCAGTGCGCGTGCGTCAGGAAGATGTCCGCGACGATCGGCCGCTCTCCATGTTCGGCGAGCAGCGCGCGTCCGAGCGGGCGCAGGCCGGTGCCGGCATCGAGGATGACCAGACCGTTCGTTTCGGTTCGCACCTCCAGACAGGGCGTGTTGCCGCCATAGCGCACCGTCTCGGGACCGGGCGCCGGAACCGAGCCGCGCGTGCCCCAGAACCGAAGATGGAGTGTCATGAGCGTGGCGCCGTCGCGCCGAGCCGGCATGATACGAGCGCGACCTTGCCGCGGGCGAGGAAGGGAGTCACCGCGGTCACGTGACGGCGGTCACAGGACCCCGTCAGAGCCGCGCCTGGGCGCGTTGCTCCAGCGCAGCGCGATCCGCCAGAGTAATTCGGCGGTGCTCGACGGTGATCCAGTTCGCGTCCTGGAATTCCTTCATCGCGCGCGACACCGTCTCGCGGCTGGCGCCGATCATCTGCGCGATGGTCTGATGCGTGAGCACCTTGTCGATCGTCGCCGATCCCGCTTCTTCCGCGAGATCGAGCAGCAGGCGCGCGATGCGGCCGGGCACGTCGAGCAGCACGAGGCCGCCGATCTTCTCGTCGGCCTGCCGCAGCCGTCGCGAGAGCTCGCTCAGGAGCGACCACGCCACGGCCGGCGACGATTCCACGCGCTTTCGAAAATCCTCACGCCGCAGCACGAGCAGGTCCGCATCGTCCATGGCGATGACGTGCGCCGAACGCGGCCGGTCGTCGATGAGACTGAGTTCGCCAAAATGCTCGCCGACGCCGAGGACGCCAAGGATCACTTCGCGGCCGTCCTCGCCGACCAGGACTACCTTGACGCGGCCGCTGCGGACGACGAACAGCGAGTCGCCCGGGTCGTGCTCGAAGAGAATGACGCTGCCCCGCGGGTAGGACTTCTCGCGGGTCAGCTCGGCGAAGCGGTCGAGCTCTTCGCGATCGAGGCCGCCGAAGAGCGGAACAGTTGCCAGGAAATCGGCGGTGGTAGTCGTCACGAGTGAGAGGCGAGGGACGGACTGAATGAGAGCGGCACCGTGCGACGAATGGGCCCGAAGTTAGCCGGGTCGTTCCGTCGTGTCAAAGGGGCAACCCTTGGCACTGGTACAGTTTGAAATCGTGTTACGCCAAGAAGTTAGCGCCGCCGAGGAGACTGTGAGATTGCTCACGAATCGCGCCGACGACCGGCTTAAGGTTGGGGCAACTTGAAACGGCACAAGGGTAAGCGCGTCTCTATGGCACGATGCCAAAAAAGACGCGCAAGGTTGCCGAAGCTGAGGCCGGATCGTCCGCCGCGCCCTCAGATGCCCTGTTTCCTGCCGACGTAGGCCAGCACGTGCACAAGGACA
>JAICKA010000147.1 GCA_025928185.1 Gemmatimonadaceae bacterium
GCACGCGCACGCAGCGCTCGCCGGCAGGTCGGTGGTCGTGATCGGCGAGAGCGACCTGAACGATCCACGATTGATCCGCACGCCGGACGCGTACGGCTACGGGCTCGATGCGCAGTGGAGCGACGACTTTCATCACGCCGTGCACGCGATGCTCACCGGCGAGCGGGCCGGCTACTATATGGATTACGCGTGCGAGGCGAGCCCGGAGGCCACTGTCGCCGACGTGCTGCGTGAACCGTTCGTGCTCGACGGACGCTATTCGGCGTTTCGCAAGCGGCGGCATGGCGCGTCGTCGGTCGGCCTGCCGCGGCAGCGGTTCGTCGTCGCCGTGCAGAATCACGATCAGACGGGGAATCGCGCCGCGGGCGAGCGGCTCGCCACGCTCGTGTCGCCCGCGCAGCTCCGATTGGCCGCGGCCCTGCTGCTGTTGTCGCCGTACACTCCGCTGATGTTCATGGGCGAGGAGTACGGCGAGACGAATCCGTTTCTCTACTTCGTCGACCACGGCGACGACCGGCTGGTCGATGCGGTGCGGCAGGGGCGGCGCGAGGAGTTCGAGTCGTTCGGCTGGGGTGCGGACGTGCCGGATCCGAAGGCGGACGACACCTTCGTGCGGTCGCAGCTCGATTGGGGAAAGGCGGAGCGCGCCCCGCACTCGCAGTTGCTGGCGCTCTACCGCGATCTGCTGTCGCTGCGGCGAGAGGAGCCGATGCTCCAGCCGGACGGAGCGCGGATCTCGGTCGAGAATGGCGCGCCGGGGTGGATCACGGTGCTCCGCGAGCCGGCGGACGAGCCGGGGAAGCGGCTGACGGGCGAGACCGAAGCGATCCTCGCCAGCTTCAACTGTTCACCCCAGCGTATCGACGTGCCGGTGCCGGGCTCAGACGTGCGCGCATGGAGCGTGCGTCTGTCGACGGACGCGGCCGGCTACGGCGGGTCGGGTGCAGCGGTGGCGGACATTCCGCCGACGGTTGCGCCCGACGAGCCGCGGCGGCTGTTGTCCGACGCCGGACCCGGCGCCGTGCGACGAACCGTGTCGCTTGCCGCCTGGTCGGCGGCAGTCTTCGTGTCCGTTGCGGCCTGACGGACTCTACACTTTAATGGTTCGAGAACCATAATGCGCGTCTGGCCCGGCCAGCCATATCCACTCGGCGCCACCTGGGATGGCGAAGGCGTCAACTTCGCCCTCTTCTCCGAGAGTGCAACCGGCGTCGAGCTCTGTCTCTTTTCCCGCGACGACGACGCGATGGAATCCGAGAAGATCATGGTCCGTGAAATCACGGATCACGTGTGGCACTGCTATCTGCCCGACGTGCGGCCCGGACAGTTCTACGGTTACCGCGTGCACGGGCCGTACGATCCGGGCAACGGATTGCGATTCAATCCCGCCAAGCTGCTGATCGATCCGTACGCCAAGGCGATCACCGGTGCCATCACGTGGAGCAACGCGCTGTTCGCCTACCAGATGGGCAGTCCGAACGAGGATCTCGAGCCGGATCCGAACAACAGCGCCGGCGGTGTGCCGAAGTCCGTGGTGATCGATCCGGCGTTCACCTGGGAGGAGGACCGGCCGCTGGGCATTCCGTGGAATCGCACGATCATCTACGAGTGCCACGTCAAAGGGATGACGAAGCTCAACCCGGACGTGCCGGAGAATCTGCGCGGCACCTATCTCGGGCTGTGCAGCGATCCGATGATCGAGTACTTCCTCAGCCTCGGCATCACGGCGATCGAGCTGCTGCCGGTGCACCAGTTCGTCGTCGACCGGCACCTGGCCGAGCGCGGGCTGACGAACTACTGGGGCTACAACTCGATCGGCTTCTTCGCGCCCGACGTGCGCTACGCCGCTCGCGGACTCGGCAACCAGGTCTACGAGTTCAAGAGCATGGTGAAGACGCTGCACTCGGCGGGGATCGAGGTGATTCTCGACGTCGTGTACAATCACACGGGCGAAGGCAATCACCTCGGGCCGACGCTGTCGCTGCGCGGCATCGACAATCGCGCGTATTACCGCCTCGAGCAGAACCCGCGCTTCTACACGGACTTCACCGGCACCGGCAACAGCCTGAACATGCTGCACCCGCGCACGATCCAGCTCATCATGGACTCGCTGCGCTACTGGGTGACGGATATGCACGTCGACGGCTTCCGGTTCGATCTTGCGCCGGTGCTTGCGCGCGAGCTGCACGACGTCGACAAGCTGTCGGCGTTCTTCGACATCATCCATCAGGATCCGACGCTGGCGAACGTGAAGTTGATCGCCGAGCCCTGGGACGTGGGGCCGGGCGGGTATCAGGTCGGCAACTTTCCGATTCGCTGGGCCGAATGGAACGGGCGGTATCGCGATCGCGTGCGACACTTCTGGAAGGGCGACCCCGGGCAGGTGCCGGAGCTCGCGTCGCGGCTGGCGGGGTCGAGCGACATCTACGAGCCGAGCGGACGCGGCGCGTACGCGAGCGTCAACTTCGTCGTGGCGCACGACGGCTATACGATGTACGACCTCGTGAGCTACGAGCAGAAGCACAACGAGGCGAACGGCGAAAACAACCAGGACGGACACAACGACAACATCAGCCGCAACTGGGGCGTTGAAGGGCCGACGGATGATCTGAAAATCCTCGACATGCGCTTTCGGCTGATGCGGGACTTCATCGCGACGCTGGCGTTCTCGCAGGGCGTGCCGATGCTGTCCCACGGCGACGAGGTGGGGCGGACGCAGGGCGGAAACAACAATGCGTACGCGCAGGATAACGAGATCACCTGGATGAAATGGGATCTCGACGATCGGGAGCGCCAACTGCTGGCGTTCACGCGCAAGTGCTTCAACATTCGGCATACCCACGCGGTTCTGCGGCGACGGCACTTCTTTCGCGGCGAACCGGCGTACAAAGGCGGGCCCAAGGACCTGTGCTGGATTCGCCCGGATGGGCAGGAGATGACGGACGGCGACTGGCACAACGAGAGCGCCCACGCCATCGGCATGCTCATCTACGGCGACGCGACGGACGAGATCGACGACCGCGGGCGTCCGATCAGAGGGGAGACGCTGCTGCTCATCCTCAACGGCGGCGATGCGGCAGTCCACTTCAGTCTGCCGAAGGTGGAAGGCAACGGCATCTGGGCGGAGATGATCGACACGGCGTACCGGGAGCTGCGCGTCGTGACGACGGGCTCGGTAACGCTCGCACCATATTCGCTGGTGCTGTTGCGGTACGGAGAGAATCGCCGCATGGCCAACGTCGAGCCGAGCGACCGCGGCGGCAATGGTGGAGAACGAGAGTCGAATGGCTGAGAAGAAGAACGCGACACCCAAGAAGCGCGCTCCACGCAAGCGCGCACCCAAAAAGGAGGCGCTCGTCGCACCGGAGCCGCGCAGCGAAAGCGAGCTGCCGCGCGTGCCGCGCGGCGATCTCGATCGGCTGCTGGCCGGCGAATTCGCGAATCCTCACGAATACCTCGGCGCGCACAGGGCGACGGTGAACGGACGCGCGGGCGTGATCGTGCGCGCGCTGATTCCGAACGCGGTGCGCGTCGAGTGTCTGCTCGACGACGGTGAAGTGTACGAGATGGAGCGCGAAGCGCGCGGCCTCACCGATCTGTACAGCGCGTTCATTCCCAACGCGACGCTGCCGCTCGCCTACCGGTTCATCTTCACCTACGCCGACGGCGCGACGTGGAATCGCGGCGATCCGTACCGCTTTCTCCCCACGCTCGGCGACGTCGATCTGCACCTGTTCAACGAAGGCACGCATCGCGAGCTGTGGAAGAAGCTCGGCGCGCACGCGCGGACCGAAGATGGCGTGCAGGGGGCGAGCTTCGCGGTGTGGGCGCCGAATGCGCGCCGGGTGAGCGTGGTCGGCGACTTCTGCGGCTGGGACGGCCGCGTGTTTCCAATGCGCGTCATGGGCAGCTCGGGGGTGTGGGAGCTGTTCCTGCCCGACATCGACGCCGGGTCGCTGTACAAGTTCGAGATGCTGACCAAGGAAGGCGCGATTCGGGTCAAGACCGATCCGTTCGCGGCGAAGATGGAGCAGTCGCCGGGGACGGCGAGCATCGTCGAGCGCGAGGACGCATATGAATGGGGCGACACGGCGTGGATGAAGCAGCGCGCCGCCGCCGATCCGGTGCACGCTCCAATCAGCATCTATGAAGTGCACCTCGGATCGTGGGCGCGAGTGCCGGAAGAGGACAATCGCACGCTCACTTACCGCGAGATCGCGCCGCGGCTCTGCGAGCACGTGAAGCGGCTCGGCTTCACGCACGTCGAGCTGATGCCGGTGATGGAGCATCCGTTCTACGGATCGTGGGGCTATCAGGTGAGCGGGTACTACGCGCCGAGCTCGCGGTACGGTGCGCCTGACGACTTCCGCTACTTCGTCGACACGATGCACCAGGCGGGCATTGGCGTGCTGCTCGACTGGGTACCGGCGCACTTTCCGAAGGACGACTACGCGCTGCGCCGGTTCGATGGCACCGCGCTGTACGAGCACGAGGACCCGCGGATGGGCGAGCACCCTGATTGGGGAACGCTCATCTTCAACTACTCACGCAACGAGGTGCGGAACTTTCTCGTCGCCAACGCGCTGTACTGGGTGGACGAGTTCCACGCCGACGGCCTGCGCGTCGACGCGGTGGCCTCGATGCTGTACCTCGACTACAGCCGCAAGGCGGGGCAGTGGCTGCGGAACAAGCACGGCGGCCGCGAGAATCTCGACGCGATCGAGTTCATCAAGCAGTTCAACGAGGCAATGCGGCTCGAGTGTCCCGGCGCGATGACAATCGCCGAGGAATCCACGGCGTGGCCGGGCGTGACGACGCCGGTGAGCGATGGCGGGCTCGGTTTCACGTTCAAGTGGAACATGGGGTGGATGCACGACACGCTGAGCTACTTCGCGTTCAACCCGATCCACCGCCGCTACCATCAGGACCAGCTCACGTTCGCCATGCTGTACGAGTACAGCGAACGGTTCATCATGCCGCTGTCGCACGACGAAGTCGTGCACCTCAAGGGCTCGCTGCTCAGCAAGATGCCGGGCGATGAATGGCAGAAGCTGGCGAATCTGCGGCTGCTGCTGGCGTACATGTTCACCCGGCCGGGCAAGAAGCTGATGTTCATGGGCACCGAGCTGGCGCCGTACACGGAATGGAATCACGACACGAGTCTCGACTGGCACCTGCGCGACAACGCGGCGCACGCAGCGATGGAGCGCTACGTGACGCGGCTGGCGCACGTGTATCGGGAGACGCCGGCGCTCTGGCGCGAAGATGCGAGCTGGGACGGCTTCGCCTGGATCGACGTGGCCGATCGCGACAACTCGGTGGTGTCGTACGCGCGACGGGGAGGCGACTCGCACGCGATCGTGCTGCTCAACCTCACGCCGGTGCCGCGCGAGCGGTATCGCATTGGCGTGCCGCACTCGGGAACGTACACGCGAGTGCTCTCGACTGACGATCGCGAGTGGGGCGGCAGCGGATTCGACGCGTTCGAATCGGTGAACAGCGATCCCTCTCCATTCCATGGATACGACCAGTCCATCGAAGTGAACTTGCCACCGCTCGCTGCGCTGGTGCTCACGCCGAGTCGCTGATGCCCGGCACGCAGACGCGTTCGTCGCCACTCGTTCGACTTGCCGCGCATGCCGGGATCCTGCCCGGCTACGTGGACCAGACGGGCAAGGAAAAGCGGAAGACGTCCGACGAAACGCGTCGCGCACTGCTCGCGGCGCTGGGCATCGACGCGTCGACGGATGCGGCGACGCGCGAGTCGCTGGAGGCGATGCGTGCGGCGGCCCGCGAGGAATTGATCGCAGCGGTGCGCGTGGTCGAGCAGGGCACGCCGGCAGCGCGCGTGTTGGAAGCGTCGGCGCCGCCATCGCGCGGGCGCAGCGGGCCGTGGCGATTGGAGCTCGAGCTGGAGCATGGCGAGCGGCGCGTGAGCGAAGGTCCGTGGCGCGGCGATACGATGCTCGA
>JAICKA010000014.1 GCA_025928185.1 Gemmatimonadaceae bacterium
GGCGGAACCCGAGTGTGCGGTTCGCGAAGCCGTGGATGCCGGCGCGATTCACGCCGATCGGTACGACAGCTATCGCCGGCTGCTCGAAGAGCGCGAGGCCGGCCGATAACGGCGCGCTTAGTGTGCGCGCTGCGCCGGCGTGAGCGGAATGAGTCGGCTCAATCGATCGGCCGCATGGCGCCAGTTCACCTGCACCGCGAGCTCGGCGTCGTCGGCGTGCCCTTCATCGATCGCCGTCGTGATCGTGTCGTGCTCGTAGACGGATGTGCGGATGTCGCTCGTCAGCATCCGGATGTACATGCGGATGTACCGGTCCGCCTGCGGCTTCACCGCGTCGTGCAGCGCGAGCAGCCGCGGGCCGGCGCTCGCTTCGACGATCTGACGGTGGAAGCGCTGGTCGGCGTCGTACAGCCGCTCGTGGTCGATCGGCACGAGCTTTCCGACGCGCAGGAACTCGGCATTCAGTCCGCGCAATTTCGCCACCAGCCCGCGTCGGTCCGCCGGTGGCAGCAGCGCCGCCCCCCGGGCACCGAGTCCCTCGAGCGCGCCCACGATGTTGAGCAGCTCGTGCACGTCCTCGCGCGTGAGCGGCGCCACGGTGAGTCGCGACTGTTGCGCGCCCGGCGTGGCGAGGACGTAGCCTTCCTGCTGCAGCCGCTGCAACGCTTCGCGCACGGGCGTACGGCTCACGCCGAGGTTCGACGCGATCTCCGTCTCCACCACGCGACTGCCAGGTGCGAGCAATCCCTGCACGATCAGCTCGCGCACGCGTGCGTACACCTGATCCGGCCGCGATCCGTGCGGCGCGTCGGCCGCACTGCTCGCGGGCGCGGCGTCCACGCGCTTGCCTGCCCTTGGTGCGCGCGGCGTACTCGGTCGTGTGTCGCTCATGACGCCGACAAGGTGACGTATTGCGACGGTGCGGGCAACCCGTAGGCGCAATCAGTTGCTCGGACTCTCGCGGGCGATCACATTGCACTCCATTCCATGACCGACATCGCCGGGCAGTCACGCAGATGAGTTGGGCGCTTCACGAGTTCTTCGCCGCCATCGAGGAGGAGTTCGGCGTGCCCATTGGCGACGCCGACGACGCGTATCTCGAAACGCCCGGCGAGGTGATCGACTTCGTCGTCGAGAACAGCGAACCGACCGATGGCATGACGGAGGAGGAGCATCGTGATCACGTTGCCGGGGTGCTCGGCGAGATCATGGCGCGCACCCTCGGCATCACGCGCTACTCGGAAGACTCCCGCTTCGTGCAGGACCTGCACGTTCGCTGATGACTCCAGCAGCGCCCCGCCGCATCCTTCTCGCCGACGCCGATGCGTTCTTCGTTGCCGTCGCGCGCATGGTCGATCCCGACGGCGCGGGTCGCGCGCCGCTGCTCATCGTCGGCGGAACGCGCGAGAGCCGCGGCGTCGTCTGCTCTGCCTCATATGAAGCGCGACAGTTCGGTGTTCGCTCGGCAATGCCGATTGCCCAGGCGCTCCGGTTGTGTCCGCGGGCCACGTGCGTGCCCGTGCCCCGCCGCGTATGCGGCGAAAAGAGTCGCGAGATTCGCGCGGTGCTCGAGCGCTTCGCGCCACTCGTTGAAGGCGCCAGCGTCGACGAGTGGTATCTCGATCTCGGCGGCACCGAGCAGCTCTATGCCGGCGAAACGCTCGCCGATACGGCACACCGTATTCGCCTCGCGGTCAAGTCGGAGACGTCGCTCTCGGTATCGATTGGCGGCGGCACATCGAAGCTCGTCGCCAAGCTGGCGGTCGAACGCGCCAAGCCGAAGCCCGGCACCACGGCGGACGGGGTGCACGTCGTGCCACCGGGCGAGGAATCGCACTTTCTCGAGACGTTCGCGCTCGCCGAAATTCCGCTCATAGGCCCGCGCTTTCAGGAGCACCTCGCCGCGCTGGGCATGCGTTCCGTTCGCGACGTGTTGCCATACGATATCGCGACGCTCGGGCAATGGTTCGGCGCTCGCGAAGCACAGTGGCTGCACGAGCGCGTTCGCGGCATCGACGATCGCGAAGTCGAGCCCCACGCCGACGCGAAGAGCATCAGCCGAGACGAAACGTTTCCCGCCGATCTCGATGATGATCTCGCACTCGGTCGCGAGCTGCTGGCGCTGGTCACGCGCGCCGCCGCGGATCTCCGCGCCGATGGACTCGCGGCGCGCACGGTGACCGTCCGCATTCGCGACCGGGATTTCAGAACGCGGCAGGCGAGCCGCACGCTGGATACGGCGGTGATCTCCGACCGCGTCATCCTCGAAGTCGCGCGCTCGCTGTTCGCGCGGTTGCGCGCCGCGCGCCGGGTGCCCGCGCGGTTGCTCGGCGTGGCGCTGTCGTCGCTCGCCGGCGATCCCGGCGCCGACCAGCTGGCGCTGTTCGCCACACGCGACGCTGAAGATGAAACGGAGCGCGATCGTCAGTTGGCGCGCACGATCGACCGCGTTCGGGAGAAGTTTGGCGACGCGAGCATTCGACCGGCCGGCCTCGCGGACTGACCGTCAGCGATCCTCGTTCCGCAGCCGCTCGGCCACGGCGGTGGCCGAGTCGTGCGTTTCGGCGAGATAGCGCAGCGGGTCGACTGGCGTGCCGCGCACCAGCACCTCGAAGTGCACGTGCGGCCCCGTCGTGATTCCGCTGCTGCCCACCAGCGCGATGCGCTGTCCCGCGTGCACGCGTTGGCCAACCTTCACCAATATCTTCTCGCAGTGCGCGAATCGGGTCATCACGCCGCCGTTGTGCGTGATCTCCACGGTCAGGCCGTCGCCAAACCGCGAGCCGACGAAGCTCACCGTTCCGAGCGCCGGCGCGACGATGGGCGTGCCCGCGGGCGCGGAGAGATCCACGCCGCGATGCGGACGAAAGATCTGCAGCAACGGATGAAAGCGCGATCGCGTGAAGCGGCTCGTCACGCGGCCGACTACCGGCATGATCATCTCGGGCGCGGAATCCACCATCGCCGCATCGGCGAGTACCTGCGCGCGCAGCGCGTGCACGCTGTCGTGCAGGACCAGAACCGTTCGCTGCTCGGCCGCCAGCTGGTCGGCGGTCGCGACGACGGTGTTCGCGTCCGCCGCGGCCCAGAGTCCCGCTGCGGCGATCACCGCGAGCGTAGTCACTGAGGCGCTTTTAAGCAGTTGCGCGCCGATCGTGACGTGGCGGGTGCGTTCACCGGGATCAGGCGGAATGACGATGAACGTCCATCGTCGTCGAGTGCGCACGCCGGGCCTCAGCCTGGAAGCGCCGGCATGGCGCGCCTGCCACTGAGCTCGAGCTGCGGCGCCCGCACCTCGCCGCGGTCGCCCTCCGCTTCGACGCAGAGGTGTCCGTGGACGATGCCGCCCTCGTGCAACGCGAGCGTGGGCGCGCGCACGTCGCCGTAGATGCGCGCCGACGACTGCACTTCGATCCGCGCGTCCGCGATGATGCTGCCGTGAATCATGCCGGCGACGATGACTTCGCGTGCTTCGACGTCGCCCACGATCACGCCGCCGATGCCGACGACGACCGTGTCGGCTCGGCGCACGTTGCCTTCCATGCGGCCGTCGATGCGGAGCGCGCCCTCGGTCGTGACGTCACCGCAAATGAAGAGCTGCGTGTCGACCACGGAATAGCCGGGCGGCGCAGGCAGGAACGAGCGCCGTGCAAAGAGCGTCATGAGAGCTCCCTGGTATCGGGGAACAGCAGATAAGATGCACGATTCGGGGCGCGGAGCCAGCACCGAAATCCTGCAGGAACGTACCCTTTGCATCCACGGATCGTGCCATGGAAGCCCAGAGAAATCCCGAAGGCGACTATCCCCGGGACCGTGCCTTCGCGCGCTTGGCGGGCCGCTTCACCGCCTTTGCGCGCGGCTTCTTCGCTGTTCGACGTTTGCCGGCAACCGTCCGCTTCTTTGGCGTCCGCGTTGCGGCGCTCTCGCTTCGATTGCTGGTCCACACGCGGCCTTTTCGCGCCGCGATCGCTTCCATCGATCTGCCGCTCACTACGGACGTGGTGGCGCTCGCGACGACGTCGTAATCCGGATCGGCGGTTTCGTCGCGGTGCTTGATCAGCAGCCACTGCGCACGATCGTTCTCGTCGCGGCGCATGCGAACGAGCACCCAGCCGCCCTGCAGGCGCTTGCCATGCAGGAGGATTTTCAGATCGCCGCGCTCGTACCCGTCGCGCAGCGCTTCGATGCCGCCGCCGTCTTCTGCTTCGTAGGTGCCGCGGTCCCAGAGCATCACCGTCCCGCCGCCGTACTCTCCCTGCGGAATGGTGCCCTCGAACGTGTTGTAGTCGATCGGGTGATCCTCGACCTGCATCGCCAACCGTCGAACGGCGGGATCGTAACTCGGGCCTTTCGGCACGGCCCAACTCTTCATGACGCCGTCGAGCTCGAGCCGGAAATCGAAATGCAGATGACTCGCGGCGTGCTTCTGCACCACGAAGCGCAAGGCTTTGCGGGTTTTCGCGCCGCCCTCGCCGCCTCTCGGTTCTGCGGTCTTCGTGAAATCGCGCTTCTGCCGGTACTCGGTGAGCGGCGCCGAACGTTTCGTCGTGCGTTTTCGAGTCGCCATGCTGCCTCCGACGGCACGCAGGCGGCAAAGCCTATGCCCGGCCGCTTCGCCAGCCTCGCGCACGCCGCAGTAGCGCGTCCGCACCGGCGGCTGCAGACTTCCCGAATCAACTCACCTTTGATCCATGCGGAGGAGTTCGTGCCCACTCGCACGATCAGCAGTGCATTGCTCGGCGCCGTGCTCATTGCGGGCTGCCACGGCGCCTCGATGGTTCCCGGTGCAGCGCCGGCGCCGGCGCCCGCCGCGGCGATGCAGGAACGGAGCGGCTCGCCATTCGACATCGCCTACCGGATCGGATGGAGCGATCCGTCGTCGCACTATTACGACATCCAGATCGACGTGGGCAAAGTCGCGGGCAGCGTGGTGAAGCTGCAATTGCCCGTGTGGTCGCCCGGCAGATACGCGCCGTTCTTTTTCGCGCGCAATCTCACCCGATTCGCCGTGACGAGCGGCGGCACGCCACTGCGCTGGGATCGCGAGAACGGCTCGCTCTGGCGCGTGTATCCCAATGGCGCGTCGAGCTTCACGGTGCGGTACCGCGTGTTCGCCAACACACTCTCCGGCACGTTCAGCGTGCTCGATACGGCGCACGCGAATTGGAATGGGCCGTCACTGTTCATGTACGTCGTCGACCACAAGCCCGATCCGGTTCGCCTGCACGTCGACGTTCCCGCCGGCTGGGAGATCGTCAACGGCGACAGCCACAGCCCGACCCAGGCCGACTACACTTTCGAGAATTATGATCGGCTCGTCGACACGCCGACCGAGGTGGCGCCGTCGCTGATGCTCGACACCCTCCACATCGATGGCCGCATCTATCGCGCGATGATCCATCACAACGGCCCAACCACGGCCGGTGAGCGCCAGCGGTTTCTCGCCGATCTCGGCAAGATCGTGGCGTACGAAAACACGGTCTTCGATCCACCGCCGCTGCAGATGTACACGTTCCTGTTCAATCTCGGCTATCCGGGCAGCGACGGGATGGAGCACCTCTACTCGACCCAGTGCATCAACCCGCGCGGATGGACCGAGAGCCAGCCCGTGTTGAACGGGCTGACGACGGCGGCCCACGAGTATTTCCACGTCTGGAACATGAAGCGCGTGCGCGCGCTCGCCCTTGGCCCGTTCGACTACACCCGCGAGCAGTACCAGCCGAGCCTCTGGGTCGGGGAAGGGTGGACGCAGTACTACGGACAGATGGCCATTCCGCGCTCCGGTGTCGTACCCGCCGACGAGATCTATCAGACGGCCGCCAACATCATCCGCGCGAATCTCACGGCGCCGGGTCGCAAGGAAGTGTCGGCGCGCATGGCCTCGTTCGAGGCGCCCTTCTTCGACGGGAGTCGTCCGGAGTTCGCCGTCGATCGTGACGCGTTCTTCTCGTACTACACCAAGGGTGCGGGGATCGCGCTGTACCTCGACCTGTTCATTCGCGATCACACCGGCAATCGGAAATCGCTCGACGATGCATTCCGGCTGCTGCGCGATCGCACGTGGGGCGCGCCGAATGCGACGTACTATCTACAGGGCCGCGGCTACACGGAGGACGACGTCGAGCACGCGGTGAGCGACGCGGCCGGCGTCGACATGCACGCGTGGTTCGAGCGGCACGTCGGCGGTACCGAGGACATGAATTACGACGAAGTGCTGGCGCCCGCAGGTATGCAGCTCCTCCACGACGGAAGTTCCTGGCTGCTCCAGCCAGTGGCGAACGCCGCGCCCGACCAGGTGAAGATTCGCAATGGTTGGGTTGCGGGACGGACCGACAACTGATCCGCGTACGGGAGTGACACGCGGACCGCGCCCGCGATCATCGTGATCGCGGGCGCGCGCTTCGGCTCTGCGCGAGCGTGATCATTGCCACGCCGCCGAGAATGATGGCCGCCGCCGCCAGCGTTCGGACCGTGACGGGTTCCCCGGCGAACGCCCAGCCGAGAAACACCGCGATGAGAGGATTCACATACGCGTACGTCGACGCCTTGGCCGGCGTCACCGCCTGCAGCAGGTAGATGTACGCCGTGAATCCGACCAGCGATCCGAACGTGACGAGATAGAGCCATCCGCCGAACGATGCGGCGGCAATTGCCGACGGATGAAAGCCGCGAAACTCGCCGGAGAACGCCGCGAGGACGAACAGGGCGACACTCCCGCCCAGCATCTGGATTCCGGTGGATAGCGTGGCCGATCGGGGACGACTGCCGTGGCGGTTGTAGACGGATCCACACGCCCAGGCCAGCGAGCCGCCGACGAGTACTAGCACGGCGCCACGATCCGCCGCGCCGTGTCCGACGATCGTTGCCGGCCCAACGAGAATGATCAATCCGGCAAGACCGATCACAACTCCCAGAATGATTCCGACTGTCGGGCGGACGCCGTGTGGCCGTATCCAGTCGACGATCACGACCCACAGCGGCACGATGGCGACGAGCAACGCGGCAAGCCCGGACGGCACTCGTTGTTCGGCCCAGGACACCGCACCGTTGCCGCAACAAAGCATGAGGACTCCGGCCACCGCGGCATCGCGCCACTGACCTGGCGTCGGCCGCTCCGCGCCGCGCCAGCGCGCCCAGAGGTAGAGCAGGGCCCCCGAGGTCAGAAACCGCGATCCGACCATCAGGAACGGCGGAATGGTCTGGACCGCGTACTTGATGGCCAGATACGTGGACCCCCAAACAAGGTAGACCGCGGCAAATGCGGCCAGTACTCGGGCCCTGGGGTACGCCTCCGCCAGTTCGCTATTCGACCGCAATTGCCCTCAAGCGATTGGTGGAACTGAGGTTAGCTGTCATCAGATGGAGGATATGAATCCCTGGTGGATCTTGCTCTCGCCAAATGGGTATTTTGGCCATATACTTAACACGTAAACCATTCACTCACGGCCTAGCTGTGGATTCGATCACACCGCACCGCACCGAGTCGTTCGAGCGCGAAGCGCTTCCGTGGATCGGCGACGTCCGTCGATTCGCGCTGTCCTTGACGCGCGACGAGTCCGACGCCGACGACGTCGTGCAAGACACGTTTCTGCGAGCGTACCGGTCGTGGCACACGTACATGCCCGGAAGCGATTGCCGGCGTTGGCTCTTCACGATCTGTCGGAACGTGTTCCTGCGTTCCCGCGAGCGCGCGCGGCCGACGGTCGAGCTGGATGCGCTGGACGGTGACGAAGCGACGATTGCATCTCGCGGCAGTGCGGAGCAGCCGTACGGTTCTGATGGAATGTTCGCGCAGCTCGATTTGGCGCCGGCGATCGACTCGGCGCTGGCGCGGGTGCCGGAGCCGTTCCGTTCGACACTGCTCATCGTGGATGTCGACGACCAATCGTACGAGTCGGCCGCCGAGCTGCTGGGCGTTCCGATTGGGACCGTGCGCTCCCGGCTATTCCGCGGGCGACGGCTCATGCAGGAACAGCTGACGACGTACGCGATCGATGCCGGCTTGCATCTCAGGCCCGCGATTGCCCAGCAGCGTCGCAGCGCCTGAGAGCAGGCGCACTAGACGGTAGGCGTCCAGATGCGCTGATGAACGGCAGGGAATCCCTCGCCGTTCAGCGTGAGTCGCGTGGCAACGACGATATCGGGCGCCAGGGAAGACGCGACCGAGCAGTAGCGCTCGAACGACAGCTGGATGGCACGCTCGGCGTGCTCGCGTTCGATCCCGGCGCCATCGATGGCATACTCGATTTCCATCCGTTGCACGCGGCGTGGAAAATCGGCCCGACGTTCCGCGACGATGTGCACCGTCAGCCGCTCCACCGGCGTCTTTCGCTTGGCGATGATGTCGATGACGTCGACCGCCGAGCAGGTCGCGACGGCATTGAGGAGCGCCTCGACCGGGCCGGGGGCTTCCGTGGCGTTGGCATCGATGCGATGCGTGCGTCCGGCTGGTCCGGCATCGAACAGGCGTTCGCCGCGCCAGGTCGCGTCGGTGCTGGTGGTCACCGGCTCAGCGGCGGCCTTCTGCTTTGCGGATGGTTGATTCGAAGAAGGCATGATCTCTGGCGTTATCGCTCGATCGGGGCGCGCACGGCGTTGCCCCACTCGGTCCAGCTCCCGTCGTAGTTCCGAACTTTCTCATAGCCGAGCAGGTACCGCAGCACGAACCACGTATGGCTGGACCGCTCTCCGATCCGGCAATAGGCGATCACGTCGTCGTTCGGCGAGAGTCCCTGCTCCTGCTCGTAGATCGCGCGCAGCTCCGCCGCGGGCTTGAACGTGCCGTCCGGATTTGCCGCGCGTGCCCACGGAACGCTCTTCGCGGTGGGAATGTGTCCGCCGCGCATCGCGCCTTCCTGCGGGTATTCGGGCATGTGCAGCTTCTTGCCCGTGTACTCGTCCGCCGACCGCACGTCGACGAGGCGTCCGCGGCGCTCGAGGTGCGCGCGCACGTCGGGCATGAAGGCGCGGACGGCGGCATCCGATCGTTCCGGCGCCACGTAGGCGGAACGGCGTGGCGGCCGCGGTGCATCGGTGGTCATCGGCCGGTTCTCCCGCTCCCACTTCGTGCGGCCGCCGTCGAGTATTCTTGCGTTAGAGAATTCAAACAACTGGAAGACCCAGAAGGCGTACGTGGCCCACCAGTTGTTCTTGTCGCCGTAGAAGACGACCGTCGTGGAGTCGTCGATGCCGCGGGAGCGCAGCAGCTCCTGAAACTGTTCGCGCGAGATGTAGTCGCGCATCACGGGATCGTTCAAATCGGTGTGCCAATCGATCTTGAACGCGCCGGGAATGTGGCCGGTCTCGTAGAGCAGCACGTCCTCGTCGCTCTCGAGAATGCGGATGGCCGGATCGTCGAGGTGCGCCGCGAGCCACTCGGTGCTGACGAGTGCTTCCGGATGCGCGTATCCCTTGGCGGCGATGGCGGGATCCTGACGTTCGGCGACGGCTGGCATGCGGGCGCTCCGTGCGGGCGGTGTGTCGTTCAAAGATATCACCCCCGGTGTGCGCCGGGCCGGTGCGGCTCGTGCGCGTCGATCCAGCGAATCACCGTTGCGGCGACCGCTTCCCAGCCGGGCTCGATCGGCAGCATGTGGCCATGCTGCTCGACCAGATCCAGCTGCGCGCCGTATCTGGCGGCGATGCGCCGCGCGATGCGCGCTGGAATGAACCGATCGTCCCCGGCCGCGATCACCAGCATGGGACAGTGGATCCGGCGGGCATCGACAGGCACACCGCGCAGCGCCATCTCGAGTCCAGCCCGACCGCTGTCCGGAATCAAACGATCGAGTGCCGCATCCTGCTCGGATGCCGGAAGGCGATTGAGAACGAGCGCCTTCATCACTCGCCGCGACGGTCGAACGCAACGTCCCATCAGCATCGCCGGAAGGTATTCAAGTTGTCTGAACGTCACCGCCGGCGAAAGTACGCTGATCCCGCGCGGCGGCGCCGGCGAGATGAGCACCGCCTCGCGCACGACATCCCGCTCGGCCAGCAATTGCGCGATGAGGCCGCCCATCGAATGCCCCACGATGACTGGCGCGCCGAGGTGACGGGCGACCCTCTCCGCGTCGCTGGCAAACTCCTCGATCGACACGCCGCCCAGATCCGTATCGGGTCGACTGCCGGCGCGGCCGCGCAGGTTCACGGCGTAGGCCGGCGTGCCTCGGGCCGCGAAGAAGTCCAGCCAGCCGGCAAAGATCGACGCGTCGGCAAAATAGCCGTGCACGAACAGCACCGGCCCACGCGCGGCACGCGCTGGCATGCCGCGAAGGACGGTGAGATCGCCAACTCGGATGGTGTCGATCATCGCGGTCGTCTGCGCACGCTGGATGTGTAGCGCCCCGATGGCCGCGGCGCTATTCATCCACCCCCATGCCGGATGCCTCGAGGCCTGCGCCTTCCATGGAGCGGTACAGCCGACACGTGATCGTGTGCGTCGGCGGCTACTGTTCGCCCGACCATCGCGGCCGCGAGCTCTACCAGCTGCTGCCCGGTCTGTTGCAGCGCGAAGGACTGCTGTTCGGGCCCGGCCGGGTCAAGCGCGGTGAGACGCCGTGCCTCGGCGTGTGCGCCGATGGACCGATCGTCGTGGTCTACCCCGAAGGCGTGTGGTACGCTGGCGTAACGCCCGCGCTGCTGGAGCGGATCGTCGTCGAGCATTTGCGACACGGACGCGTGGTCGAGGACGCGGTGTTTCACCGGCTGGCGTGATCGGACCGCGATTGCGCCAATCAAGATTTCTTATCGCGCAATGGTCCGCCACGGTCGAGCTCCACGAGCTCGTCGCGGACGAGGCGAAGCAGCCGCGGCCAGACGTGCATGGCGCGCTCGAAGAATGTCTCGCGCGCATGCGCGTCCTCGTGCAGAAAGGCGCTCAGTCGCAGCGCGCCCTTGCGTGTGTTGCACGCCCTGCAAGCCGTCACTAGGTTGCCATGCGATCGATCGCCGCCTCGAACCCGCGGCTGAACGTGGTCGAGCGTCAGGTCGTCGGGCGGAAACGTTTCGCCGCAGTACACGCACCGAAAGTCATCGCGCTCGAAGATTTCGTTTCGCTTCAATGGACAACCTCCCGAAGTCGCGGCGCATGCTGATGGATTCGGCGCGGCGCTATCTGCTCGAGCGCGCCGAGCCGGACCCGCGCGAGCACGCCGACGACAGCCCGCCGCGACTGACCCTCAACGCTCTCGAGAAGATTCGCATGTCACGCTCCCGCGAACGTATTCTGGCCAACCTGGACGAGATGTACCGCGAGGCCTTCGCGCGGGCGAAGGAGACCGGCGACAGCGCGCAGATGGCCACGCTGGACTTTGCCTACCGGCGCGAACAGCTCTACTTCGAGATTTTGCTCGACGTTCGCGACGCGCTCGAGCGCCGCTGAGGCCACAGCACGGATCCGGCGATCGCCGCCGCGAGCACGACGACGATCACCAGCAGCGAGATGTGGACGCCGAGCTCGAAGAACGGCTCGCCCAGCATCTTCACACCGACGAACGCCAGGATGACGGCGATGGCGTACTTCAGCAGATAGAAGCGATCGACCACCGCCGCGAGCAGGAAGTAGAGCGACCGGAGTCCGAGCACGGCGAAGATGTTCGACGTGAACACCAGAAACGGATCCGTCGTGACGCCGAAGGTCGCCGGAATGGAGTCGACGGCGAACAGCAGGTCGGTCAGCTCGACGAGCAGCAGCACGAGCAGCAGCGGCGTCGCCATGCGCCGCCCGTTTTCGACGATGAAGAAGCTGGATCCGTGGAACTCGTTCGAGAGCGGCAGAATGCGCCGCACCATGCGAACGAGTCGATTGTCGTCGCCGTTGAACGATTCTTCGTCGCGGAACGCCATGCGCACACCGGTCACGACCAGCATCGCGCCGAACAGGTAGAGAATCCAGTGGAAGCGGCTGACGAGCGCCGCCCCGAGCGCGATGAAGATGCCGCGCATGATCAGCGCACCGATGATGCCGTAGAACAGCACGCGATGCTGACAGTTTCGCGGGACCCGGAAGTACTCGAAGATGAGTACGATGATGAAGATGTTGTCGGCGCTGAGCGACTCTTCGATCACGTAGCCCGTGACGAAGGTCAGCCCCGTTTGCCGGCCGAAGTGCAGCGTCAGCCCGCCCGCGAACGCGAGCGCGAGGAGCACCCAGACAGTGGTCCAGATGGCGGCTTCCCTGGGCCGCACCTCGTGGGCGTGTCGATGAAATACACCCAGATCGAGGGCGAGCATCGCCAGAATGAAGCCGATGAAGGCGGCCCAGAACCAGAGGCTGATGTGGAGCATGTCGCTGGAAACTTACCCAGCGCGCCGAAGTGGCCAGTGGACGAGCAGAAATCGCGTGCTCGGGTTGACCCTTAGGGCACCTGCGCGCAAACGGCGTTAAGGGTGTTCGCGACAAGTCCCAACAGGGACGCCGTCGCGCTCCGCGTGCATGTTGCCCCTTGCACCAGTGAAAGCGTTCCGGCGCCGCTCACCGTCGAGCCCGCGCCGAACGTCACCGTGCCCGGCAACACAACCGTCATGCCGCCGTCGAGCACGAGCGTCGAGCCGTTGCCGAACAGCGTGCTTGCCAGGAACGTTGCCGCGGCACCCGTCGGCAGGTTGGTTGTCGACGCGGCGTTGAACTGACTGACCCCGGCAAACGTCAGCGTGTCGCCGGCGAGTGCGTTGAGCGTGCCGTTCTGCGAGAGCGTTCCGATCGTCGCGGCGGCCGACGCAAACGTCACGTTCGCTCCCCCGTCGATCATAAGATCGGCAAAGCGAGACGTCGACGAACCGGTACCCGGCGTAGCGAACGAGATGCTCTGCGGAACAGCGCCGGTCAGTTCCACGGCGAATCCTGAATCCGCGGAGAACGACGCTGCACTGTTCGTTGCGAGCTGGGTGAAATTCCCGCCAACTTGCAGTAAGCCGTTGGAGAGCAAACCGGTCTCGCCGGCACCGCCAAAGGTCGCGTCCCCCTTGACCACCGCGGTGCTCGGCTGAGTCATCTTCAACGTGCCGCCATTCTGCACCACCAGGTTCTTCAAAACAGCGAGTTGTGTCGCGCCAAGATCGAGTGGGCAGTTCAGCGTCAGTGAACCGCTGACCGTGAACACGCCGCTCACCGTGTAGCTCGTGCCATTGCACGATGCTGCACCGATGGTGACGGAGGCAGAGATGGCCGCATTGATGGTTCCGGGGCTCCCCTTCGCCAGCAGCAGCGCCCCGCTTCCGACGTCGTCGACGATGGTTGCTGCGTTCCCCGTCAGATCGCCGGCGAGCGTCAGCACGTTGCCGTTCAGGTCCAGGAAGGCACCGGACTCCAGCGACATGGTGCCGGCGGTCGCTGAGCCTTGGAGCGTGGGATGATTCACGACCCACGCGGCCACGAACACCGATTGGGACGACGTTGGTACGCTGCCGCTGCTCCAGTTCGACCCCGTCGCCCAGTCGGTCGTGCCACCGAGCCATGCTGCGACGCCACTCGGCGCAACCACCACAGACGCGTACGCGCCCGGAATGTCGATGCCCGAAGTCGTCGTCGCTTCCACGAGACACGATCCGGGTGCGGTTACCGGCAAGGTGAACGTGGCGGTGGAGAGCGCGGCGCGACCTGCGCTGTCCGTAATCAGCGTCGTGCCGGATGAGCCGGCGAAGGTGCAAATGCCCTGCGCGCTGAACGTGACGGTGTCGTTCGGAACCGGTGTGCCGTTCGCGTCCACGGCGACGAACGCCGGGTAGAGAGAGCTGCCGAGCGGGTTGCCTACCGTCGTGCTCACGACGCCGTTCACCGGCTGCAGCGCGGCGACGACGCCGAGCACCTCAACCGGGAGCGTCAATGTGCTGCCGGCGGGTAGCGACGGGTTGCTGACGACGAACGAGAGCGTTCCCGGCGTCTGTTGCACAGCGGTTGGAATCGACAGCGCGCTGAGTCGAGCGATGCCTTTCGCGTCCGTCAGCAACTGCGCCGTGCCGAGCGACTGCGTGGCGGAGCGCATGTCGACGTTCACGGGAGCATTCGGCACCGGATTGCCGTTCGCGTCGGTCAACTTGACGGCCGGCGTCGTTGTCGGAAGCGTAGCGCCGACGAGCGTCACGACCGATGGAGCGCCGGAGAGCGGCGCCAGCGTGCTTGGATCCACGAATACCATCGACGCCGCCGCGCCGGCGACGCCAGTCGCTGGAATGGCGACACTGTACTGCAGCGCAGTCGCGACGAAACTCTGCGGACCGGCGACGGCGCCAAGCTTGAGCGACGTCGAGGCTCGGCCGTTCGCGTCCGTCACCGCGGTGGCCGGACCGACGCTTCCGCCGGCTGGCGCGGCGAAGATCACGGTCACGCCAGCGATGCCGAGGCTGTCGGCGGCGCGAACCTCGACAATGGCCGGATTCGGGAGATTCGCGCCAACGACGCCCGTCTGGCCGCCGCCGCTGACCAAGGCGATCGCAACTGCCGGCAGCGTGAGCGTCGCAGCCGCGTTGTCGGTGAGCCCCGTGACGGTCGTAGCCGTGACGGTAACGGCGCCGCGATGGCCGAGCGGCTGCAGCGTGCCCTTGGATGTGATCGTCGCGAGCGTGCCGTCGGACGTGGACCAGGCGAACGGAGGCGGGTCGACCGTTGCGCCGGACGAATCGACGGCGGTCAAGGTAAGCGTCTTGGTCGAATCGCTGGCGAGGAGCGTGAGATCGTGCGGCTGGATGCTGATATGCGCGGCCGCGGCGCCTGGACCGGCGTAGTTCAGCACGATGACGGGCGAGTCCGTCGCGGGCTGGTCGATCGGGTGCGCTTGCACTTCGCCGTGACCGTGAAAGACGATTCCACTTGCACCGACGTAGTCGATCGAGGCGTCGAACAGCTCGCCGTCCTTCTCGACCTGAACCGTCAGATCGAGATTCATGGCTGCATCACCGGTGGTGAACGCGATGGTCGTGTCTCGCACCGTGTCCACCGGCGGCCGCACGATCACGACGCGAACATGGTCGTAAGAGATTCCGAATTGTCCGAGCAGGACGGCGGTCCGCGTCGCCGCCTGCGAGAACGCCGGGACGAAGGCGATCGCGCCCGGGCGCTCCGAACCGGCGGATGGGCCGGAAGGTGCTTCGGTGCAGGTGACGGCAACGAAGGCGAGGAGGGCAGTCGCGAATGGGCGAATTGGAATGCGCATCGAGGCGAGGAGCAGGAACTTGCGGCGACTCGTCATTGCGGATCCGCGACCGCTGAGGATCAGCACGCTACACTGGGTTGCTCGCGGGGCTGCCGTCAATCAGACGGATCACAGCCCCAGCGGACTTATGTCACAGGACGATTTGAGCCGCCCGCAGGCACGAAAGGACCAGCTGCGCGGCTGGTCCTTTCGGATCGAACGATTGTGCCAGCGGCCGGTGCTCAGAACCGAGTCAGCTCCTCGCAGGCCCGCTTGACGTCGTCGATCTGCGGCAGGATGGAATCCTCGAGGCGCGGCGCGTAGCCGACGAAGGTGTCGGTCGACGCCACGCGCTTGACCGGCGCGTCCAGCCAGGCGAAGCAGTCGTCGGCGATGCGCGCGGCAATTTCGGCCCCGAAGCCCCAGGAGAGCGAATCCTCGTAGAGCACGAG
The DNA here is from genome assembly GCA_025928185.1 of Gemmatimonadaceae bacterium. GTDB lineage: Bacteria > Gemmatimonadota > Gemmatimonadetes > Gemmatimonadales > Gemmatimonadaceae > JAQBQB01. The sequence goes on from JAICKA010000014.1 coordinate 15,581, forward strand.
AACCCGATTCGTCTTCTTGACCGACGCGTAGACCGTTTCGTGGTCCCAGGGCGAGAGCGAACGAAGGTCGATCACTTCCGCCGAAATACCAGCTTCGGCCATCTGATTCGCCGCGGAGAACGCACGCTGCACGGTGGCGCCGTACGTCACGATCGTTACGTCGGTTCCTTCGCGGACGATCTTTGCCTTGCCAAACGGAATCATGAAGTTTGATCCCGGGTAGGCGCCCTTGTTGTACGTCTGGCGGTAGAGGTGCTTGTGCTCGAGGAAGATCACCGGATCTTCGCAGCGGATTGCCGTGCGCAGCAGGCCGTTGGCATCGAGCGCCGTCGCCGGGCAGATCACGCGCAATCCAGGGCAGTGCGTGAACAGGGAGGCGCCAGTCTGCGAGTGGTAGATGGCGCCGCGGATGTAGCCGCCGTATGTGGTGCGTATCACCACGGGCGCGGCAAAGTCACCATTCGAGCGCCACCGCATCGTTGCGAGCTCGTTGCGGATCTGCATGTATGCAGGCCAGATGTAGTCGAAGAACTGGATCTCGACGACCGGCTTGAACCCGCGGAGGGCCAGCCCGATCGCGCGGCCGACGACCGTGGCTTCGGCGAGCGGCGAGTTGTAGACACGCGCGGCGCCGAACTCCTTCTGCAGTCCCCACGTGACCTTGAAGACGCCGCCCTTGCCCTTGACCTTGCCGAGATAGCGATCGCGGGAGACGTCGGCGACGTCCTCGCCGAACATCACGATCTTCTCATCGCGGCGCATCTCGTCCTTCATGCAGACGTTCAGCAGGTCGACCATCGTCGTCGGATCACCGGAGAACTGCGGATCGTCTTCGGTGTCGAACTGCTCGCTGCACGGATCGACGTCGGGCGAGTAGACGAAATCGTAGATCGTCTCCGGGCCGGGCTGCTCGGCGGGCAGCGCCGCGTCAGTGGCGGCGAGTACTTCCGCATCGACCTCTTCCTGGATGCGCGAGATCTCGGCGTCCGTGGCGTAGCCTTCGGACACGAGCCACTTGGGGAACTGCGTGACCGGGTCGCGGCTTGCGTCGGCCTCGCGCTCTTCGGGCGGCCGATACATGATCTCGTCATCCGACAGCGAGTGCGAGTAGGGGCGAATGACGTGCGCGTGCACGAGTGCCGGCCCCTTTCGCTGGCGCGCGTACTCCACCGCACGTTGCATGGCGCCGTAGCTCGCGATGAGATCGCAGCCGTCGACCTCCTCGACGTGCAGTCCGGGGAAGGACGAGACGAGCTTCGAGATGCTTCCGCCGGCGGTGTTCACCTCCACCGGAACCGAGATCGCGTAGCCGTTGTCCTCCACAAGGTAGACGACGGGCAGCTTGAGATTCGTCGCATTGTTCAGCGACTCCCAGAACTCGCCTTCGCTCGTCGTGCCTTCGCCGGCAGAGCAGAAAACGACTTCATCCTTCTCGAAACCTTCGGTGATGCCGAGCAGCTTGGCTCGGAGCGTCGCTTCGGCGGCGCCGATCGCTTGGAGGAACTGCGTGCCGGTAGGCGACGAGTTCGAGACGATGTTCAGCCGCTTGTGGCCCCAGTGACTGGGCATCTGGCGACCGCCGGAATTCGGATCGCTGGCGGCGCCGACGGCCGAGAGCAGCATTTCCTCGGGCGTCATGCCGAGCTGCAGGCAGAGCGCGCGGTCGCGATAGTAGGTGAAGAACCAGTCGTACGATGGCCGGAGCACGAAGCCGGCGGCGGTCAGCACGGCCTCGTGGCCGGCGCCCGAAATCTGGAAGAAGATCTTGTTCTGCCGCTTGAGCTGGATCTCCTTGTCGTCCAGGCGGCGCGACAGGAGCATCGTGCGGTAGGCGCCGATGAGCTGGTCGCGGGTGAGGCCGGCGGCGTTCTTCCGCTCGGCACGCGTTATGGTGGCCATGAGTCTCCGCGTGTGTGGAAGCGAGTCCTTGCAAGTTAATGCCTGACTGCGGCGCGCGGGATTCCGGCTCGCCGATCGCGAGGGAGCGGCTCGAAGGTGCTGGCATCGTCCGTGCACTTTCCAAACTCATGAACACGCGCCCTCACGACCCGGCTCACTGCACGTTCTGCAATCTCATTCGGGGCTCCGCCGAAGTGTCCATGTGCTACGAGGACGCGGATGCCATCGCGTTCATGGACATTCAGCCGGTGAACAACGGCCACGTGCTCGTGGTGCCGCGCCAGCACTACGAATCGCTCCTCGACGTGCCGGAAGAGATCGGGATGCACCTGTTTCACGTGACCATGCGCCTCGCGAGCGCCATCCGGCGCGTGACGGGATGCGAAGACTTGAACATCGTCGTGAACAGCGGCGCGGCGGCCGGCCAGGACGAGCCGCATTATCACGTGCACATCATTCCGCGGCGCGTCGGCGACGGCTTCGATATTCCGCTGCCGTTCAACGGCTCGCAGATGCCGGATCGCACGGTGCTCGATGCCTATGCGGCTCGCCTGATCTCGGCCCTCGGCGATCCGGTGCGCGTCGAAGCGTCGTCTGCACGCGAGATCGAGCGGCCGGTGTCCGTTCCCGTATTCAACGAATCGCGCTCGCCGACGCGGGAGCCATCCCGTGCGCCCGCGCCGCGGCCGTCCAAGGCAGATCGCTGGCGCATTCGTGAAGGTGCGCATGGTGAGCTGCTGTACGAGCCGAATTCGGACGCGGGAGACGCCGCCTGAGAATTGCGCCGGCGGCCTCTTGCGCGATCCGGTGCACGATTGCATTTGTATGGCGCGCGCGGCCGGTGCCGCGCGTCCCGCCGGAGGACAATGAACCAATCCGCCCGACATCGTCACGATCGTCGCGCGCCGCGAGGACGAGAGCGGCGCCCTGAGACGCGTTTGCACACGGCCGGCACATCACTGATCGGCGCGACACCCCGCCACGGGAAGATTCCCGTGGCGGGGTGTCGCCTTTTTAGAGAGGTGACATTGTCACGACGTTCGCACGTTCACCATGTCTCTCTTCCCCGAGTCCCGCGGGCACCCCGGCGGGCCAGGCATCGTCCAGCCGAGCAGAAGCGCGCCATCAAGCGTGCGGCCATGCGGGATTGCGGCCGCCGCTGCGTCTATTGCGCCGCTCCGCTCGAATTCGATTTCGCGACGCTCGATCACGTGTATCCGCTGTCGCATGGCGGCGCGCATGCGCCGGGCAACGTCGTGCTCGCGTGTGCGCGGTGCAATCGCTTGAAGGGCGATCTGCTGCCGACCGAATTCTTCGTCAAATATCCCTGGGCGGGATTGAATTTCATCGCGCATGCGCGCGTGGTGCATCGCGCCCTGAAGCGCTGCGCGCGACGCGCCGTCAGTCTCGCGTACGCACGCGCTGCATGAACGAAGCGGGCGCCCGCACGGCGGGCGCCCCAGGCTCGTTCAGTAGTCGACCGGACGCAGGTAGCTCTCGCCGATCGCCGTGGGACTGATCATGGCCACGGTGGGCAGGCGTCGTTTCCAGTGCGTGCCTTCGACGCGCTTGCGCACCAGATCGACCTGCCGCGCATCGAAGCCGCGTTCCACCAGCTCGGCGGGGCTGTAGCCGCTGAGCAGCCAGTTGAGCAGCTCGTCCGCGACGGCGTAGCTCACGCCGAGGTCGGCTTCGTCGGTCTGACCGGCGACGAGATCCGCCGTCGGCGGCTTGCTGACTATGGCGTCCGGCACGCCAAGATGCCGCGCAAGCTCCCAGACCTGCGTCTTGAACAGATCGCCGAGCGGATTGATCGGCGGCGAGTCGTCGGCGTGCCAGGTGAAGTAGCCGAACAGCCGTTCGGTCTTGTTGCCGGTGCCGAGCGGGATCCCGTGATGCTTTGCGGCGAGATCGAACAGCGTGATCATGCGCATGCGCGCCATCACGTTGCCGCGGCGCCCTGCATCGGCATCGGCCTCGTTGGCAAGATACGCGTCCACGGCCCCGCTGATATCGACGGTGCGCGACTCGATGCCGAGCGCGTCGACCACGAGCTGAGCATGATCGAGACTCTCCCGGTGCGACGTGCGATACGGCATTCGGACGCCGAGCACGTTTTTCGGTCCGAGCGCCTTGGCGGCAAGGTAGGCGGTGACGGCGGAATCGACGCCTCCGGAGAGACCGACGATGGCGCACTCGAAGTTGCGGCGCGCCATCTCGTCGCGAATGAAGCTGACGAGCCATTGTTCGGTGAGCGCGCCATCTATTCCGAGCGGAGCGGCCGGCTGTTCGCACGCGGGTGTCACCTGCACGATGCGAATGGCGGCAGATGCGGCGGGCCGGCCCGGAGGGCGAACGGCCGGCGACTCGCCACTCGCGGCTGGGTCGTACGCCAGTACCGCGGGCACGTTCGCCATCACGTCGTCGATGCTGGCCCGCAGATGTGGAACCATCGTTTCGAGGTCGGCGATCAACGGCATCGCGGCGCGCGCGCGCGTGACGTCGGCCAGGTCGACGGTCACCGAGAGCAGCGCGTCCTCCCACAGCGGTGCGCGGCCGCGAATGTCGCCGCGCGGACCGGCGACCAGCGACGCGCCCGGGAACGTCTTTCCACCTTCGGTGCCCACGAGATTGGCCAACGTCACGAACACGCCATGTTCGTCGGCAATGTCACGAATGAGGCGTTCCCACCGTGCGACGCTCGCCGGTCGCGCGACGCCGTCGGACTGCGGCCAGACTCCGCGGCCGGGCGGAGCCGCGGCGACGAAAATGATCTGCGCCGCGTCGAGCGCGGCGACCGTCGCGGTGAGACTGTGCCAGGCGTCTTCGCACACCAGCATCGCAGCGCGTCCCCACGGCGTGTCGAACGCGCGGATGCTGCGTCCGCGCTCGACGAACCGCTCCTCGTCGAACAGGCCGTATGTCGGCAGGAACACCTTGCGGTGAACGTGCCGTACGATCGGCTCGCCCTGGCCGAGTGTGACGTAGAGCGAGCTGTTGTACAACTTGTTGTTCCAGATCTCGTAAAACCCGACGACCACGTCGAGCGGTGCCGGCGACGCCACAGCGCCGCGATAGGTTTCATCCAGATCGCGAGCCAGGGTTCCGGCGGTGACGGCGTTGTCGCGAACTCCGCCCTCGAGGAAGTAGCCCGTGAGTGCACTCTCCGGCAGCGCCAGCACCATCGGCCTCGGCTCGAGGCCATCGAGCTGCGCAAAGAGCTGCCCGAGCCGCTGGAGGTTCGCTCCGTAGTCGCCCTTGCGCGGCTTCAGCTGGGCCAGCGCCAGATGAACGAGAGAGGCCATGGCTGAAGACTACGGGCGAGCGGCCCCGTGTGGGAGGGCATGTCCGTGCGCCGCGTTCGGCTCGGGGGCTGCGGGGCGTGTTCCGCGACTGGCAGGCGAATCGTCATGGAACACACGACCCACCCTTCGGTGTTGCACCATTCAGTCGCAGAGGAGCTCGTACGTGAAGGACTGTTCAGATAAGCGCCGTGCCGTGTGTGCGGCGCTCGTCATCGCGCTTTCGGCCGCCGCGAGCGGCTCGGCCGCCGCGCAGGATCCGGCGCATGGGACGGGTGAGGCCTGGCAGATCGTGTCCTTGCCCCAGTCGTCGATCATCTACGCGCGCGACGGCTCGCGCATCGGCGAGGTGGGCCGCGAGATTCGCACGAACGTCTCCCTCAAGTCGCTGCCCAAGTACGTACCCGAGGCGTTCATCGCGATCGAAGATCAGCGTTTCTACGAGCACGACGGCGTCGATGTGATCGGCGTGCTCGGCGCGATCAAGGGCAAGATCCTGAACGAGAATCGCGGCGGGGCGAGCACGATCACGCAGCAGCTCGTCGGCTACATGCACCCGGACATCATCGATCGCCGCGAGGTGAGCGGCACGGCGGGATTGTCGCGCAAGTTCCACGAACAGCAGGCCGCGCGCGAGATGGAGAAGCATTACAGCAAGTCGCAGATCCTCGAGGCGTATCTGAATCAGATCGACCTCGGGCGTGGATGGTATGGCGTGGATGCCGGCGCCTGGCACTACTTCGGCCATGGAGCGGCGCAGCTCACGCTCGCCGAGGCGGCAACGCTGGCCGGGCTGCCGAAATCGCAGCCGGAATACGATCCCATCACACATCCCAGAACGGCGATGGCGCGCCGGAACTTGATCCTCCAGAAAATGGTCGACCAGGGTTTCGTCACGCCGTCCGCGGGCGCCAAGGCTGAACGCGAACCAGTGGTGACTGCGAAGGACGCTGGAATGTCCGCGCCGGCGCAATACTTCGTGGACGCCGTGCGCAAGCAGGCGGAGCGCGCCGGAATTCCGGTGCTTGCCGGCGGATATCGCATCTACACGACGCTCGACCCCGCGCTCCAGCGTCAGGCGGTGACGGCGCTGCTGGACGGCACGGCGCGCATCGAGCATCAGAAAGGCTACTCGCAGCTGACGGAAGCGGCCGCGCGCGGCAAGCAGACGGACTACCTCCAAGGCATGGTCGTGGCGCTGGATCCGTTTACCGGCGACGTCCGCGCGCTCGTCGGCGGACGCAATTACGCGCGTGCGCCATTCAATCGCGCCATGCTCTCGCTGCGGCAGCCCGGCTCGGCGATCAAGCCGATCGTCTACGCCAAGGCGATCGAGGACAGCATACCGGGGAACGCGATCGTGCCGGATACGGCGCTCGCAATTACGCTTCCGTCGGGTGACGTGTACAAACCAGAGGAAATCGACGGGAAGTTCCTTGGACCGATGACGATTCGCGAAGGCCTCGTGCACTCGCGCAACCTGGTCGCGATCCAGCTTGGCATGCGTGTGGGAATGGATTCCGTCGCTGCGCTCTCTCAGCAGCTTGGGATCACGACGCCGATGGATCCGGTGCCGGCGAGCGCGATTGGCGCTTCGGTGGTGCACCCGATCGATCTCGTGGCCGCGTACACCGCGTTCGCGAACAACGGAGCAGTGGTGCAGCCGAGATTCATCACGCGCATCGTCGATCCGAACGGGCGCGAAGTGTTCGAGCGGCCGCCCTCGACCCCGCAGCAGGTGCTCGATCCGCGCGTCGCGTTCATCGTGCGCGACATGATGAAGGAGGTGACGAATCGCGGCAGCGGCGTGGGTGCGCGCCGCATGGTGCCGTCATCCATTCCGATCGCCGGCAAGACGGGCACGACGAACGACAATCGAGACGTGTGGTTCCTCGGCATGACGCCGAATCTCGTCGCGGGTGTGTGGCTCGGCTTCGACAAGGAGAAGACGATCACGCCAGGTGCCGTGGGCGGCGGACTCGCAGCGCCGATCTGGGGGCAGATGATCGCGAAGTACTACGCGGGACGCAGCGCGCCGAGCTGGGGTCCGCCGCCGGACGGTATGGTCTACGCCGAGCTGGATCGCACCACCGCGGATCTCGCGACGCCGGAAACTTCGCCGTCGCAGCGCTACCCGGAGTATTTCATTCCCGGCACCGAGCCGCAGGCCCTCCGCGACAATCCGTGGAAGATTCCGCAGTGGGGGCCGTTGTTCATGGCCCACCCGGCGCAGCCGGCCGGGCCATGAAGCAGGACTGCATCCGTGCTGCCCGTCAGGGCAGCACCGGATGCTCCGCGGCGTCGTAGAAGCGTTGCAGATCGCTCCGTAGTTTGCTCATGGACGGCGCATCGATGTACATCATGTGGCCGGCGGTGAAGCGGTCGGTGGTGATGTTGTTGTGCGCCACCCGCGGATCGATCGACATGTGCGCGAGCGTGTACTCGACCGCGAAGTACGGCGTCGCCGCGTCGTAATAGCCTTCGGCGACGAACAGGCGCATGTACGGATTCTTCGCGAACGCGCGCTCGAGATTCGGCACGACCGTGGCGTACGTGTTCTGCGGATAATCCCAGTGGCCGATGCCACCGCCGAGGATGTAGTACATGTCCTCGTCCTTGTAGCCCAGCTCGCGGCGCGTGTAGTCGGTGAGCACGGTCGTGAACGAGTTGCGGATGCTGATGTCGCTCGGGTCGCCGACGCCGAATCCACCGCCGCGGCCGCCGCTGATCGGCGCGAATCCGGTGAACCGGCCATCCAGCCGCCCAACCGTCTCGTGCTCGTCGCGCAACAGCTCGGAGTCGAATGTGCCGAGTGAGACGCGCAGGTCCCACTGGTCGATCACGTCCTTCGGCAATCCCGTGAAGCGCGCCATCTGATCGATCGTCGCCGCGCGCTCGGCGGCCGAGAGACGATTGCCCTTCATCAATGCCGACGCGTACTCGTTCGCTGCCCAATGCTCGGCCTGCGCGGCCACTTCCTGCACCGTGAGCTTCTGCAGGTCCGGCGGCAGCTTCTTGTGGTACCACGCCGTGGCGGCGTACGTCGGAATGAAGTTGATGAAGCCGATGTCGTTGCCGCGCGCCTGCGACGAGTATTCGAAATTCAGAACGGTCGACAGCAGCACGACTCCATTGAGCGCGATGCCGTTGTCGGCCAGGAGACCCGACAGTCCCGCCGCGCGCGTTGTTCCATAGCTCTCGCCGGCGAGGAACTTGGGAGACTGCATGCGGTCGAAGCGCGTGAGATACAACCGAATGAACTCGGTGAACGACCGCAAATCCTCATCGAGTCCCCAGAACTTCGCGCCGAGCGCCTGCGTCACCGGTCGGCTGTAGCCGGTGCCGATGGCGTCGATGAAGACGAGATCCGTCTGGTCGAGCAGCGTGTTCGGATTGTCCTCGAACGTGTACGGCGGCGGCGGTGCGCTGCCGTCGGGCATGAGCTTCACTCGCTTGGGCCCGAACGCGCCGAGGTGCAACCAGACCGTCGCCGAACCGGGACCGCCGTTGAAGGCGAACGTGATCGGTCGCGTGGACGGGTTGGCGCCGTCCTTCGTGTAGGCGACGTAGTACATGCCGCCTTCCACGGCGCCCGACTGCTCGTTGCGAATCGGCAGCATGCCGGCCGTCGCCGTGTAAGCGATGGTCTGCCCGTGCACGTTCACCGTGTGGTGCGACTGAACCGGAGCTGCTTCCGTCATCGCAATGATGTCGTGGGCCGATTCGGAAGCCGCACCGCCGCCGCCCCGCGTCGTTCGACGCGCGGTGAGCGAGTCCTCGGCGGCGGTCTGATTCTGTTCGCCGCCGCGGGCGCCGCGCGCACCCCGCTGTGCCGCCGCAGCAGAGAGTGGAAGAGCGAGTGAAAGTGCGAGGCCGAGCGCAACGCGTGGCCCGGCAGGGAAGTGCCGTTGAGTCATCTGACGGTGCTCCGAAGAGTTTGAAGCGCCGCCCGCGGGTTGGCACGAGTCGAATCGAGTCGAACGGGCGGCTCGGCCAAATGTGCAACAGCCGGCGGACGCGCGCGAGCGTCCGCCGGCTTCGATCGTCAAAGCGTCTTGAGGTACTCGACCAGATCCGCCTTTTGCGTGGCGGTGAGATTGAGCGAGAAGAACTGGTCGTAATGCGCAACCACGTCGGCCAGCGTCGCGGCGCTTCCGTCGTGGAAGTAGGGTGGGTGTTGCAGCAGACCGCGCAATGGAGTCGTGCGGTACTTGCCGGTCGCGCTGCGCGCCGCAAACGCCGGGTCCAGTCCGAGCTCGCTCGGATCGTGAAGCACTCCCTGATTGACGTCCGTAAACAGCGCGCCGGTGTGACAAGTCGCGCACCCCGCGGCGCCATCGAATAGAGCCTTGCCGCGTGCGGCGGCCGCTGCGTCGATGCTGCTGGCCGGCGGCTTGGGTGCAACGAGGCTGAGCTGATATTCGCGCAGCGCCGGCAGCAGCGGCGTGACGAGATCGGGCGTGTTGGTGACGTCGATGCCGAGCCGCGCATCGTGGAACACGCCGTGGCCGTGCATCTGTGTCACGGCAACGTAGGCGTTCCAGTACGAGATGGTGTCGTCACCCGTATAGATCTCCTTCGCCACGCCGCGCAGGCCGTAGGCCGGCGGAATCACCGCGGGAATGTTCAATCCATCGAAGTTGGTGCGCGCGTCGTACTTGCCCGGCCCCCAACTGTTCAGGATCGCCTTGAGCGTCGAGGACACCGCCGGCGAGAGCGCCACGATGGCGCCGACGTTCAGATCATGATTCGGATAGCCATCCAGCCGGTGGCCGATGCCCGCGGAAAAGGAATTGTCGACCGTGGAATGACAGAGCGCGCACGTGATGCCCACCTGGGTGAGCGTGTCGTGGCCGGCAACGGTCTCCACCGTACCCCGCACTCCGACGACCGCGCCGAGCTTGAGCAGCGTGACCGTCGTGGCCGGAGAGTTCAGGTCGACCTGGCCGGCCGCGATCGCGGTCTGGACGGACGCGGGCAGTGAGTCGACGTCGACCTTGAGCCCGACCGCGAGCGCAGTCGCCGGACTCACGCCTGTCTCGATCACCTCGTGCATGCGCAAGGTGTCGGTCCAGTACGATTCGTCGCCGAAGGTGTTGAATCGGAAGATGTCCTTGCCCTTGGCGACCAGCGTTGGGTCGAGTGGAGGCGGTGCGCCTGGACCGGTCGACTGGTCGCAGGCGACGAACGTCGTCGCAACGGCGAGTCCGAACAATACGAGGAGGCCCACGCCGATGGTGCCTCTCCGGTCAGGTGGTTTCGAAACTGCCGTCGCCTGACGCGACTTGATGCGAAACGCCATGGAATGCTCCTGAATATGTCAAACTACCAATTGACATATTCCCCATTCGGTTCCCGGCAGGTATCGCGCGCGGAAAAAGGGCCCGGCGTTGCCGCCGAGCCCTTCTGTGGGAGACCGGGACCGACCGACGCTAGGCAACCTTGGTTTCGGCGTTCTCCTCCAGCCGTTCCATGATCGTCGGCGACGTCTTGACGTCGTCCGAGATCGGGACGAGCGCGATCTCGAACACCTCGTCGAGCGTGCTCACGCAGTGGAAGGTCAGCTGCTTGCGCACGTCCTCCGGAATGTCCTCCATGTCCGCCTCGTTGTCCTTTGGCAGGATGATGGTGGAAATCCCGGCGCGATGCGCGCCGAGCACTTTCTCCTTGACGCCGCCGATGGGCAGCACGCGGCCACGTAGCGTGATCTCACCGGTCATCGCGACATCCTTGCGAACCGGGCGCCCCGACATGGCGCTCACGAGCGCCGTCGACATGGTCACGCCCGCGGACGGTCCGTCCTTTGGAATGGCTCCTTGCGGCACGTGAATGTGCACCTCGATCGAACCCAGACGGTCTTCGGGAATCTTGAGTCGCGAGGCGTGCGTCGCCGCATACGTCATTGCAGCACGCGCCGATTCCTTCATGACGTCGCCAAGCTGGCCGGTGAGAATGAGCGACACATTCCCCCACCCGCTCACCTGCGTCTTCTCGTCGTCGGTGGCGCGCTGACCGAAGCCATAGAGGCGCCGGATGGCCGCCTCCACGAACATGATGTCGCCGCCGGCGGGCGTGTAGTACATGCCGGTCGCCACGCCGACCTCGTTTTCCTCCGCCGCGTGCTCCGGATGCACCTTGGGCCGGCCAAGCAGCTCGCGCACTTCGTCGGCGTCGATCTTACCGTCTTCGATCATCTTGCTGTCGCCGCCGGCGATTCGGCGCGCGACCTTCCGGCTCACGGCGCCCACCTGGCGCTCGAGCTGGCGCACGCCGGCTTCGCGTGTGTATTTGCTGATGACGGCGGCGACTGCTTCGTCGGTAAACGTGACCTGCTTGTCGGCAAGTCCGGCTTCATCGAGCTGGCGCGGGATCAGATACTTCTTCGCGATCTCGGCCTTCTCGCGCTCCGTGTATCCGGCGAATTCCACGACTTCCATTCGATCGAGCAGCGGGCCTGGAATGTTCTGAATGAAGTTGGCCGTCGCGATGAACAGCACCTCGCTCAGATCGAACGGCACACCGAGGTAGTGGTCGGTGAAGCTGTCGTTCTGTGCGGGGTCGAGCACCTCGAGCAGCGCGCTGGACGGATCGCCCTGGAACGACACGCCGAGCTTGTCGACTTCGTCCATCAGGAAGACCGGATTCTTGGTGCCGCCCTGCTTCATGCCCTGAATGATCCGGCCCGGCATCGCGCCGACGTACGTGCGACGATGACCGCGAATGTCGGCCTCATCGCGCGCGCCGCCGAGCGCGACGCGCACGTACTGCCGGCCGAGCGAGCGGGCAATCGATTTCGCGATCGACGTCTTGCCGACGCCCGGCGGTCCGACGAACAGCAGGATTGGACCTTTTGCCATCGCGCGCGCTTTCGCTTCCTTCGCATCGGTGATCTGACGGTCGGGCTGATTGCTGTTGCCCAGCTGCGGCGTCGCGTCATCCTTGTTGGCCTTGAGCCGCGAGATCGACATCTCGCCGGTCGCCTTGAGCTCGTTCTCCATCTGCACGGCGCGAAGCTGCCGCACCGCGAGGAACTCGAGCACGCGATCCTTGACGTCGGGAAGACCGTAGTGATCCTCGTCGAGCACCGTCTGCGCGTGACTCAGATCGAGGTTGTCGTCCGACCGATTGTTCCACGGCAGCTCGGCGATCCACTCCAGGTACGTGCGAATGACCTGCGCTTCCATCGATTCGCGACCGGAGCGCTCGAGTCGGCCCAGCTCGCGCTCGACTTCCTGCCGCGCCTCCTTGGGGAGATCGAGCTTGTTGAGCTTCTCGCGAAGCTCGGTCATCTCCTTGGACTGATCGTCGTCGCCGAGCTCTTTTTGAATCGCCTTCATCTGCTCGCGGAGGTACATCTCGCGCTGACGTTCGCCGAGCTCCTCCTGCACCTGCGACTTGATCTCCTCCTGCATCTCGAGCATCCCGATCTGCTTCTGCACGTGCACGAGCACGCGGCGCAGCCGTTCCTCGACGCTCAGCGTCTCGAGCAGTCCCTGCTTTTCGGCTGGCTGCAGCTCGATGTAGCCGGCGACCAGATCGGCAAACCGGCCGGGATCGGTGACGGCGTCGAGCACCTGGTGCACGACTTCCTCGGGCAGCCCGCGCCGTTCGCCGAGCTCCGCGGCGCGCTCGCGCAATTCCTTGTGCAGCGCGACGAACGAGGGATCGTTTTCATTGAGGGGCTTCATCTCCTCCACCGGCATGACCACGGCGCTGAGATAGCCCTCGGTAGTCGAGTACTGAAGCGAAGTGGCGCGCTGCTCACCCTGGAGCAGCAGCTGCACGCCACCGAGCCCGCGCTGAATCTGTCCAATGCGGGCGATGACACCCATCGAATAGAGGATGTCCGGCGTGGGCTCGTCGGTGTTGTCGCGCTGCGCGACGGCGAACACGAGCCGTTCGCCCTTCAAGGCGGCCTCGATGGCGCGAAGGGTTCCCGGCCGTCCCGCCGCGATCGGCGCCGTCAGTCCGGGAAAGATGACCGTGCCCCGAAGCGGCAGCACGGGAAGTGTCTGGCGAGTAGCCATGAGCAATTCCAGAGAAGAAGAACGGAAGGTGGCCGTCTACGATGGGGCGCCAGTCGCACACTCCATTCCATCGAATGGTTCTGATAGCTAAGTGCTGTGGCGCGGAGACGTTACGGCGGCCAATGCTATGGTAGTGCTCATGAGCATATCGCGGACGAGCGCCGCGCGTCATCCTGGCAGCAATCGGGAAGGCGACGTTGCCGCACTGTCGCTCGTGCTGCCGCGGCGGCTTGCATCCTTTCCGGAACTTTCGCCGAGTGCTAAAATGCGTCATCCTCGCAGCTTCCGCCCATAGCCCCGAGTCACCCGATTGTCGGATCCTGTCGTTCCCTCCTCGGACTCCGAGCTGCGCGCGCACGTCGAACGCGTGCTCAGCCCGCACTACGAGCTGGACTGCGAGATCGGGCGCGGGGGAATGGGTGTGGTCTACCGCGCCAAGGATCGGCGGCTCAAGCGCACCGTCGCGATCAAGGTGCTGCCGCCCGAGCTCGCGTTCCGCAGCGAGATCAAGACGCGCTTCCTGCGTGAGGCGGAAACCGCCGCGCAGCTGAACCACCCGAACATCGTCGACATCTACGCGGTCGACGAGACGGAGAACATCGTCTACTTCGTGATGGCGTACATCACGGGGGACAACCTCGCCAAGCGATTGCACGACCACGGCACACTCTCGGTGGACGAGACACGCCGCACGCTGCGCGACGTGGCGGACGCGCTCGCATACGCCCACGAGCGCGGCGTAGTGCACCGCGACATCAAGCCGGACAATATTCTCATCGACGCGCAGAGCGGCCGCCCGATGGTCACCGATTTCGGCATCGCACGCGCGGTGACCGATGGCGGCGACACACGCCTCACGGCGACGGGCATCGCGATCGGCACGCCGACGTACATGTCGCCCGAACAGGCCGCCGGCGAGCGCACGGTCGATGGCCGCAGCGATCTCTATTCGCTCGGCATCCTCGGCTACCAGATGTTGACGGGCGAGCCGCCGTTCATCGCCAACAGCACGCCGGCCATTCTCGTCAAGCACATCTCGGAGAAGCCGACGCCGATCGAACAACGCCGCGCCGATGTGCCGCAGGATCTCGCGCGCACGATCATGGTGCTGCTGGAAAAGGATCCGGCCAATCGGTTCCCGTCGGCCGAGGCGGTCGTCGCTGCGCTGGACACTGGGCGCATTACCCCCGCGTTGTCGTCAGCTGCACAGGCTCCTCCCGCGCGCGCGGATGGGGGATGGAGCGGAACGCCGTCATATCCGATCGCCGCGACCACGGACCGTTTCGCCGTAAGCGCGCCGACGTCTGACGAGCTGCGACGATGGGAAGCGTTCCCCGTCGTGCGCTTCCGCCGCAAGCTCGCGCCCTACCTGTTCGTCAATGCCGTGATCGTCGTCGCCTCGATCGTTGGCGGCAGCGACTTCTTCGGCATCACGGTACTGTGGAGCATCTATCTCGCGTTCAAGTACGCCAAGCTGTGGGCGGACGGGTACGACTGGCGCGACGTGTTCCGGCAGCCGCGCGATCGCGACCTCGTCGACGTGGCGGACGATTTTCTCAGCTACGTGCGCGCTTTGTTCGATCCCGGCCAGCGCCGCGCGATGCGCGAGCAGCGGCGCGAGCGGCGGTTGCAGCGCGGCAATCAGCCGGCATTGCCGTCGGGCTCTCCGGCGGCGTTCGCCGATTCGGCGAACGCGGCGCAGAGCGATCGCATTCGCCGCGCGCAAAGCGACCGCGACGAAATTCTCCGGATGCTGTCGCGGATGTCGTCGGCCGAGCGGTCGCGCATCCCGGACGTGGGGCGGTCGGCCGAGGCGCTGTTCGAGCGCGTGCAGTATCTCTCGGCTTCGCTCGTCGAGCTGGACCGAAACGGCGGCTCGAGCAGCGATGCGCTGGAGGCCGAGATCGTCCGGCTCGAGAACGCGGCGAATCCGCTCGACGAGGCGGGCAGCGAAGAGCGCGTACGCCGTCTGGCCTACCTCAAGCGGCAGCGCCGCGCGTTGTCGGACGTCGGCTCGCGGCGCGACCTCATCGCGGCAAAGCTCGATACCTGCGTGCTCGCGCTGCAGAACATGAAGTTCGATCTCGTTCGGCTGAACGCCGGGTCGCAGACGGCGCAGCACATCACGTCGCTGGCCATGGACGCGCTGAATCTCGCGAGCAGCGTCGACAACGCGCTCGGCGAGTCGGCTGACCCTGGACGCACTTCCGGAGCGCGCGCGGCGAGTCGCCAGGCCGCGCGGTAGCGGTGAACGACTATCTGTACGATCGCGTCACCGTCGCGGTCGGGGCGCACTATCTGATCGAGTGCGAGATCGGACGTGGCGGCATGGCGGTGGTCTACCGCGCGACCGATCTGCGGCTGCACCGGCCGGTCGCGATCAAGGTGCTGCCGCCGGATGTGGCGTTCAACAGCGACGTGCGCACGCGGTTCATTCGCGAGGCGCAGACGGCGGCACAGCTCAACCACCCGAACATCGTATCGATCTATGCGGTCGACGAGCCGCCCGACTCGGGACTCGTCTACTTCGCGATGGCGTACATCGACGGCGAGAGCCTGGGCGCGCGCCTGGCGCGCGACGGGCGGTGGCCGATCGACGCGAGCGTCCGCGTGCTGCGCGACGTGGCCGACGCATTAGCGTATGCTCATGCGCGCGGCGTGGTGCACCGCGACATCAAGCCCGACAACATCCTGATCGATCGGGCGACCGGCCGGCCGATGGTCACCGACTTCGGCATCGCGCGCGCCGCGGCGGGCGAAACGCGGCTCACCGTCACCGGCGTCGCCGTCGGCACGCCGGCGTACATGTCGCCCGAGCAGGCGCTGGGCGAGCGCGAGGTGGACGGCCGGAGCGACATCTATTCGCTCGCGGTGGTCGGTTATCAGATGCTCGCCGGCGAAACGCCTTTCAAGGCGGCGAATACGCCGGCGATGCTCGTGAAGCACGTGTCGGAGCGCCCGCGCCCGATCCGCGATCGGCGGCCCGACGTGCCGGCATATCTCGCCGTGGCGATCGACCGTGCTTTGGCGAAGCGTCCGGAGGATCGGTGGGCCGACGCGGCGGAGTTTCGCGATGCGCTCGACGCCGCGCAGAGTGCATCGCGGCCGCGCCATGCGTCGTCCGCGCCAACCGCACCGCTGCCATCACTGCCGCCGATTCCGCCGGTTGGATTCGAGCCATCGCCTGTGCTCGAAGCGGGATATCCTGCGCCGCCGCCAGGCCTGAGCCGGGGTGAGCTGAAGCACTGGTATCGCACCCAGGCGCGACTGGCGATGCGATCGGCCGGCAGCCAGTTCGCCGCGAGAATGACGAACGAGGCGCTCGCCGCATCGTATCGGGAGCGTGCCAATCGCGCAGCGGTCTACGACGATCGGCCGCTCGAGGATCGCGTGATCGCGTTTCGGCGAAGTGCCGTCAGCTTCGCGGTGATGAGCCCTCTGTTCTTCCTGATCAACGTGGCAACACACGGGTTTCCGTGGTTCTTCATTCCGAGCGGCTTTCTGATGTTGGACGCGATCAGGAAGGGCGGCTCGATCTGGTCGGACGGGGTTGGTCCGATCGACGCATTCAAGAAGGGCATTCGCAACCGGCTGCGTGCCGGACGCGGCGATGCGGCGGCGATCGCATCGAGCGGGCGCGCGCCACAGCCGGTCCCGAACAGCCGCGCCGGGAGCAAACCGGCGGAGGTGCTCGTAGCGCCCGAAGTGCTCGCGGGGCCATACGGCGATCTCGTGCGCCGCGCGGCAGCGGACCGTGCGCACCTGCGCGAGATCGCCGCGGCGCTGCGCCCAGTGGAACGCGATCTCATTCCGGACGTCGGCCCAACCGTCGACGCGCTCGCCGAACGCGTGGCAACGCTGGCAATGACGCTGCACCGGCTCGATGCCGACGTATCCGGCGCGTCGCTCGGCACGCTCGACGCGCGCATCGCCTCGCTGTCGACCGAACCGGCAACGGCGGAACGCGAGCGCCGGCTGACGCTGCTGCAGCGGCAGCGCGGCTCGCTGCGTGACCTGCTCGAGCGTCGCCAGGGTCTGGTGAACCAGATGGAAAGCGCCGGGCTGATGTTACAGAATTTGAAACTGGACTTGCTCAAGCTGCGTTCCTCCGGTCTCGGCGCGTCGATCGAGGACGTGACGAGCGCCACCCAGGAAGCCCGCGCGCTGTCGCGCGACATCGGCCACGTGCTCGACGCGTCCGACGACCTGAAAAAGTTGTGACCGGCCGCAGTCTCTAGCGGGCGAGCAGCGCCGCGACGGCGTCGGCCACGGGACGCGGCGCCTCCTCGGGCGCGAACCGTCGCGCATCGGGAGCGACCGCGAGCGTGGCACCGGGGATGCCGCGGAGCAACTTCAAGTCGGCGCACGATGGATCGCCGCGGTCGTTCGCCCCGCGCACGATGGTAGTGGGCACCGCGATGCGACCGAGGTCCGCCGCGACGGGCAGCGCGTCGGTCCGCTGGGCGCGGATGTGCTCGAGGAGCGCCTCGCGCCCATCCGGTCCGGCGAACGGCCGCAGGTACAGATCGATCGATCGGCTGGCGCGAACCGGATCAGTGTAGCCGCGCTGCACGAAGCGCCGCAACACGGCGCCGAGCGTGTGCGGAGGAACGTGCGGCGCGAGCGGCCGCGCAAGGCGAGCTACGCGTGCGCGAAGACCGCCATCGCCGAACGCAATGCTGTTCACGAGACAGAGCCGCGATACGCGCTCCGGGTGGCGCAGCGCGAGCACCTGCGCGATGCCGCCGCCCATGCCATGTCCGACGACGCACGCCCGGTCGATGTGCAATTCGTCGAGCAGCTCGGCGACGCGCGCGGCGTGCGCGCCGACACCGACCCCGCGACCGAGTGGGCGATCACTTCTTCCATAGCCGAGCAGGTCGAGCACGACGATGCGGTGTCCCGACGGCAGCAGCGGAACCACGCTGTTCCAGACATGTCCGGATGCGGGAAAGCCGTGAAGACAGACAATCGGTTCGCCGCTGCCGCGGGTGCCGGCGGCGTAGTAGTAGAGCGACGCGCCGGAGAGATCGAGAAACTCACCGCGCATGCGCGGGGTGGCAACCGGGGGCGAGCGTCGCGGTACACATCCGAGCGGGAAGATGATGCGGCGACGCGCTGCCCGCCAGAGTGAGAGAACTCGTACGATGCACGACGGGCCGCCACGTGAGTGGCGGCCCGCGATGCCCTACAAACTGCTTACAGACTGTGTTGCAACTCGGTCAGATCGAGACCGGCGGGCGGCCACCGCGCTGCGGCATCTTCGCGACGTTCTCGTCGAAGATCTTCTTCTGGTCATCGGTGAGGACGGCCTTGATCGCTTCGGTCTGCGCCTTGCGATTCTCACCCATCTTGGCGCGTGCATCCTGATCGCCGTTGCGCATCGCTTCCATCAGCGGCTGGTTCTTTTCCTGGAACGCCTTCTGGATGGAGTCGACCGACGCTTTCTGCGCGTCGTTGAGCGTGATCCCCTCGAGCAGCGCCGCGATACCGCGGCCACCGCGACGACCACCCTGCTGCTGGCCCGCATCCTGGGCCTTGGCAACCGTGGCAACCGCCATGAACATCGCGGCCATCATGATCGCCATGCGAATCATCTTCTTCATACCTGTGCCCCCAAAAGAGAGAATTGTGGAGAGAATCGTGCGCACTGCGAGCGTGTGCCTGGGCACCATTACCACAGGACAACGCCTTCAGCTCCGGGCGCGCCATGACCCGCGCAACGACAGGCTTTTCGGGCGCAACCACTTGGCTATCGCCCTCTAGCGCAAAGCTTCAAAATTGCTATGCTTACCCGCCCTTCAGCAGGACGCCTTCACCAGCCACGGGTGGCCTACTGCCCGGACCCGCAAAGAGCGCTCTGTGACACTGCCGCCCGTCCCGTCTTCACCATCCAGTACCGGACTGCCTGCTCCGCCACTGACCCCGGCGGCGGCGGCGCCGTCACCGTCGATTTCATTTCCACTCACCTGGCTGATGGATCACGCAGCCGCGCCGATTCAATTCCGCGCGATCTGTGATGTCGCAAAACTCGGCGACGCGATTCTCGATCAGGTGAGATCTCTCCCGTTTACGCATCGACCCGCATTGTCGTTGGCGGTTGCGCAGCAGTTTGATGGAACGTGGAGCAACTCGATGCTCACGCTTCCGTCCGCTCGTGGCGGACAATTCGATGGGGTCGGAACGATCAACGCCGCGCGGCGCTTGCTCGAGTACGGTTGGGATCGCGACACACCGCCGCTCGCGCGCGCGCGTCGCATTCTGTTCCGATTGCTGGCCGAGGACGACAGCCCCGAGCTGCTGTTCGAGTTCGGCGGCAAGGCGATCGATGACGATCTCGCGCATCGTGGGCGGGCGATCCTGCGCGAAGCCGCTGCCGCAACGCTGGCGCAAGCCGGCTACGAAGGCGATCCGCGCCTGCGCGGTGCGGCGCGGCGCATTCTCGAACGCGTCGCCTCCTATCTGCGATCGCCGCTCGCGCAGAAGCCGTTCGTCCGCTCGGGCAATCAGCACGTGCTGCCGCCCGAAGCGGCGCCTCCCTCGATTTATGCTTTACTCATGCTCGCGCACATGCCGCTCTTCCGGACCGAGCACCACGACGCGATGGAGGTGCTGTACCGCCACCTCGAGCAGCCGCTGCCACGACAGGACGCGATGCAGCTCTGCGGACAGAAAATCGT
Source organism: Gemmatimonadaceae bacterium (assembly GCA_025928185.1). GTDB lineage: Bacteria > Gemmatimonadota > Gemmatimonadetes > Gemmatimonadales > Gemmatimonadaceae > JAQBQB01. The sequence continues at coordinate 35,489 of JAICKA010000014.1, forward strand.
GTCGCAGCCGCACCTCGTGCTCGGCGACCAGTTGCCCAACCGCGCCGTGGCCGACGCCGACGTGATTTCGGCGCTCACCTGGCTCGAGCTCATGGCGCGATTGGGCTACCTTCGGAAGAACGACAACTGGAACAAGCTCTATGAGCGTTTTCTCGATGACCGCGATGCGGCCGGCGTCTGGCATCCGCACAAGGGCACGAACGTCGTGCGCGCGTCGAATCCGCTGCACTGGGCGGTGTACCCGCTCGAGGAGCACGCGAGCGGCGAGGAGCGCTGGACCGACGTGACGTTTCGGCTGGGTCTCATCGGACGCCTGAGCGGGAGAACGATCGAGCTCGGGTGATGGCGCACCCACTCTCACCCGACGAGCTCTATCCAGCCGGAGTTCCTGGCGTTACGACGAAGTTCATCACGCTCGCGACCGGCGTGCGCGTTCGCGTCGTGGAAACGGGACCACACGACGGTCGACCGGTGGTCCTGCTGCACGGATGGGGCGCATCGGTCTTCATGTATCGCGACGGTATCGCGCTGCTGCCGGGATACGGACTGCGCGTGATCGCCGTCGACTTGCGCGGCTTCGGCCTCTCCGATCGGCCATTCGCTCGCGGCGCGTATACGCTGGACGCGTATGTCGCGGATGTCGACGCACTGCTCGATGCACTCTCGCTGCCGGCGGCGTCACTCGCCGGACAATCGATGGGCGGCGGTCTGGCGCTGCACTATGCGCTGCGTCGTCCCGAACGCGTGCAGCGATTGGTGCTGATCAACCCAACCGGGCTCGTGCCGGCACCGTATCTGGCGCCGCTCAAGTTGCCGCCGCGGTCGCTCGTTCGCGCGTTCGGCCGTCGTCTGGCGCCGCGCTGGCTGTTCCGCTCCGTGCTGCGGCATCTCGCATACTGCGACACGGCCAGGCTGACCCCGCGTGTCGTCGACGAATATTGGTCACCGTCACAGCTGACGGGCTACGTGAATGCGGCGATCTGTACGTTCAAGGAATTCGACTGGCGCCCCATTCCGGCGGAGTCCGTTGCACGCCTGGCAGTCCCGAGCGTAGTGATCCTCGGCACGGAGGATCGTCTCATTCGTAACGCGCATGGTTCGGCTGAAAAGTTGCCTGGTGCGCGCGTGTACGAGGTGAGCGGCGGGCATTGCGTGCACGAGGAGCAACCCGAACAGGTTTACGCGATGATCGGCGAGTTTCTGGCCGAAGGTCATAGCGTCAAGTCACATAACGACTTAAATTGAAGTTATCTGTTGCGGCAGGGGCGACCCACGGGGGACGCCGCCAGCACCGTCGCAACCTCGAAGACGACGCGCGAATCTGCGCGGGCCGCAACCGTCTTCGGGCACAACGCGAAGCCGTGTCTTCGCGCGATTGCCCGATGTGCCCTCTGCGCATCGGATCTTTTTCAAGTCACCGGTCCCGGGATGGTCCCGGGTGCGCGGCCCCGGTGCGCAGCGATGGGGATCATGGAAACAGAAAATACTGAAGCAGCAGGTTCGGCCGAGCTCGCACTGCGCTCGTTCGACGAGCTCGGCCTGTCGGAAGTCGTCATGCAGGCGGTGGTCGACGCCGGATACACCACGCCGACTCCAATCCAATCAGAAGCCATCCCGCTCGTGCTCAAGGGGCGCGACGTCATGGGACTGGCGCAAACGGGCACCGGCAAGACAGCCGCGTTCACTCTCCCGATCATCGATCGACTCCTCGACGGCCCGCGCCGCACGCGCGCGCTGGTGCTCACGCCCACGCGTGAGCTGTGCGTGCAGGTGGAGGAGAATGTGCGGCGCTACGCGAGCCACACGTCGCTGTCGGTCGTCTGCGTCTACGGCGGCGTACCGCTCGATCCGCAGCAGAAGAAGCTGCGCGCCGGCGCGGACATCGTCGTCGCCACGCCTGGGCGGCTGATCGATCATCTCGAGCGGCAGAACGTGGTGTTCGACGATCTCGAGGTGCTCGTGCTCGACGAAGCGGATCGCATGCTCGACATGGGGTTCGCGCCGCAGATCAATCGTGTCGTCTCGGACATTCCGTCGTATCGGCAGACGCTGTTGTTCAGCGCAACGATGCCGCCGGAAGTGGAAGCGCTGGCGCGCAAGTATTTGCGCAAGCCGGTGGTCGTGCAGGTGGGCCGCCGTTCATCCGCGGCGAGCACGGTGACCCACGCCGTGTATCCGGTTCCGCGCGAGCGAAAGAGCGCGCTGCTGGCGAGTCTCCTGCGGGAATCGGCGCTCGACTCCGTACTCGTGTTCACGCGCACGAAGCATGGCGCGGATCGCGTGGTGCGGCACCTCGAGCGCGAAGGCATCAACTCGACCGCCATGCACGCCGACAAGACGCAGCCGCAGCGCACGCGCGCGCTCCAGGATTTCAAGAATGGGAAAGTTCGCGTGCTCGTGGCGACGGATATCGCGCAGCGGGGCCTCGACATCTCCGGCATCACCCACGTCGTCAACTACGACGTACCGCAGCAGGCCGAGGATTACGTGCACCGCATTGGGCGCACGGGACGCGCGGCGAACGAAGGCGACGCGTTCACGTTCATGGCACCGGACGAGATCGCGATGGTGCGGCAGATCGAACGCGTGATCGGCCAGCCGATTCCGCGGATCTCGGTTCCCGGGTTCGATTTCGGGACGGTGGCCGCGGACTGATCCGCGGACTGGCGATCGGAGCGGCTAGTGGCCGCTTCGATCGCTGATCACGAGCAGCCCGACGTCGCCGCCGTAGCTGTCGTGCATGGTTGGCATTCCGGGCGGCGCCATCCACGCGCCGCCGTCGGTGCGCACCGTGATCTGGTGCATGCCCGGCGAGAGCGGCATCGAAAGCTCCCACAGATCGCGTCCGCGGCGCACGAGCGTGAGCGGGCTCCAATCGCTGAAGTCGCCCATCACGTCCACGGTCTCAACGCCGCCGACGTGGATGACGATCTTCTGCATGCCCTGTGGCGCCGGGTGAACTTCGAAGCTCTTCACGAGCACCGTGCGCGGGAACGACACCGGCACGGTCGAGCGTGACGACGGCCAGTAGGACAGCTCGAGACCGGCCATTCCGTACGAGCGAGCCGGCAGGCCGCGAAGGGGCAGAGCCGGCTGCCGGCCGCCACCGCCGATCACCGCAATCCGATCGTTGAGCCAAATCGTGGCGGTCGCCGAGCTCCAGCGGCGCGAGTCCGGCGTGACGTCGTACCCGTTGCCAAACCGATAGCCGGTCTGTGCTTCGAGCTCGAGCGGCCCGCCTTCCCAGTGCAGCACGCCTTCCAGATCGCCGAATCGCGATTGCCGTTCGCAGGTGCCGTCGGTCGCCGCCGCGCACGTGAGCGAGGCAACCGCCGTGTCCGACGCCGACGCGATCTTGGTGAATGAGAAATTCGTGAATGTCGCGGTGAGCGTGGCACCACCGAGCTTGCCCCAGATGCCCGCGTCGGCGATGTCGGCCGACGACACGACCGCTACGCGCCAGGGCCGCGCGACACCGCCGCCGAACCACATGCCGCCGCGCTGATGGAACAGCACGTGAATCCGCGTTTGCACGTCCACCTGATCGGTGCCGAGCGATCGATCGTCGACGGCGCGACTGGCGTTGCCGATCATCTCCGCGCGGACGCCGTACACCGTGGGAGACGTGAACGTCCCGGACACGATCCCGTCCGCCACCTGGAGCTGCTGCTCGGACACGTACGCCGAGCCGTGGGCGGTGATCCGTGCGTGCGGCAGGTCGATGCGGAAGTCGGGCGCCAGGCGCAGCATGCTCACGGGCAGCGCGCCGTCGGAGACCGTGTACGAGCCTGCCTCCAGCTTGGAGACAACTTGCGCTGCAAGCTCCCGCGGCGCGGGAACCAGCAGCGCAGTACCAATGGCCAGGATCGCGACCTTCCGCTCGTGCATGTTATCTCGAGCTTTGGTTCTCCTGCTGCCCCTCGGGCGGCTTCACCTTGCGTGGAGTCGGGCCGCCCGGCGTCTCGCGAACCCGGTTCTGCAGCGCCGTACCCGGATTCAACCCTTGGAGTATGTCGGATTGGACGCTCTTCCACAAGTTGTGAAAGGTTGCGTCGTCGGCGCCGTCCTGCCAGAGCTTGGTGATGGCCGAGGAGGCGTCGTCCCGCGGAACGCCGCGGGTGAGAAGGTCGGCCCAATCGGTGAACGCCTCGAGATCGCTGCGTCCGCGCTGGCGCACGCGGAACGTCGCGAGCTCTGACGGCTTCGCGCCCGCCTCGAGCACTGCGGCGGCGGCGGCGAGCTCCTCGTCGCTCACGCCGCCCAATGTGGCACGGGCAGTCTTCAGGTAGCCGAAATCAGTGCGGACCACCGCGACGATGCGGCGGCCATCCGCCTTGCGGCTGATTCCCTCGAGCACTTTCGACATCAGCGGCCGGGTCGGGAGTCCCGCCGTCGACGCGGAATCCATGATGAGCTCGATGGCGAACCGGCTGTTCGGGTCGAGGCGGCCGAGCGGATCCGGATCCTGGCCGCGCGCCGTAGCCGCGCAGAGGAAGGCCAGTCCGCTCGCACTCGCCACCGTGGCGGCGCGCCGCCAGAGTGCGCGTCTCATGAGCGGGACCCGCCGACGATCTTCACAGAATTCGCATGGCCGAAGCCGCCGTCGGGCGCGAGCGGCGCGCGCGGATCGGGAATCCACGATCCATCGACGACGAACGCGTACAGGTGGCGGCCGGCGCTGAGCGGCAGCGTGACCGTCCAGACGCCGACGTTTCCGTCGTACGTCAGCGGCGTTCGGTTCGTGTCCCAGTCGTTGAAGTCGCCGACGAGCGAGACGCTCGTGGTGCGCGGCGCCGTGAACACGAATTGAACGACGGTATCTGAAACCGGGAGCTGCGGAGTCACAGCGACAGTCGTGGACCGCCCGTCCGCCGCACGGACGTCCCGGTTGTGTACGAAGCGGCCGGCAATCACGCCGATGCCGACGAGACCGGCCGCGAGAAGAGCACCACCGACGGGGGAGAGTACGAGCGTGCGCGGCGCCAGCAGTCCGGCCCACCGTGCCCGCCGCACCGCACGCGGCGGCTCGGCGCGAATGGCCGCCATGAGGCGCGCGCGGGCCGCCGGGTCCGTGAGGACCGGACGCCGCGCTTCGCGGGCGATCCACTCGACGTAGGGATGCTCTTCCGAGTCAATCATCCTTGATTCGCTCCCAGCGGTCCCGCAATCGATCACAGGCGCGCTTCACGCGCATCTTCAGGGCAGATACGCCGACGCCGGTCAGCGCCGACATTTCCTCGTAGCTCATCTCTTCGATGTATTTCAGCAGAAAGGCTTCCCGCAACAACGGGTCCAGTTCGGCCAGAACTCGCTGTACGATTTCCTCGTCTTCACCAGCCCAACTCGTCGCGCGCGCCGGCGCATTCAGCAGCACCGCCTCTTCCCGCACGAACACGCGTTCGCGGTGCGAGCGGCGCGCGGCGATGCTCCTGCATTGGTTCACCAGGATCCGGTAGAGCCAGGCGCTGAATCGATCGCGCTCCTGATAGCGATGCAATGCCCGATACGCCCGCAAGAACGTGGCTTGCAGCGCGTCTTCCGCGTCGTCGCGGTCGCCCAACATGCGAATGGCGAATCGTGCACAACGGTCATAGTACCGATCCACCAAGGCGGCGTACGCCTCGACGTCACCTGCCAGCACGCGTTGCACGTCGGCGGCATCGTCGCTCATGTCCTTTGCTATAACCCACCCCCCTGTCGCGCGGGTCACATGTCGCTCTGTGACGAACCTCACGAACGTCTGCACGGAAGCTGTCCGCGTGCGCGCGCGGAGGCCAGAGGACGATGGTTGCTGCGTTCACCATCGCACACGGCCGAGCCGCGAGACCACCAGCGTGTCGGCGGCGGCGCCTCGACGCATGACGAGGCTCAGATTGGAGACACCGTAGCCGAATCCACGCCCGTCGTACACCGCGGAGTCGCGGTTGGTGGCCAGCGTCACGCCATAGGTGAGCCGGAATCGGCTGGCGACGAGAATCGTTCCCTCCGACCGGACCGTGATCGCCGCCGCGGCCGTGTCGACGACGACGGCGACGAGCCGGCGGCGCGCGATCGCCGCCTGGCGCGCGGCGGCGAAGTCGGACGCGGCTTCGTCGAGCGCGCTCCGCACGGCAGCCGCATCGCGCACGTGGTTCAGCCGCGGCAAGGCGATCGCGAGCAGAATTCCGGTGAGCGCGAGCACCACCGCGACCTCGAGCAGCGACGATCCCGTTCGGCGCATGCGTCAATGAACGCTCGACGCCACGCTCGTGCGTGACCATAATGCTCTGACGTGCATCGTTTCCCTTCACCTCCCGCCCGCCATGCCGCTCCGCCCCATCACCCGCTGCTGCTCGATCGTCGTGCTCTCCGGTGCCGCCGCCCTGGCGGCGGGGTGCGCCAATCCGCGTGCCGAAGCCAACACGGCCCAGGCACTCAATGACGCCGCCAACGAGATCAGCGGGTTGCGGAGCGACGTCGCGGACCTGCAAACGCGGCTGGATTCGTTGCGCGAAGTCGTGGCACACCAGGACACGACGATCCGCCGGATCGCGGCCGTCTATAATGTTCCGATATCGCAGTGACGTGCCGGGAGGGTGCAAGGCGGGCGGCTTTCCCGCCTGCGGCACAGTGGCGGGGTTCGGCATCATCTTCGCGGAGAAGGTGACCAGCTACCCGAAGCCAGCGCCCCACCACCGTCCCGCATCCAGCATCGAGTCGCCAGCACTCACATGACCATCACGATCGAATATTGCACGATGTGAAGCTACGAGCCCCGGGCCGTCAGGTTGGCGGCCGAGATTCGTGAGCGGTTTCCGGAGGCGAAGGTCGAGTTGATCCAGTCGCGAGGCGGTCGGTTCGAGGTCGTCGCCGACGGCGAACCGGTATTTGAAAAGTCTAAACTCGACCGGCACGCTCGGCCGGGCGAGGTGCTCGGCCTGCTCGAGCAGCGGTATCCGGCCGGCTGACCGGCCGGGCATTTCACGTTCTTCTGCTCTCGTCCGCATGCGTCTAGCCATATCCACCGGGGGCGGTGACGCACCCGGCCTCAACGCCGTCATTCGCGCCGCCGTGTTGTCGGCGATCAACCGCGGCTGGGACGTGTGCGGCATCAAGCGCGGCTTCGCCGGCCTCCTCGGCGAGGACGAAGTGGTTCCGCTCACCCGCGAGTCGGTGCGCGGCATCGCCCATCTAGGCGGCACCATTCTGCGCACGACGAACCGCGGCAATCCATTCCACTATCCGCGCGTGCAATCGGACGGGTCGATCATCGAGGAGGACCGGTCCGACGAGCTGATCGACAACGCGCGCCGACTCGGCATCGATGCGGTGATCTCGATCGGCGGCGACGGCTCGCTGACGATCGCCAAGCTGCTTTGCGACCGCGGGATGAAGGTCGTCGGTGTGCCGAAGACGATCGACAACGACGTGAGCGGCACGATCACGACGTTCGGATTCGACACGGCGGTGAACACGGCCCTCGACGCGATCGACAAGCTGCATACCACGGCCGAAAGCCACGACCGCGTGATCGTGCTCGAGGTGATGGGACGCGACGCGGGATTCATCGCGCTGCATTCCGGGCTCGCGGGCACGGCGGACGTCATCCTCATTCCCGAGATTCCATACGACATCTCGAAAGTGTGCGAGAAGATCCAGGCGCGCGACCGCGCCGGCCGCCACTTCTCGATCGTCGTCGTGGCCGAGGGCGCGTTTCCGCGGGGCGGCACGGTATCGCTGATCGGCGAATCGCTGCCCGGTGAGTCGCGGCGGCTCGGCGGATTGTGCGAACCGATCGCGCGGGAGATTCAGCAGCGCACCGGCAAGGAGACACGCTCGCTGGTGCTCGGACACCTGCAGCGCGGCGGCATGCCGACGGGGTACGACCGGCTGCTCGCGACGCGGTTCGGGGGCGCGGCGGTGCGCGCCGTAGCCGACGGCAAGTGGGGCCACATGGTCGCGCTCCAGTCGCCGCATATCGTGACGATCCCGATCGAAGACGCGCTGCGCGAGCCAAAGCGCGTGGATCCAAGGCACGACGTGGTGCTGACGGCGAGAGCGACGGGGATCAGCTTCGGGGATTGACGGGGGCGGGGTCCGTGGTCCGTCGTCCGTAGTCGTCGCGGGGGTGAGTGTCGCGCGCCTCGCCACTCCGCCCACTCCGCCCACTCCGCCCACTCCGCCCACTCTGCCCACTCCGCAAACTCCATAGTCCCCTCGGGCTTTTTCGTGGCGCGATGGGCTGTCGCGCCACAGGCGCTGCGTGGCCGGCTACGTCTCAGGGATAGGGAAGGGGCTGCGGAGAACTGCGGAGCACCGCGGACAGGCGCGGAGAGGCGTTGGCGGGGTGTTGATGAATGATGAACAGCTGCACTGCACGTCGCCCCCGTGATTCTGGGCGCGTTCTCGGACGGTGCAATTCCTTGTCGACGAGAGCTTCGTCAACCCCTCACAAATTGAAGCCCTCTTCGTCGTTCTCCGCAGTTCTCCGCAGTTCTCCGCAGTTCTCCGTAGCTTCGCGACACTGTCCGGAGAAATGATGCTGACCCAGCCGCGACAGGTTGACGAGCCATGACACAGATGCGACGGATCGAACTGTCAAAAAAGCCAAATGCTTTTGGGGTGTGGCGCGATGGACTCGGCGCGCCAGTGGCAGCCGATCCGCGCCTCGTCCACCAGTTTCCGCCAAATCCGCGTCCCCAAATTCAGTCCAACCCGATTCGGTGCGCCGGACTCACCCCGCGCGACGATCTCGACCATCTCCGTTCGATGTTCGACGGACGTCGCAGTCTCTCTGCAGGGACACCCCATTCCGGCGCCATGGACAGTGACCGGCGTCGACTGTATACAGTGTTTCCTCTAAGTCGTTGAAATCGTTAGTCTTCCGACTGCCGGTGCGCGGGTCTCGGGTGGCATCGGCCCTGCCTTACACGGGGATGACGCCCGGGGTTCGGGTGCAGATGGAGGAATCGAATGAAGCGGTTGAGCGCGATACTCAGCATCGGACTCATCATGGCCACAGCGACGCCCGCCATGGCGCAGCGGCGCGGCCCGAAGCACGATACGAAGAAGAGCGATTCGATCCCCGCCGAGTCACGTCCGCCAAAGGGCATGTGCCGGATCTGGATCGACGACGTACCCGCCGCGCAGCAGCCCGCCACGACCGACTGCGCGAGCGCAATCAAGAATCGTCCGGCGAACGCACGCGTCATCTTCGGCGACGATTACGCCGACTCGTCGGACAAGAAGCACAAGGAGTCCGAGCCGCTGCCGCCGGGTGTGAAGAGCTTCACGGGCGTGAAGCATCCGACATATCCAATTCTTCCGAAGCGGCCTCCGACGCAGTAGCGTTGGCGCGTGGTCATTCCGCCAACGCTCCGAACATCGAAACCGGCCTCCTCCTTGCTTGATCGCACGGCGTGACCCGAAACGTCCGCGATCCGTACCTTCCCGATCACGAATCGTTCGTTCAGGCCGAGCCGTCATCAGGCCGGGTGATCGTCATCGCGCCGACGCGCGCAGCCTGCGAGACGATCGAGCTCGCGGTCCAGCTGAAGATCGAGACGTATCTCGAGCAGCATCACGGCGTGCGCGTGCGCGAGATGGCGCGCTCCGGCAAAGGTTTCGGCATCGTTGCGGGCACGGGCACGGGCAAGACGCTCGCGATCCGACCGATCGCTGAAGAGATCCTCGGCACGACGGAGCTCAAGGTTGGCGTCGTCAACCGCGAGCGTGAAGCGACGCCGGAGACCCCGACGTGGAACGTGATCGTCGTGACGACTGGCATCGCGCGCCGCTGGTTCGAGGAGGGCGACATTCTCCCGACCGACACGATCGTCGTGGACGAGATTCATCAGACCTCCGCCGAACTGGAGCTCTGTCTGGCGCTCGGCAAGCGTACGCGGTGCCGTTTCGTCTGGCTCTCGGCGACGGTCAATCCCGAGTTCTACGCCAGGTATCTCGATTCGGCGACTGTGCTCGAAGTGTACGACTTCGATCCGTCCAAGGCCGCGCAGGTGCGGGTCGTGCGCAAGCAGCCGCCGCAATTTCTCGACGAGGGCTTCTTGCGGCAGCTCGTGAAGCAGAAGCGCGGCGTGGCGCTGTTCGTTCCGACGCGCCGCGGCGTCGAAGAGGCGGCCGAGCACGTGCGGCGCATGGCGCCGCGCGTGAACACCGCGTTCTATCACGGCGGAGAACCGATCCGGATTCTGCGTCCGTTCCTCGAGGGCGGCGAGCAGAAGCCGTACTTCCTCGCCATGACCGCCGCCGGCCAGAGCGCACTGAACGTGCGCGGGCTCGACACGGTGATCATCGACGACAAGAAGTTCTTCAACGCCATCGATCGCGGCCGCAACGTGCTCACGCAGGAGCACCTCGGCGCGAACGAGATTCTCCAGATGGCGGGACGCGTGCACGGGCGCGTGCAGGGCGGACGCGTGTTCATTCTGTCCGATCGCGACATCGAATTCGAGCAGCTCCAGCCGACCGAGCCGGAATTCCAGCTCGCCGGCGATTCCGAGCGGGTCGCGATCACCTGCGCGGCGCTCGGCGTCCGTGCCGACGAGCTGGACCTGCCGGTTCCGCTCGATCGCGTGGCGTATCGCCAGGCGCTGGCGCTGCTGGAGGAGCGCGGCATCGTCGAGCGCGGCCGGCTCACGCGCTACGGCCGCGACGTCGAAGCGATGCCCGTCGAGCGGGCGTGGGCCGAGCTGTTAGTGAATGCTGATGACGCCCTGCTGCCGTATCTGGCGGTGATGAGCTCCGTCGAGTCGCTGCACCGCATGACGCGCGAGGAGCGCGATCTCGACGGATTGATCGTGCCGGGCAGCGACCACCTCACGGCGTACAATCTGTACGCCGAAGCGTACGCCTCGGCGGGACGAATGGGAGCGGTCTACGGACTGCCGCGGCATCTGTTCGACGAGGAACGCATCGAGCGGTGGGCCGAGCGGCGCGGTGCGCTGGTGAAGGCGATCGAGGATGCCGCGCTCGGTATGGCGAGCATCTACCGCGCGGTTGGCCTGGCGCTGCCGTCGCGCATGCCGAATGCCGGCGAGGAAACGCTCGCCGCCTTCCAGCAACTGCTCGCGCAATACATGCCCTTCACTCTCGTGATCGACGAACAGACTGCGTCCGGCGACAATGCGCGCGTGTCGAAGACGAGCGTGTGCGGAAGCTGGGGACCGATCGCCGGCGAGCTGCGGTATTTCGCGGACAAGTTCGGAAATCCGCGCGCATCGATTGAAGGCACGCAGGTCCCGTACGAACGCCTTCGGCCGTTCGCCACGGTCACCGAGGGCGAGCTGCTGTACAATCCGGAAAGCAAGCGCTCGCCGCTCGTGCTGCGACGACGGGTCGAGTATCACGGTTTCGAGCTCGAGCGCGAGATCGACCCGATCAACGAGTTTCCGCCGGAATTGGCGGACCGTGCGCGCCACGCGCTGGCCGAGGCGCTCGCGCGCGGCGAAGCGCGGCATCCGGGCACGCGACGGAACCAGGACGCGATCGATGCGGTTCGCGAAACGTATCGGCGCTCGGGCGGCGTGACGCCGCGACTCAGCTTCGCGGACCTCACGGCGATGTACGAGCGCCAGCTCGCCGGTGTCGACTCGATCGATCAGTTCCGTCACACCGCGTTGCACATCAATGCCGACGAGATCGTTCCCGCGGAAGTTCGCGCGCGCTACGCTGAGCTTCCGTCGACGGTGTCGGTGCGCGGCCGCGACATCGAGGTGCATTACGACGTGGAGGAATCCGCAACGGGAACGTACGGCGTGGCACGCCTGCGCCTGCCCGAGAAGCTTGCGCGTACGTTGGCGAGCGAGGAGTTGCCCGCGCTCGATCGGCCGCTGCGGTTCATCGTCACGCGCGGCGCGCGCGGCGCCGCGCGCGCGAGCACGCTCGACGCGCTGCAGGAGGAGCTCGATCGCCCGTTCAGCGCGAAGGAGCTGGAGGACATCGACCGCGCGCACAACGATCGCGAGCGTGAGCGACACGAGCGAAAGCGTCAGCGGCGCACGCGAGACACGGGCGAGGCGCTCAAGGAGCATCGCAAGCTGGCGTCGAACGAGCGCGATGGGCGTCGTGGGCCGCCACGTGGGCGCGGCGGACGTCGACGACGACGCAGCTGACGGTGGCTCAGCGCGAGTCGGTCAGGTTGGCGGTGTACGTTTCTCTCCGCACGACAGTGAATCCTCGGGCGAGATAGTTCGGCAACGCGTGCGGCGAATCGAGCGTGCAGGTGTGCAGCCACACGCGCGATGCGCCGAGCGCCCACGCTTCCTGCACGGCCCGCGTCAGCATCGCGCCGCCGAGTCCGCGCCCAATGAAATCGCCGACGAGTCCGAAATACGCGATCTCCACCGCGTCGTCGTCGGCCCGACTCAATTCGAAATAGCCGGCCGTTGCTTCGCCGACGAAACACTCCCAGACGTGAACGTCGGGCTTCGCGAGATGCGCCGCCAACTCATCGTCGCTCCACGCATTGCGGTCGTGCCAGTGCCAGTCGCCGCCGACCGCGCGATAGAGCGCGCGATAACGCTCGACGCTGATGCGATCGCTGCGAGCGAATCGTGCGCTCGGATCGGCGCCGCGGCCCGGACGGAGATCGCCCGGTGAACGCAGCTCGAGATATGTACGGACGACCTCGACGACGGGGCTCAATGCGTTCTGAGCTTCTCCCGATGGCGCGCGGCCTTGGCGCGATTGCCGCACGTGGCCATGTCGCACCAGCGGCGGCGGCCGTTGCGTGTGTTATCGAAGAACACGCGGTGGCATCGCCCATCGGCGCAGCGCCGAACGCGCGACAGCTCGCCGAGAATCAGCGCGTCCGCCGCGGATTCGACGATCGGAATCACGAGGCCGGCGAACGCATCGCCGACGGGCACGAACGTGCGAATGAACGATCCGTCGCCACGCAGCTCGACGCGGCGCGTGCCCGCGCTGCGTCCGAGCACGCGGTTGATCTCGGCCAGCCCCTCGGTGCGCATGCGCTCGCTGCCAGGTCCACGCTCGGCGAGCAGCCGCAGCGCACCGCGGATGCGGCGCGCATCGACCAGCGCCGCGGCGGCGCCGGCGGGCTGTTGCTGCGCGCGACGGCGGATGCCGGCGGCGCGCTCGCCGTCGAGCACCGCGGCGGACTCGAGCCAGAGGACCATCGTCTCGAAGTCGCGCAGCGCGTCGAAGCGGCGCGGGCCGTGCTCGCAGTTCACGAAGTCCAGCCACAGGCGCTCTCCCACGAAGACGAACGGCGACCGGTGAATGGTCGCTCGCGGCGGCGCGAAGCTCGCCAGCGTGGTGGATTCCTGAGACGGTGTGATCGTGAGCATCGGCAAGGGCACTGGGGCGACAAGCTTATCCTGCGGACACGCGCGCAGCAAGCGAACCCGCCGCACCAAGCGGCGAATCGCACACTACTATCCGACATCGCGACGCGCGAATACATTCGCCGCGTTTCCCGCTGGATTTATTGACCAAAGGTGACTTATTGAGCCAGCTGCTCGCGGACGTCCGGATCGTGGCGGTGGGATCAACAAATCCCGTGAAGATTGGCGCCGTGCGCGCGGTGTTCGCGCAGATCGCGCCGAACGCGCGCGTCGAGGGCATCGCCGTCGCGTCGAGCGTTCCGGATCAACCGGTTGGTGACGACGAAACCATTCGCGGCGCGATCGCGCGCGCCGTGGCGGCGCGCGACGCGCTCGGCGCGGACCTCGGCGTCGGCATCGAAGGCGGCGTGGTGGAGGAGAGTGGCGGCGGGATGCGCACGTGCGCGTGGGCTGCGATCGTCGGCGCAAACGATCGCCGCGGCGTCGGCGGTTCGCTCGCCATGTCATTGCCTTCAGCCGTTGCCGATCTCGTGCGGGGTGGTGTCGAGCTCGGACACGCGATGGACCGACTGATCGGCGAGCACGACACGAAGCGAGGCAAGGGCGCCGTCGGCATTCTCACCGCCGGACTGGTCGACCGCCAGCGCGCGTACGAGGTTCTGGTCGGCTACGCGCTCGCGCCGTTTCTCACGGCGGAGCTTTATGCTTCGCCGCTTTCCTCGACCCGCTCCTCTCTCGCTTCCAACGCGTCCTCGTGATACACGATCCAGCCGCGCGTCTCCTCGACCACGAGCTCGACTTCCGTGCCGATGGGAATCGTGAGGTTAGGATTCTCGTGGCCCGCCGGAAAATCCATCAGCACCGGCACCGCGAGATCGGAGATGAGGTCGAGCAGGAAATCCTCGAATTCATCTTCCTCTGATCGGTCGAGCGAGAGCTGACCGAACACGATCCCCGAGACGCGCTCGAGCAATCCCGCCGCGCGGAGATGCACCAGCCGTTCGTCGACGACGGACATCGGGTCGCGCGTCTCCTCGATGAACAGGATGGCGCCGTCCGTGTCGATCTGGTACGAGGTGCCGATGGTTTGTTGCACGAGCGACAGGTTGCCGCCAACGAGTCGTCCGACCGCGTGACCGGCGGCGACGCCGCGCGACAGCTCGCGGCCGATGCGGCCGGTCGGGCAGGGCGTGGTGAGCGAGGTGAGGAGCGACGCCATCGTTGGATCGCGCGAACTCGGAATGAGATCGTCCACCGTGGGCCCGTGAAAGCTGCGCAGATTCGCGCGACGCATGAGCCAGAGGTGAATCGCGGTGATGTCCGAGTAGCCGACGAGCGCCTTGGGATTGTTGCGAAACACCGCGGGGTCGAGATGCGGCAGCAGCCGCACCGCGCCGTAGCCGCCCGTGCTGGCGATCACCGCCTTGACCTGCGGATTCAGCCACATGCCCATGAGACTTTCCGCGCGGCGCTCGTCCTCGGCGCGCGTGAAGCGCGGCAGCTTCTCGATCTCGGGATCGAGCAGCACGTTGAATCCTGCGCGCTCGAGCGCGCGGACACCGCGCGACAACCAGCTCAGCTTGGGCGCGTACGATGGAGAAACCACGCCGATCGTGTCGCCCTTGACGATCGCCGGTGGACGGAGCAGCGGTTTGCGTTCAGTCACGGTCTGGGAGAAACGAGCGAAGCTTCGACTTCCTTGGTGGCATCGACGTAGGTGCCGACGTCGTCGGCGATCTGCCGCGCGGCGTACAGCGACGCGGTGACCGACTCCACGCGGCCATCGCCGAGCTGGAGGCGGAGCAGATCGAGGCGAATGTTCTCGAGCGCGGCGACCGTGGCGGCGAGCCGATCGCCGGCGCGTTCGCGGGTGAGGCGAAGGTCGTGACGCAACCGGTCGCGTTGCGCATGCACTTCCGCTTCGTGCGGCGAGGCGCTGAGGGTGGCGGATGCCGCCGCGCCGGCGTCGCTGTCGAGCGACGCGATGGA
>JAICKA010000233.1 GCA_025928185.1 Gemmatimonadaceae bacterium
CTCCGCGCGGGTACGCTGCGAAGTGTGGCGGCCTTCGGCGAATTCCTCGATCATCTTGCGGTTGAAGGCCGGAATGTCGTCGGGTTTGCGGCTCGTGACGAGGCCCATGTCCGTCACCACTTCGCGATCGACCCAGTCGCCGCCGGCATTGCGAATGTCGGTTTTCAGCGACGGCCACGACGTCAGCGTGCGATTGCGCACGACGTCGGCTTCGACGAGCATCCACGGCCCGTGGCAGATGGCGGCGACCGGTTTGCCGGCGGTGAAGAAGTCCTTGACGAACTGCACGGCCTTCTCGTTTTGACGCAGCCGATCGGGATTCATCACGCCGCCCGGCAGCATGAGCGCGCCGAAGTCGTCGGCCTTCGCATCGTTCAGGTTCAGGTCGACCTTGATTTCGTCGCCCCAGTGATCGTGCTGCCAGGCTTTGATCGAACCGTCTTTCGGCGACACGACCACCGGGTGCGCGCCGGCGTCCTTCAACGCCTGGCGCGGTTCGGTGAGCTCCGACTGTTCAACGCCGTCCGTGGCGAGAATGGCGACGCGTTTTCCGCTGAGATTGCTCGGTGTTGCCATGAGATCCGCTCCGTCTGATTGACGCGCGTACTGCGCGCAAACTACGGACCGCGAATCCTGACGCGCTCATGGGATGGCCGACCAGGCCAGGCGGGCTCCGCCCATTCCGTCGGGCGCGACGGACACGTGCAGCAGCGCCCGATCGATGAAGTTGTGCGGGTGATTGTGATTGTACCGCACGACCTTGAGGCCGGAGAATGTGCCGATGCCGGCGCCGAGCACGACGTCGCTCGCCCAATGCTTGTTGTTGTACATGCGCGAGAGGCCCACGAGCGTGGCGCCGCCGTACATGACGGGCGCGACGATCCAGATGCCCTGCGGCCACCAGCGCTCGGATTCGCTGGTCACTGCCGAGGCGGCAGCGAACGCGGCGGTCGTATGGCCGGACGGGAACGATTGGAAGTTGCCGCTCTTGAATCCGCGGGCGAAGGCAAAGTTGCTCGCGCTGGTGTCTTCGGTGAAATACGGGCGAGCGCGGCCGGCAAGATCCTTGATGACATTCGTGATCGCACCGGAGAGGACCACGGCTTCGAGTCCGTGCAAACCAAGATCGGCGACGTTGTTCCAGCGTGCCAGACGCCCGACGCCGTAGAGTGAGACGCCGATCACGATCGAGCCCGGATCGGCCATGTACTCGAAGCCGCGCGATGCGTTCTTGAAGAAGTGGTTCGCCTGCGCGCCGGGATTCTGCAAGTGCGCCGCAAGCCGCTGGTCGACGGGGAACATCGCGACGGTGAGCACCGCGAATCCACCGGCAATGTAGGCGTCGCGGCGAGTGAACAGCGTCTGCGGGCCGTGCGACGAGTCGGCTGGAGCTTGCGATTGCCCCGCGGCCGGCGCGCCGGCGCGCAGCAGCATGAGCATTGCGAGTACCGTCGTCATGGTTCGAGGGCGCGACGGAAGCGAAAGTGCATGGCGTGCGTGGCGTGCGATCATGATCGTCGATGTCGTTTGAAGTTTCTCAATCACGGACGTCGCGGCCCTTGAGGGCAGGTGCGCATGTCAGTTTGCTGACAGGTGGCAACGCTAGAATGCGATACAACCTCTGGCGGAACGTATACATGCGATTCTCGAACGGAAGCGTCCGCAATTCGCTGGCCGCTGTTGCGGGGGCTGATCGAAGCGCGTGATGAACACTCCGCCAGCCGCCGCGCGCCCGAGCGTTCGCGCTCGCGTTCGCGCCAGAGTGCGGGCCTTCCTCGCCGCGCGCCTGGAATCGAAGACCTACCTCGGCTTGCATCTCACGCTCTGCCTGATCGTGGCGTGCGGCGGCATCTGGCTGCTGAGCGCACTGATCGACGCGGTCCTGGACAATGCGACGCTCGTGCGGCTGGATCTCGCGACGGATGCGTGGATTCACGCACGCGTGTCGGCGGCCGGCCTGCAGTTCTTCAGCGTGCTGACGATCATCGGATCGCCGCCAGTGATGACGGTGCTCGCGATCGTCGGCGGTCTCGTGCTGCTCATCCGCCGCCGTCCGAGGACGCTCGTCGCGTGGGCTGCGGCGTTCGCCGGCGGTTTCGCGATCGAGAACATCATGAAACGCGCGGTTCACCGCGCGCGGCCGCCGTACGGCGCGCAGTATCTCAACGGGCATTCGTTCAGCTTTCCGTCCGGACATGCCCTGGGCTCGTTCATCGGGTACACGATGCTCGCCTATGTGCTTATCATGCATTGGAGGGCGTCGCGTGCGATGCGCACGGTGATCCTCGCCCTCGCGGTGCTGATCATCGTCCTCGTCGGCATCAGCCGAGTCTATCTCGGTGTGCATTATCCAAGCGACGTGCTCGGCGGATGGGTCACGGCTGCCGTCTGGTTGGCCGTGTGCCTGAGCGGAGCGGGAATCGCGCTGCACCGAAGCGGCCGCGAGCTGCCCGAGCACCTGTCATCGTGAGGACAGGCGCGATTCCGTAGCTTGTGAGCGAGGAGCATCGTCGTTCAACGGGGGTATGACATGAAGAGACTCGTGGGTCTGGTGAGCGGCATCGCCGCCATGATGCTGGCCGCGCCCGTGGCGCGCGCGCAGCACGCGTACAAGAAGGACATCCCGGCCTCGCTGGCGAAGCAGGCGAAGATCACCGAGCCGGCGGCAGCGAAGATCGCGCAGAAGCGCGTGCCGAAGGGCACGATCGATGGCGTGGA
>JAICKA010000160.1 GCA_025928185.1 Gemmatimonadaceae bacterium
ATTCGTCCCATCCGTGTCATCGCAGTTCAACCCGTTGTGGCTGGGTCGGCATCATTGCGTGGGAAAGTGTCGCGAAGTCGCGGAGAACGGCGGAGAACGGCGGTTTGTTGATCATTCATAAACACCGCCAGCAACGCCTCTCGGGGCCTCTCCGCTGTTCTTCGCAGTTCTCCGCGACCCCGTTCCTCTCCCTCAGATGTGGCCTGAGGCCGCGGTCTCAGGCCGCGACAGGCTCTCGCGCTACAGAGAGTCCAACGGAGCTGCGGAGTTCGCGGATTAGCGGATCCGGGAGTTGGCCGGGACGCCACCACCACAAAGTCATCATCGTTTTTTGACCTGGCGCGCGAAGCTCCATGTGCCACTCGGAGCAAATCCGCGCCTCGTTCGCCGGCCTCCGCAAAATTCGCGTCCCCCAATTCAATCCAACCCGATTCGGCGCGATAGACTCGACCTCCGCGACGACCAACGACCATGGACCATGGACGTCACTTCCCCAACTCATCCCACAGCGCCGCCATCGCGCGCATGCCCTGGTAATAGTTCTCTTCACTCATCCATTCGTTCGGCGCGTGGGCGTTCTCGCCGGGCAGACCGAACCCGACGAGCAGTACCGGGGCGCCGAGGACGCGCTGGAAGTCGCCCACGACGGGGATCGAGCCGCCTTCGCCGGTGATCACCGGCTCGCGATCGAACGCCGACGCCAGCGCCCGACGTGCGGCGTCGAACAACGGGCCGTTCAGGTCGGCGCGCCAGGCGCGGCCGCCGTGCAGGTGCTTGACCGTCGCCGTCACGCCTTTCGGCGCCACCCGTTCGACGTGGGCGCGCATCAGCTTCTCGATCTCCTCCGGCGACTGATCCGGCACCAACCGACAGCTCACCTTCGCCATCGCCTTTGACGGAAGGACAGTCTTTGCGCCCTCGCCCGTGTAGCCGCTGAGCAAGCCGTTCACCTCGCAGGTCGGCCGCATCCACAGTCGCTCGAGCGTCGAATATCCCTGCTCGCCGAACAGCGCGGGCGATCCCGTCTCGGCGCGAAAGTGCTCGTCGTCGAATGGCAGCGAGCGGACCTGCTTGCGGGCGGCGTCGCCCCAGTCGCGCACCTTGTCGTAGAAGCCCGGGATGGCGATATGGCCGTTGGCGTCGTGCATCGTCGCGAGAATACGCGCCAGCGCCATGGCGGGATTCATCACCGCGCCGCCATAGATACCGGAATGGAGATCGCTCGCCGGTCCAACCACCTCGATCTCGAAGTACGCAAGCCCGCGCAGCGACGACAGAATCGATGGCTGCCCCGGCGCGTACATCGCCGAATCCGAGATCACGACGCCGTCGCAGCGCAGCAGGTCCGTGTGGGATTCGATGAACTCGGCCAGGTGCTCGCTGCCGACTTCCTCTTCTCCTTCGGCGAGCACGATGACGTTGACCGGCAGTGTGCCGCGGGCCGAGAGGTGGGCGGCGAGGGCCTTGATGTGCAGATAGAGTTGGCCTTTGTCGTCCACCGAACCGCGGGCGAAGATCTTGCCATCGCGTATGGCAGGCTCGAACGGGGGGCTATTCCACAGCTCCAGCGGCTCGGCTGGTTGGACGTCGTAATGTCCGTAGATGAGGATCGTCTGTGCACCCTTGGGCGCTTTGCGCCATTCGCCGACGACCACGGGGTGGCCGGCGGTGGGATGCACCGTCGTCTTGAACCCGATGCCGCTGAGCGACTGCGCGACCCAGTCGGCGGCGCGCGCGGTATCCGCATTGTGCTCGGAACGCGCGCTGACGCTGGGGATGCGCAGGAGCTCGAACAGCTCGTCGCGGGCGGCCGTCGTGTTGGCCGCGAAGTAGGCTTCGAGATCTTTGGAGAGCATTTGGTCCGTCGTCCGTGGTCCGTGGAAATCGGTCCATGGTCCATGGTCCATGGTCCATGTTATCGACGAATACCTAACCGCCCCTGCGCCCGCTGTCACCCGTCTCGCGCGCGGTGCGCGAACGCTCTATCATCCTAGGTCACGAATCGGCGGCAACGGAATGGGAATGCACAGAGTGATGACCGGAGCGAAGTAACGATGCCCTCATCCTCGGACAACGGGGGCGGGCTCCAGGCGGAGATCGCGCAGCGGCGGCCGTTCCACTCGACGCGCGCCGAAGTGGCCGTGAGCATTCTCAGAACGGCGGCGATCATCGAGCGCCATTTCGCGCAAGTGGTGGCACGCAGCGGGATCACGACGCAGCAGTACAACGTGCTTCGCATCCTGCGCGGTGCGGGCGACGACGGCTTGCCCACGCTCGTCATCCGCGACCGCATGATTCACGAAGCGCCGGGCATCACGCGGCTGCTCGACAAGCTGGAGAAGGCCGGGCTGGCGCGCCGTGAGCGCACGTCGCCCGATCGCCGCCAGGTGTTCTGCTTCATCACCGACCGCGGTCTGACGGTGCTCGAGGAGCTCGACGAAGCCATGCGCGCCGCCGACGACGTCGTGGTGGCGAGCCTGACGGAGGAGGAGCAGAGAACTCTCATCGAGCTCCTCGGGAAAGTCCGGGAGCGGCGCTGACGGCGGCCGCCGGCGAATGGCCGCGCTACGGGGGCCAGCCGCCTCGGTAGCCCCGCAGCACCCAGACCCGGCGCATTCCGATCACGCCGGCCCCGCGGCGCAGCGTGACCAGCGGGCCGCGCTCGACGGACGTGAAGTGCGGCGCCAGCGCCTGCACGGCCGGATGTACGCCCGCCGTCTCGTCGACGACCAGCACGAGATTGTCGCCCGGCGCCGCAATCTCCGGAAACGTCGGCCACAGGTCGTACTGATTCGCCCGGCCGCCGAGGTTCGTCGCGAACGTCACCGGATGCGGGACGACGTGAAATGCCAGCTCCGACGCCTCCTGATAGCGGTCGCCGGCCAGCCAGCTCGCGGCGTGCGTCTCCGTGCGCACGGCCGTCGCGGCGCTGTCGGCGACCTCGGCGACCTCGTTCCAGCCGAACGCTCGCGCAACCGGATCCTTGCTCGGCGCCAGCGGCAGAATCGGCGCGATGCCCTGGGCGTAGATCGTGATCGACAGCGCCGCGGCGAGCGCAATGCCGGCGATCAGCCAGCGTCTCCCGGTCCTGCCCCATACGATGGCGCCCAGCAGCGCGATGGCGGGGATGTATGCCGGCGCGGGCCAGTTCGGCTCGACGCGCTGCCGCAGCGCGCTGTACACGAAAAAGCCAAACGATACGAGTGCGACCACCGCCAGCACGAAGCGCTCGGGGCGGACGCGCCGCGACAATCCGCGCGCCGTCGCAACGGCGAGCATGACGAACAGGATTGGCGACGCGAGGCCGGCCTGTCCACCGAAGAAATCGCCTTCGTGATGCCAGGCGGCGAGCAGCGCCGAGCCTTTCGGCGCGGCCAGTCCGTGCCGCACCTGGAAGGCAAACGAGATCCAGCCGTGGTGCGCATTCCAAACCAGCACGGGCAGGAACACGATGGTCGCGACGATGCACGCCGCGTACGGTCCCGGTTCGCGCAAGCGAGCGCGGAGATCGGCGCGCGCGAGCACGGCGACGAATACGCCGACCGGCACGAAGATCGACGTGTACTTGGAACAGAACGCGATGCCCAGCGCAAACCCGGCCGCGAGCCACCAGCGAAACGACTCGTCTGAATTGACAGGACTCTGAAGCGCCGCGATCACGAAGTAGAGCGCGGCCGCGATGGCGGCGAGCACCGGCGCGTCCGGGGTGGCGAGAATCAGCCCCGCCGCCGCGAGCGGGAGGACCGACATGATCACGGCGGCGCGCAGGGCAGCGGGGTCGCCGGCGAGACGCCGCGCGATGCCGATCGTCGCCACCGACGCGATCCAGCCGGCAGCTACGGCGCCGATGCGCACCGCGAGCGGCGAGTCGCCGATGCCCGCCGGCGCGAGCAGCACGGTGCCGGAGCGGATGAGCAGCGCGAGCACCGGCGGATGATCGAAGTAGCCCGCCGCCAGATGCCGCGACCAGGTCCAGTAATACGCTTCGTCGGGCAACAGCGGGATGACCGCCGCGAACACCAGGCGTAGCAGCGCCGCGAGCGTGACGAGCACCAGCGCCTGCCGCCCGCGCGGATCGGGCGCGAGCCGAAGCGCTACGCTCGTCACGCCGTCCGAGGCGGACGGGCGCGGTACGCCCGCACGCCGCGCCAGACCAGCACGAGCACCCACGTCCACAACAGCCACATCACACGCTCATCCGGCGACAACGTCGTGAACATGCGCCAGGCGATCACGGGACCGGCAAAGATCACCGCCACCGCATTCGTTCCATTCGCCACGCGTCGTTCGACGACCTTGGTCGCCTTGCGACGCCCGAGGCGCAGCACCTGTTCGATACGCCGCGAGAGTGAGTCAGTCGTCATGCCGCGCCAGCCGGTGACGCGCAGCAGCGTCCAACCGGGTACGGTCCGGCCCCAACCGTGATTGTCGGAGCCGGCGACCAGCGCGAGATCGAGACTGTCGGCCAGCTTGACGATGCGCACACGATCGCGTCGGCCCTGCGACAACCCACGCGGCGAGCCGTCGACGATTTCGATCGCGCGAACTCCTGCGCGGGCCGGTGCACGCGTGCTCGTGTCGGCCGCTACGACGTGCGCGAGATTGCCGGGAATCGTTTCGATCATCACCGGCGCCGCCGGCACGATCAGACTGGCCAGCGCGACGGACATTGTGTCGAGATCCTTGAGATCCGGCGTGGTGAGCCCGTGATAGGTGCGTCCGGCGCTCAGCACGTTCACGTGCTCGCCCTTGTAATACGCCTCCAGCCCCTGGAGGATCATCGTGCCTTCGCCGGCCTCCGTCGGATTGGCGGCGATTCCGCGCTCGGCGCCCTGGAACGTGGCGTGGTCGGTGATGTAGGCGACATCGAAGCCGGAGGCGTGGTGCCAGTCCCGCACGTCCTCCTCCGTCCAGCCGCTGCGGCCGTCGTGCGAGAAGTGCGTGTGCGAGTGGAAGTCGATGGCGAGAATCGTCGGCTCGGCGACGGCAATCCGCGCCATGGGTCGCGGCGCCAGCGCGGCGACGGCGTAAACAATGATGATACCGACGAGCAGCCAGATGACCGCGAGTCCCTCGCGGATCGGTCGCACGCCGCCGCGCGCGCGCGCGGCGGCGAGGCGGATCACGACGAACACTCCGATCACCCAGAGCACGAGCGCGATGTGCTGCCCCACGGTGAGCAGCGTGATCGTGTCGAGCACATTGGACAGCGGCGCCAGCGCGACGTAGGACGACGGCAAGTCGAGTCGCGCCTCGAGCACCGGCTGCAGCGTCGCGGCGTCACGCAGCGGATCGACGGCGAACGCGGCGGTGACGAGAACGGCGAGCGTTACGACGATCGCGCACCATGGCACCGCGCGGCGGGACCAGGGCCGAACGCCGTCCGATGGCGGCTCGTGGGCGTGAGTCGTGCGCGATGCGGCGCGGCGGCTGGAGCGTGGCAACGCG
>JAICKA010000163.1 GCA_025928185.1 Gemmatimonadaceae bacterium
GACTCGCTGGCGACGGTGGTGTCGACGCTCGTGAGCTACATCCCGAGCGTGATCGCGGCGATCGTGATCATCCTCGTCGGCATCGTGCTGGGCGGATTCGTCGGCGGCCTGATTGCGGCGTCGGCCGGCGGAGTGCACGGCGGACGCGCGCTGGCGCGCATCGGGCGAGGCGGAGTGCTGGTGCTGGCGATCTTCATGGCGCTGCAGGAGCTGGGGATCGCGACCGACATCGTCACCACCGCGTTCGCGATTCTGTTCGGGGCGATCGCGTTGGCGCTGGCGTTGTCGTTCGGATTAGGAAATCGTGAATTGGCCGGAGAGATCACGCGGGAGTGGTACACGCAGTACCGGCGGGAGCGGGACGAGGCGCTGGCGCGGGAGCAGGAGGAAGAGGCGGCGGCGGAGGCGGAAGCCGAGGAGGAGGAGCACCATCGCTGGCCGGCGCGGCCGACGCCGCCTACGGGAGGGGATGTGGTGCCGCCGGAGGGGGGACAAGCCTCAGGCGAGCCGACGGGACAGGAGTAGACTGCCCGGTGCCAAAGGCGATCGCGCTCTTCTGTTGTTGCGGAAGCCTGGTGGGCGGCCTACTTTCTGCTCCGCCGTCGGTCGGCTCGACCTAACCAACAGCTGCGCTAGATGGCCTCACCCAGAAGCCTGACAAAGCCGCCAATTGTTGAAGCACTCATCGACCTCCGAGTGTTGTTGCCTCCGATGTTTCAGGTCGATGAATTCAAACCGATCATTGCCGAGATAAGATCGGAATACCCCAACGTCGAAGCGATGCATCGCTTCGAGGCGGTGTTCGGGTTAAAGGCTGGAGAACCGGTTTCCGCGAGTCGATCCGAAGGTGCGATCGGCTTTAAGTGTTCGTCTGCCGATAACAGACAGATCGCGCAGTTCCGCAAGGACGGCGTTACGCTCAATCGGCTTGATCCGTACAGCTCCTGGGAGGCGCTGAAGCCAGAAGCGCTTCGACTTTGGAGCTTATACGCCAAGGTTGCGCGACCACGGGAGGTACAGCGAATCGCGCTTCGCTACATCAACAAAATCTCGCTGCAACCTCGGGCGGAGTTGAAGACCGTTCTGAGTGTCACACCGCCGCGCATTCCAGGTGCTCCGGAGTCAATCTGGGATTATGTACTTCGCGTCAGGACACATGGCGCTGACTCTGGCATTACAGCGAATGTCATCCAGTCGCTGGAGCGCGCAACGGCGGAGGCCAGCCCAACTCTCGTCCTGGATATCGATGTTTTTCTCGGCAGTCCATCATCCACCGATGTCAACGCGATCGGAACAATTCTTGATAAATTGCGTATTATGAAGAACGAGATTTTCTTCGGCATGATTACGGAATCTTTCGCGGCGACGCTGGCATGACGTCATTGATACTGAGCATTGGCTCGTCAGGCTTAGTCGAGTGGCCCGACGCTGCGGTTGGCGAACCGGCGAGACGAGTTCGGGTCCGACTTGAGAACGCGGTCGAGAACGGCCGGAGCGTTGCGTTTGGATCGAGGAAGTGGGAGCTCGATGCCGCCTGTGCCGAAGCGGCCGTTCCGAATTGGGACGGTTACGGCGCAGAGCCAGTAACTGCGGAAACGTACTTGATGGCTGAACGGTTCCTGCGAGCGATTCCGAACTCGTATCCTGATCCGGACATTGCTGTCGATGCGGACGGTGAGCTGTCGTTGCGATGGTTTCGTGTGCAGCGAGAAGTGCTCGCGGTGAGTATTCGCGGTGACGGAAGAATCAGCTTTGCGGCGATTCTTGGACCTAACGAGTTCCACGGCTCTGAGCAATTTCGTGATAATCAAATTCCTGCGACGATCGCAGCAGAAATGGCTCGCTTTTTCGCTACGTGGCCTTGAGCCGGTACGCGATTCCGAGTCCATCCGCCGCTTCCTGACGACCAGGCGATGGATTGATCGACGGAATAACACTGTAAAGCCCGTCGCCTTCATACCACGCGAGTCCGATCGTGGGGCCACTTCGGCACACCGACTGCTCAAGAAGTCCGAAGCCACGATGTGGCGACTCGGCAGATGTATCGCTGCGGGATCACGCGAGGGCATTCTTCACGGGCAGGCCGCGGTAACCGCAAACAAGATCACCAACTGCGGGCTTGACGTCCGTCGCGATCATCGGCCCACGACTCACGTCAGCATCGTGGGCTGGCCGGCCACATCAATGGACAGCAAAGGCGCTGCAATGCTGATCGCGGAGCGACTCTGCACCGGTGCGGATGCGGCGAGACTGCTCCTGCCCTCAACGGACTAAACGATGGGCCGTCGTCAACGTGTACTGGATTACGGGGCGGACGGCCACCTCGTCGGCATCGATATCGACAACGCGAGTCACACGGTGCAGCTACACCGCCTCATCCTCACCGGGTTGCATGGTGAGGTCGAGAAGTGCGAGGGGCTAACGGACGCCTGGTCCATCGCCCGTTTCTCTTTTCCCAATGGGCGATGGACCACGGGCGACTCTCACGATGTCACACTCCCCCATCGTTCCGACCGGCGATGATCTGAATTGCTCGACTGAACACGTCGCGCAGTGGCGTGGCCGACGAGTCGACGACGCTCCCGGTCACCGGCGCGGCCGGCAGCGCCAATTGAATCAGGGCTGAAGTGCCTGCGGCGCTCGCCACCGGTGTAGTTGCGTGCGATGCGTTGCTCGCAGCTTCGTGACCGACCACGTGTCCCATCAAAGGAAGGACGACCGGCTGCGGCGTCGGCGGACGCCGGATGTGCCGCGCGGTGCGCCAGCCGGTGAGCAACGCCTGATCGTGCTCGAGCCGCGGCTCGATCAGGGCGCTGAGAACGCGGAGCACGTGGCGGCCGCGTGAGGCCTCGGTCCGGAGGCCGACGGTGGCGCCGACCTTCATGGTCGTCGTCGTGCCTCGATCGGTCATGCATTCGGCAAGCGATTGGGCGGCGGCCTCCAGCTGCTCGACGAAGTCGGGGGCAAGACCCGATTCGATGAACACCGGTGCGTACTGTTCCGCCACCTTCGCCATGGCTTCACCCGCCATGACGAGCTGTGTCGGCAGCGTCTTCCGCGATGGCATGCGGAGCGCGTTGAACTCCGGCGTTTCGCGGAGCCGTGCGGCGGCGACCATGGCGATCGGCCGCATGTGATTCAGCCGCAGCGCCGAGTGTAGTGCACGCTGGCGAGCCGTTTGTCCGGCGCCGACGCGGACGGCGGTGGCCTGTTCGACGGCGTGCTTCTGAAGTGCGGCGATGGCGTCGTCCAGCCTCTTGCGGTATCCCGCCGATTCCAGCTCGCCCAGCTGCTGGATGTGGTCTTCGATGAACGCGCGGGCGCGGTTGAGCGTGGTGAGCACTGCAGCTTCGATGATTCTCATATGGGTTTCCTGGTTGAACGTGCGTTGGAATGCGTGAGACAGCGTGAGTCGTGGCGTGTCATCGCGGACCGGTGACGGATACGGATATCGGAGTCGTCGCCCGGTGCGCCCGAGCAGCCGATACGGATGTTGAAGCGGTCTGCCGGCGCGGCCGATCGACGGATTCGCGTGGCCGTGCCAGCGGAACGAGCGGCTGAGCCGCGAATCCGTGCGGACGATCTCGCGATCCGTGCGGACGACCTCGCGATCCGTGCGGACGACCTCGCGATCCGTGCGCCCGCGTCGTTGGCCCGAGCGGACGGCGCGCCGGTACCAGCGGCGCAGTCCGCGAACCGCGGGCACCGCTCAAGTCTCCGTGCGGCTCGGCCATCGGTCCTGACGGACGTTCGATCGAACTCGGCGTCTGCATCACTTGCACAGGCGGACGAGCCGCCGGCGCATGCGGATCGTCGGCGGGTACGGGCGAGCGTCGGGCGGATACCGCCGCCTCTCTGATCGGAACCGCCGGCCATGGATCGGATACGCCCGGACACCTGCTCGATCCACGCGGACCCGTCCTGGATTCGGGCGGACGGGTCGAGGATTCGCGCGGCTCTGTGACGTGTGCGGGCATCGTGGTCAGGTGACCACTCGACCCGGGCATCGGCACACGCGGATCGGTCGTGGATACGGGCGGACGAGCGATGTGTTCAAGCCGATGGGCCAAGTGCATATGCGACCTCCAGAATGCGCTCGGGTGCCAACGCCTCGTGCGCTGGACTCCACCCCTACAGTCGTTGCCACCGCCCAATAGCACGTACCATTTCATTGCATGCCGGCGTGAACGGCGGACCGATTTTCGGTGTGCGATCCCCTACTTATCTGTCACGCGAGCCGCCGATTTGTGTCAGCCGTGGCGTCTGCGGCGCGTCCTTCTCGCAGGCGCGCTCGGTGGCTGCGTTCGGACCACGAACTACGGACCACGGACCACGGACCACGGACGCGCCCCCGCCGCGTAACTCTCACTCCGGCAAGCGCTTACCGGCGGCGCATTCAGTTGTCTTTCGCCGTGTTTTCGGGTAGATTTCAGGGTCCTGCAAAACCCCCAAACGCCGCCCCTCCGCCGCGTGCTCTTTCCGCTGCGAGAGAACGGCTGTGACTGCCGCCAGCCTCTATGACTGCACCGAACAACCGCGAACGCATCCTTCCGCGCCTGATCGACGACGAGATCAAGGAATCGTTCATCAACTACTCGATGAGCGTCATCGTCTCGCGCGCGCTGCCCGATGTGCGAGACGGACTGAAACCCGTTCACCGCCGCGTGCTCTACTCGATGTACGACACGGGATTGGTGCCGGGGCGGCCGTACAAGAAGTCCGCGACCGTGGTCGGCGACGTGCTCGGCAAGTATCACCCGCACGGCGACGCGTCGGTGTACGACGCGCTCGTGCGCATGGTGCAGGACTTCTCGCTGCGCTATCCGCTCATCGACGGGCAGGGAAACTTCGGATCCGTCGAAGGCGATCCGGCGGCGGCGTACCGCTACACCGAAGCGCGGCTCATGCCGATCGCCGTCGAGATGCTCGCCGACATCGACAAGGCGACGGTGGGCTTCGCGCCCAACTTCGACGACCACCTCGAGGAGCCGATGGTGCTCCCCGCCGGTGTGCCGAACCTCGTCGTCAACGGGTCGTCGGGCATCGCCGTCGGCATGGCGACGAACATTCCGCCGCACAACCTGCGCGAGGTCGTCAACGCCATCGTCCACCTGATCGACAATCCCGACGCGACGTTCGGCGACATCAGGAAGTTCATAAAAGGCCCGGACTTCCCGACCGGGGGCTACATCTACGGCCGCGCCGGCATCAAGGATTATCAGGAGACGGGCCGCGGGCGCATC
>JAICKA010000165.1 GCA_025928185.1 Gemmatimonadaceae bacterium
CCGACGAGGAATGACGCGAGCCACTTGCCGGCGAGCAGCGAGAGCACGACGCCGATCACCAGGCCGACGCTCGCCAGGCGAAATGCGTCGAGGACGACGCGCCTGCGCACGGCGTGCGCCGCTTCGCCCAACGCCATGCGAATGCCGATCTCGCGCGTGCGGCGGCTCACCGAATACGCGATCACGCCGTAGATGCCGATCAGCGCGAGCACCAGCGCCAGCGCGCCGAGCGATCCCATGAGCGCGGCACGGAATCGCTGGGCGTCGAGCGAGTGCGACACGCGTTCTTGCATCGTCGCAACGTCGACGAGCGGAATCGTCGGATCGATGCGATGCAACGCGGTTCGCGCCGCCGACACGATCTCCGCCGGCGGCCGCGCGGAGCGAATCACGACATACTGAAAGCGAGCGAGGAACGGCGCCTGGGCGGTCGGCACATACAGCACCGGCAACGGGTCCTCGGAGAGTGAGCCGAGGTGGGTCGTGCCGACCACGCCGACAATGCGCCAGTGCGGCTCGCCGTTCCACGTCAGCAGCTCGCCGACCGGGTCCTTGCCCGGATAAAAGCGCCTTGCCGCCTCGGCGTTGATCATCACGACGTGTGCGCTCGTCGAGTCGTCGTGCGCCGTGAAGGAGCGGCCGCGAAGCAGCGGAATCCCGAGCGCGCGCTCGAAGTCCGGTGCGTTGCCGGAGACCTCGGCCTGGGGATTCTTCACACCGACGTCGCCGCGATCCTCCAGCACGAACGTGTCGAGGTTGCAGCAGTTGCCGAACGGCAGGAGCGTCGTGGTCGAGACATCGCGCACTCCCGGAATGGCGCGGAGCGCGGCGATGGTCTGGTCATAGTAGCGCACGACATCGGCATTCTTGCGATAGCGGCCGTTCGGCGTCTGCAGGAAGAACGAAACGGTATTGC
The DNA here is from genome assembly GCA_025928185.1 of Gemmatimonadaceae bacterium. Taxonomy (GTDB): domain Bacteria; phylum Gemmatimonadota; class Gemmatimonadetes; order Gemmatimonadales; family Gemmatimonadaceae; genus JAQBQB01. The sequence goes on from JAICKA010000165.1 coordinate 917, forward strand.
GCGCATCGAAGCCCGGATTGATGCGGGTGAGGCCGACGAACGTGTGCGCGAGCAGGCCGGCGGCAAATAGCAGCGCGAGCGAGGCGGCGACTTGCGTGACGACGAGGACACGTCCCGCGTTCGTGCGTCGCTCGCCGCTGCGCGCGCCGGCGCGAAGGTCCTCGGTGAGATCGAGCCTGGCGACGCGCCGCGCGGCCGGCGCCGCCGACAGCAGACCAGCCGCAATGGTCAGCGCCATCGCGGCGAGTGCGACGGCCCAGGTGATCGACACCTCATCCGCGCGCGGCAGCGCATCCGGATAGGCGGCGATGAAGCCGCGCGTCAGCACCGGCGCGAGCGCGGCGCCGACCGCGCCGCCGATCGCGGCGAGCATCAGACTTTCGACGAACACCTGAAAGCGCACGCGCGATGGACTGCCGCCGAGTGCGGAGCGAACGGCGAACTCGCGCGAGCGGGCCTGGGCGCGTCCGAGGATCAGGTTCGCGATGTTGACGCAGGCGATGAGCAGCACCGCGGCAATCGCCGCCGTGAGCAGCTCGAGCATCGGCCGGACCGGGCCGATGACCGCATCGCGCAGCGGCTGGATCCGAGCGCCGATGTCGTGATTCGCGATTGCATACTGCCGTCTGATCATCGCGGCGACTGACGCGAGATCGCGCTGCGCCTGCTCGATCGATGCCGCCGGCCCGAGTCTCGCCGCCGCGTTGGCCCACATCGCGCCGCGGTTCTTTCGGAACGAGCCGGCCGGAATGCGGAGCGGCGTCAGCGCCTCGATGTCGTGGTGCGGCACGACGTACGCGTCGGCGGCGAGCACGCCGACGACTTCGACCGGCACGTCGTCGATGTGAATCGTCTTGCCGACGATCGACGAATCCGCGCCGAACTCCCGCGCCCAGAACTGCCAAGTGAGCACGACGACCTTCGGCGCGGACGCGAGCGTGTCCGCTGGGACGATCAGCCGTCCGAGCGCGGGTCGCATCGCGAAGACGCTCGCGTACGCCGCGTCGACCTGCACGGTGTGCAGCAGTTGCGGATTGGCGCCGTGCTGCAGCGTGACGTCGGTCGGCGAAAAGACCGTGACGTTCGAGAACTCGTGCACGAGCCGCCGAAAGTCCATCAGGTCGGGGTACGCGAGGTAGTCGACGGCGCGGCCGCCTTTCATGACGGCGTCGATCCGCACGACGCGCTCGGACCCGGCGAACGGCAGCGGCCGGAGGAGCACGGCGTCGGTGACGCTCAGCACCGCCGTCGTTGCGGCGATGCCGAGTGCGACGGTCGCGACGACGGCGATCGACGGCAAGGGCGCGCGATGCGTGAGGCGCAGCGCGAAACGGGCATCGCCGGCGAGACGACTCCACAGCTCGTTTGACGCTGCGGGCACTCGGCGATGCCGTGATTCGAGGCGGCACAGGGCAAGCGGCGCGAGCGAACGGGCCACCTCGCGCCAGTACCACGCCCGCGCCGCAGCGACTCCGCGCGAATCGAGGCGCTCGCGGAATGCGTCGCGAAAATCCGAGAGGACGTACGGACGTTCGTCGGCGGCACACACCAGCGACAGCGCGCGCTCGGCGAGCCGCGGCGGAGCCGGAACCGTGGAGCGGGTCACGAGCCGGCTCCGAACTCGAGGCCGTCGATCATGCGCGCCAGCGCGGCGGCCGTGTTGCGCAGCGCCCGCGCGCCGGCGGCGGTGATGCGCGCGTACTTGCGGGCGCGTCCGCCCTGTACGGGCAGTGGATCGGAAATCCGGAACACGACGTAGCCCTTGTCGGCGAGCCGGCCGAGCGTGGCGTGGATGGCGCCGAGCGCGGCGGAGCGGCGGGCGCGCTTCTCGATGTCGCGCTGAATGGTGACGGCGTACGCGTCGTCACCGAGCCGGTGGAGCGAGGCGAGGACGAGAATCTCGAATTCACCGAGCGAGGCACGCTTGGGCATGCCCTATGATATACAAAAGAGAAAATACCGCAAGCGCGACTCTACTGCCGGCGCGGCCGGGCCCGACTGTGCTGAAAGCGACTGGCTTTGTGACCAAGCAGCTGTATCCGGCATCCATTTAGCGGGCCGAATTTTGCTTCGGACGCAGTCGAGCCGGATCAAAAGTTGCCAGAATGGGGTCTAACGACTACGATTTTCCCGACTTTTTGTTGGGAGCCCGCCAGGAGCCACCAATGTTCACGCCATCGAAATCACTTTCCGCCAAACCTGAGTCGCACATCGAGGTCGAGCTGCCGCGCGCACTGAAGCAAAAGGCCCAGCAGGTCGCGCAAGCTGCTGGAATTCCGGTCGAGGAGCTCGTCCGTCGTGCGCTGGAAGAGAAGATCGGTGAGTTCGACGCTGAGCAACGGGGCGAGTGGATTTTGAGTGCCTCTGAAACACGCGTGCTCACGGACTTGCTGGTCCATCGAAGGTCTGAGACGCGGCGGTTCAGGTCTGCCCGAAGGCGCGCCCGGTCTCTATTCGGAAGGCGTGGATTCTGAGACTCGAATGGCTTCGGCGGCGGTGGCGACGTGAGCCAACCGCGCCATTTCGGCTCGAGCTACTCGACACCAGTCACCGACCTCTGATCGCCGCATTCTCCTGTGGAGACGCGGCGATTGACGCGTATGTCCAGCAGGACGCGCTGCCTCAGCAGGCGCGAAAGCTCGCAAGCGTTTATTTGGCGGTCAGCCGCGCGCCGTCAGCAATGGTGGGGTTCTATACTTTATCCCCGATCAGCCTTCGCTTGGATTCAGATGTTCAGTCTTTGCTGAATGAGAAGGCGGGAGGCCCCGTGCCTTACCTGGCAGTACCCGGATATTTACTGGGGCGCCTCGGTGTGGCTCTCAAGTGGCAAGGTAAGGGTTTTGGTGAGGCTATCGTCGCCGCGGCATTTGGCCGAGCGCAGCACCTCGCCACGAACGCGGCCGGCGGGATGTTTCTAGTGGTCGATCCGAAGACCGAACGGCTCGCCCAGTGGTATGAGAAGCTCGGCTTTACTCGGATCAATCCACGTAAGCTCCGCGTCGCGAAGGCGCTGTGAGCGCGAGGTCGACTCGATAGCGCGTCGCAACATCATCGCGGTGAGATGGGCGAATTCAAGATGTAGCGATCGGCAAACTCGAGAGCGCCCGGATATGACGTTCGGCGCACGATCGCCGCCGCAGCATCCACGTCATACGCCGTCCGCCGAAGTGTTACGCCATTATCGATAAGTGCCCAGTAGGCGCCCGGACGGTCGAACGGCATCCCTACGCTTCCCGCATTCACGATGCGAAGTCCGTCGACTGTGCGATCGAACTGGATGTGCGTGTGGCCGCACACGACGACATCCGCCTCAGCATCGACAAAAATCCCGCGAAGCACCTGGTCCGGCGTGCGTTCTGTGAAGATGTCGGTGTCGCTCGTCGGTGTCGCATGCACGAATAGAACCCGGCCGGTGCCAGGCACCATCAGCCGAGTCGTCGGCAGGAAGGACTTAAGCGTTTGCTCATGACGTGGCTCGAGGTGCGCGGCGTGCCACTCGATCGCTGCCCTCGCCTGCGGTGGCAGGGTGTCGGAAATTTCACCCGCTCGACACTCCAGCACCGCTCGTTCACCATTGCCACGCACTTTGACAATGGAAATTCCACAGCCGAGCAGCCGATCGAGCGACTCCGCAGCCAACGGACCGGGGAAGATATCGCCACCAACGACGATCAGCTGGACTTCCGCGCGCTGCACATCCTCCAGCACGGCATCGAGTGCCGGCAAGTTGCCGTGAATGTCGTAGAGCGCCGCCATGCGGGTCATGACGCACCAGGATTGGCCGGTGATGAGCGTCAAGTCGATCTCTCCACCGGTTCGCGCAGCAGCACATACCCCAGCATCCCGCTGCCGAGATCCACGATCGCGTGCACGAGCATGACGGCATACAGCGACTGCAGCGCGATCGCGAAGCCGGCGAAGATCGCGCCGAGCAGCGTCGCGCGCACCACGCCCGTCTTGCCGAGGTAGCCGTGCGCGAGGCCGAAGATCGCGACGCTCAGTACGGCGCCCAGCCATAATCCCCGGTAGCTCGCGAGCAGCCACGTGAGATAGCCGCGATAGATGAGCTCCTCGCACAACCCAGCCGTCATCGCGAGCGGCACGAACCAGCGGTATTCGGTCGTGGTGTGTGGAACGATCGACGTGGCGTAGCCGAGCTTCGGGCGGAGCGCCACGCGCTGCTCCTCGGACACGCGCCGCACGGCGACGACCTGCGCGAACATCGGCAACGCGATGCCGACGACGAACACGATCGACA
>JAICKA010000201.1 GCA_025928185.1 Gemmatimonadaceae bacterium
CATGGCCTACGGCTACCGCGATGACGCCTACTTCTTCCTGAAACTCCGCGCCGCGTTTCCCGGAATTCCGCGATGAACCCAGATCTGGCATCAGCGCGCTTTTCGTGGATTACCTCATGGTTCGAACCGCCATTGAACGCTCCGAGCCCATGGCCCGCGCCCCAGCAACCGGGGACCGCGGACCACGGACCAACTACTTCTTCGGATCGAGAATATCCCCGATCTGATGCTCCGCGCCCTGGAGATGCATCAGCGTCTCCCGGTCGGTCGTTCTCGGAATCGCCCGGCGGATGTCATCGCGCAGCGTGATCAGCTCGCCACGAATCTCCGACTTGGCGTCCTCCGACAGCGGAGCACCGCCGAATCCGCCCCGGCCACCACGGCCGCCACCAGCCTGCGCGGCGTTTGCCGGCGGTGGGTTGAGCTTCTGGTCCATCAGCTTGAGATAATTGTCCTGCAGCTCGCGCCGATACGGATCGATGTCCGGCGAGCTGCTCGACAGCTCCGACCAGATCCCGCGACGCGACTGGTCGAGCATCGTGGCGAGCGTGTACGCGTCGCCCGGGTTCTTCGCAACCGCCTCCTCGTCCAGCAGGCGGTCGAGCCGCGAATCCTGATACAATGAGCTCAGCACCCGATTCTGCGCGTTGCCGATCCGCGCCAGCATGCCGCTCGGCTCGATGCGCGCCGCGATGTCCGGACGGATGAGATACGTCGGCGTCTTGAACACGCTGTCGTTCAGGAACTTCATCGCCGCTTCCTGCTGCGCCTTGGAGTTCGGCACGTACACCGGGCCGCTCTGCGAGCCGGACTTGTACCACACCGGGCCGCCGCCGATGATCGTCACCGGATGACCCGCTTCCGTCGCCCACTGACCGACGACGCGGTTATACAAGTTCTCCAACAGATCGTTGTCGTGCATCGGACGCGTGCCGGCCTGCGCCACGTAGTTCATGACGCGCGCGATGTTCTTGAATCCCAGGCCGGTCGACTTCACCGAGTTCGCGTCGCCGACAGCTTCATTCAGAGTCCCGTATCCACCGAACGCATTGTTCGCCGAGAAGCGATACCAGGGCACGGTGTCCTGGATCTCTGCCCACTTCTCGAGCGTCGGAACCTCGGCCTGCATCGTGGTCGCGCCCGGAATCTCCTTGTAGCCCCACATGATCGCGTACTTGTCGTACGGTCCCACGCGCGGAATCATGTACTGCAGCGGGATGTGATCCTCCGGCTGCGCCACGTAGTTCATGCGCGAGTAGTCCATGATGCTCGGGCTCGAGCCCATCTTCGCGACCCAGGTTGGGCTGCGCACCGAGTCCGCCGGATACTCCGAGCTGCCGATCTGGTCGTGCTGCAAGCCGAGCGTGTGCCCGATCTCGTGCGCGATGCCAAACTCCAATAGCCTCCCCATCAGGGAATCGGGGAAGGGGATGCTCCGCGCCCGCGGATCGACCTGCGCCGCCTGCGCGAAGTACCAGTACTGCATCAGCTCGATCAGGTTGTGGAAGATCTGCGTCGAGCCGTTGAGGATCTCGCCCGTGCGCGGATCGCTGATGTGCGGCCCGACGGAGTTCTCGACGGTCGACGGCAGCCAGCGGATCATCGTGTGGCGGATGTCTTCCGGCGACCAGTCGGGATCGTTCGCCGGCGCATCGGCGGCGACGATTCCGTCCTTGAAGCCCGCGGCCTCGAAGGCCGGCTGCCAATCGAGGATCGCCTTGCGCACCCAGGGCTTCCACTGCGTGGGCGTGCCCGGATCGACGTAGTAGACGATCGGCTTCTTCGGGTAGCAGAGATTGCCCTCGTGCCGATCGGAGCACTCGAGGCGCCAGCGCGTGATGTACTGCACCGGCTCCGCCGTGTAATCCGGCGTGGTGAAGCTGACGGTACGCACCGAGAAGAAGCCGACGCGCTCGTCGAACAGCCGCGGGCGCATCGGGACTTCGGGCAGGCGCACGATGCTCCAGTGGCCGACGACGCTCTGCGCCGCCTCCGCTCCGCCGCGACCACCGCGACCGGGCGCGGGAGCCGGCGCGCCGCCACGACCGCCGGCCGGCGTCGGTGTGCCGGTCTGCGTCGCTTCGACTTCGACGTTGTCCGGGAACGGAATTGCGCGCTCGATGTACGACCGCGATGCGTCGATATTGCCGCGAATCGCCGCCAGCTCGGGCACGTTCGTCGTGAACAGCCGCGTGACGTCGACGACTGCCGCGCTATCCGGACCGTACGCCTCGACGTTCAGCACCGCGATGATCGGCCCGTAGTTCGAGTTCTGGACCGACTGGTACACCGAGTTCGTCGTGTCGGCCGTGATGTCGTACGACGGCGACCGGACGATGACGTGATTGCCGTTGCGTTCCCAGCGCAGCGTGCGCGTGACGAACATGTCGCCCGCGTACTCGCCGAACCCGCCAGCGCCGCCACTCGGCGTCTGATTGCCCGCCGCCGCGCGCGCGTAGCGGCCAACCACCAGCTCGTCCTTGCCCATCTCCGATTCGGGGATCTCGAACAACAGGCGGTCGCCGACCTGGTGCACGATGAACATGCCGCGGCGCGTCTTCGCGTTCGATGTGACGACGCGGTTGTACGGCCGCGGCTGCGCCGGCGCGTTCCCCGCGCCGCCGCGGCCATTGCCGCCGGTGGACTCACCCGCGCCGGCTCCGAAGCCGCCGCCGCGAGAAGGATTACTGGGGTTGGCCGGCTGGCGCGCCGGTGTCACAGGCTGCGGTGCTGGGGTCGGCTTTGACGTCGAACAGCCGACCAGCGCCACCGCCACTGCAAGTGTGGAGAGGCGTGTGTGCATTTTCCTGGATCTGGAGGGAATGGAGCAACAGAGGTAAGCTGCCCAGAAGTACGGGGCGTGTCTATAGTCCGCTGTGAATGTCGCCCGACGAACCGCGGACCATGGACCATCGCCCACTGATCAATGATATTCCCCCCATGACCACCACTGCCTCGACGTCAGCCGCGCTCAAACGCACGCCGTTCTACGACATCCACGCCGCCCTCGGCGCGAAGATCGTCCCGTTTGCCGGCTACGAGATGCCGGTCCAGTACCCGCAGGGCATCACGGCCGAGCACAACGCCGTGCGCCGCAATTGCGGCCTGTTCGACGTGTCGCACATGGGCGAGTTCATCATCCGCGGCCAGCGCGCCGTGGAGTTCACGACGTACGTCACGACCAACGACGTCGCGGCGCTCGAGATCGGGCAGGTCCACTACTCCACGATTCTCAACGAGCGCGGAACCATCGAGGACGACTGCCTCGTCTACCGGTTCGCCGACCATATAATGATGGTCGTAAACGCGTCGAACGTCGCCAAGGATTACGCGCGCATCGCGAAGCACGCGCAGCGCTTTGGCGTCACGATCGACGACGTGAGCGACGACATGGGCCTGCTCGCCCTCCAGGGTCCGAACGCGGCGAAGATCCTCCAGCCGCTCACCGACACCGACCTCTCCGCCATCGGGTACTATCATTTCACCGAGGGCAAGGTCGCCGGCATGCCGATGATCATCTCGCGCACCGGCTACACCGGCGAGGACGGATTCGAGCTGTATCACGACGTGAAGTACTCCACGCGCCTTTGGGAGGCGCTCGTCGGCGCCGGCGACGTCACGCCCTGCGGACTCGGCGCGCGCGACACGCTGCGCCTCGAGATGGGCATGGCGCTGTACGGCAACGACATCGACGACACGGTCACGCCGCTCGAGGCCAACCTCGGCTGGCTCGTGAAATTGAAGAAGGGAGAGTTCGTCGGCAGCGACGTGCTCAACGCGCAGAAGGC
>JAICKA010000284.1 GCA_025928185.1 Gemmatimonadaceae bacterium
CTGCCGCGTGCCGCTCGGGCGCTGCTTCGGCTGTTGCTGCCGCGCCCGGAACGCGACGAGCTGCTGGCCGATCTCGCCGAGGAGTTCGCACGTCAGGCGCGGGAGCGCGGAGATCGTGCCGCCCGGCAGTGGCTCTGGTGGCAGACGCTGCGTTCCGCTCCGGCCCTGTTGCGCTGGAGCTGGTGGCGAGGTTGGACGGGATTCGAGCCACGTGCAAACGACTTTCGTCCAGGAGACTCAATGCTCAGAAGCTGGCTGACGGACTTTCGGTATACCGCGCAGCGGCTCCGTGCGCGCCCGAGTTACGCGCTCGTGTCGGTGGTGACGCTTGCCCTCGGCATCGGCGGCATTGCGGCCATCTTCGGCATCGCACGCCCGGTGATGCTCGATCCGCTGCCGTACGCCAACGCCGCCGACGTCGCCTCGTTCTGGATGCCGGGGTGGTGGACCGAAGAAGAGTTTCTCTATCTGCGCGGCAAGTTCCCTGGCTTTCAATCCGTCGCCGCCTACCGTCCCGGTGACGTCACGCTCCGAAACGGCAACGAGCCCGCCCGTTTGATCCCGGGGCTCACCACCTCTGCGGAATTCTTCGACGTGCTCGGCGCGCGCCCGTTCCTCGGTCGCACGTTCCAGAAGGGCGACGATGTGCAGGGCGCAGAGCCCGTCGCCGTGATCAGTTATGGTCTCTGGCGCGAGATGGGTGGCTCGACATCGATTCTCGGCACGCGCCTGGCGCTCGACGGCACGCCGACGACGATCGTCGGCGTCATGCCGAAGAATTTCTGGTTTCCCGATCCCGCGGTGCGTGTGTGGCACGCGCGCGCGCTCGATCCCGAGGGACGGAACGGCAGCTATACGTTCATCGGGCGCGCGGCGCCGGGTGTGGACGTGCACCACATGGATGCGCAACTCCATCGGCTGACGCAGATCATCGGGCAACGATTCCAGTACGAGATCGGCGCGGACAAAACGCTGCATCCAGCGGTCACGCCGCTCCGTGACGCGCTGCTCGGCTCGATGCGACCGTCGCTGATCGCGACGCTCATCGCGATGGGACTCATCCTGTTGATCGCCTGCGCGAACGTCGCGGCGCTCATGCTCGGGCAAGTCGAAGGACGCGCCGCGGAGCTCGCGGTTCGTTCCGCGCTCGGTGCGAGCCGCGGCCGTCTGCTCCAGCAGCTCGTCGCCGAGGCGATTCTCGTCGGCGTGCTGGCCGCCGCCGCGGGCGCGGGGCTCGCTGTGCTCGGCTTTCATCTGCTCGCCGAATCGCTGCCGATCGGCGCGTGGGCGGAGCACGCGAGCTTCGACTGGACGCTGTTCCTCGCCGCGTTCGGCATCTCGCTGGTCGCGGTGCTGCTCGTCGTTCTGGTGCCCGCGTGGTCGCTCTGGCGCGGTGATCTGCGCAGCGCGTTGAGTGGCGCGCGTACCGGCGGCATTCAAGGGCGTGGCGGCCGCCTCGAGCGGGGACTCGTCATCGCTGAAGTCACGCTCGCGATGCTGATTGCCTCGAGCGCGGCGCTGCTCGTACGCAGCGTCGCGAATCTGTACGCGATCTCGCCAGGCATCGAGACTCATGGCATTGCCGTCGTCGA
>JAICKA010000031.1 GCA_025928185.1 Gemmatimonadaceae bacterium
ATCACGCCGGCCGACACGAGCACGAACGCAAACAGCGTCCCGATGTTCGTGAGGTCGACGACTTCCGCGATGTTCGCGAACGCCGCGAAGACGGCGACGAACACGCCGGTCAGGATCGTACCGACGTACGGCGTCTTGTACTTCGGATGAACCTTGGCCAGAAACGGCGGCAGCAGGCCGTCGCGCGACATCGAGAAGAAGATGCGCGGCTGCCCGAGCTGAAACACCAGTAGCACGCTGCCCATCGCGATCACCGCGCCGAGCGCGATGATGAATCGCGACGCGTTGAGCAGCGCCGGCGGACCGGATGCGAATTGAAGGGCCGTGATCATCGGTTCGGCGGTTCCCAAGTGCTGCCACGGCGCCATGCCCGTCATGACGATCGAGATCGCGATGTAGAGAATGGTCGTGATGATCAGACTCATGATGATGCCGAACGGCATGTCGTGCGGCGGATCCTTCGTCTCCTCCGCAGCCGTCGAAACCGCGTCGAATCCTATGTAGCTGAAGAAGATGATCGCCGCCGCGGCACTGATCCCGCCGATCCCGTTCGGCGAGAAGCCACCGGTGGCGGGGTTGGTCCAGTTGTGCGGCCGGATGAGGAAGATGCCCACGGCGATGAAGAACAGGATGATGCCGACCTTGAGGAGCACCATCGCGGTGTTCGTGTCCGCGGACTCCTTGATCCCGATCACCAGAATGACTGTAATCAGCGCAACGACGGCCATCGCGGGCAGATTGATGATGAGAGGAATGCCGAACACGTGCGGTGCGCCGGTCCACGCGGACGCGATGTACCGCGTCGTGACGTCGACGGCGCCGCCGGCGGCGGTGCTCATCTGCCGAAACGCGTCGTGCGCCGATCGATAGTCGGTCGCCAGCCAGGCTGGCATGTTCACTCCGAAGTGACCGATCAGCTCACGGAAGTACCCGGCCCATCCGATCGCGACGCCGATGTTGCCGACGGCGTACTCGATGATCAGGTCCCACCCGATGATCCAGGCCACGAACTCGCCGATCGAGGCATACGCGTACGTGTACGCCGAGCCGGAGATCGGCACCATCGCGGCGAACTCGGCGTAGCACAGCGCCGCGAATCCACAGGCGACCGCGGTGAGCAGAAACGAAAAGATGATCGCCGGACCGGCGCCCGGGCGCGCCGCGTCGCCCACGATCGCCGTACCGGTCGTCGCGAAGATGCCGGCGCCGATCGTGGCACCCACGCCAAGTGCCGTGAGATGCCATTTGCCGAGGGTGCGCTTGAGGCCTCCATGCGAAACGATGTCGGCCTCGAAGTCGGCAACCGACTTCCTCGCGAAGAGTCGATTCATCGCGCTACGCCTGCGCCGCGGAGCCTTCCGACTCGATGCGCATTCCGTAGAACGACTTGTAGACGAAGCCCACGGAGATCAGGAAGAACACGGCGGCCAGGACATGGCTGAGGAAGGGTCCGTGCTGATCGGTAAGCGATACCGCGAGCTCCACCGCCAGCAACCCAAACAGCGTCGTGAACTTGATGATCGGATTGAGCGCCACCGACGACGTGTCCTTGAACGGATCGCCCACGGTGTCGCCGACGACCGTTGCCGCGTGCAGTTCGGTTCCTTTCTGCTTCAGCTCCACCTCGACGATCTTCTTCGCGTTGTCCCAGGCGCCGCCGGCGTTCGCCATGAAGATTGCCTGATACAGACCGAACAGCGCGATAGAAATCAGATAGCCGATGAAGAAGAACGGCTCGACGAACGCGAAGGCGAGCGTGGCGAAGAACACCGTGAAGAAGATGTTCAGCATGCCCTTCTGCGCGTACCGGGTGCAGATCTCGACGACCTTCTTGCTGTCGCTGATCGACGCCTTCTCGGGGTTCTCCAGGTTCATGTTCGCCTTGATGAACTCCACCGCGCGATACGCACCGGTCGTCACCGCCTGCATCGACGCGCCGGTAAACCAGTAGATCACCGCACCGCCGGTCAACAGGCCGAGCAGGAACGGCGCGTGGAGGATCGACAGGTTGGCGAGATTCGTCGTCAGTCCGTCCGTCAGCGCCACGATGATCGAGAAGATCATCGTCGTCGCGCCGACGACCGCCGTGCCGATGAGCACCGGCTTCGCCGTCGCCTTGAAGGTGTTGCCCGCGCCGTCGTTCTCCTCGAGGAAGTGCTTGGCGCGATCGAAGTTCACCGCGAATCCGTGCTCGCGCTGAATCTCCGCCGGCGCGCTCGGGATCTGCTCGATCGTCGAGAGCTCGAAGATCGATTGCGCATTGTCGGTGACCGGACCGTACGAATCGACCGCGATCGTCACCGGACCCATGCCCAGGAAGCCGAACGCCACGAGGCCGAAGGCGAATACCGCCGGAGCGACCATCAGGCCCTCGAGGCCCAGCGTGCTCACGCCGTACGCGATCGCCATCAGGATCATGATCGTGATGCCGAGCCAGTACGCGCTGAAGTTGCCCGCCACCAGACCCGAGAGGATGTTGAGCGAGGCGCCGCCTTCACGCGACGACGTCACGACTTCGTGCGTGTGCCGCGATTCCGTCGACGTGAACACCTTCACCAGCTCCGGAATGATCGCGCCCGCGAGCGTGCCGCACGTGATCACGCAGGAGAGCTTCCACCAGAGGGTGGTGTCGCCATTCAGGACCGGAATGATCAGGTACGACACGACATACGTGAGACCGACCGACAGCAGCGACGTGAGCCACACGAGGACCGTGAGCGGCGCCTCGAAGTTCATCTTGTCGGCGGCCGCGTACTTCGCCTTCGCAACCGCCTCGTTCACCAGGTATGCAATGCCGCTCGACACGATCATCATCACGCGCATCACGAAGATCCAGACGAGCAGCTGCACCTGGACGACGGGCGAGCGGACCGCGAGGACGATGAAGGTGATGAGCGCGACACCCGTGACGCCGTAGGTCTCGAAGCCGTCGGCGCTCGGGCCGACGGAGTCGCCGGCGTTGTCGCCCGTGCAGTCGGCGATCACGCCCGGATTGCGCGCGTCGTCTTCCTTCACGTTGAACACGATCTTCATCAGATCGGAGCCGATGTCGGCGATCTTCGTGAAAATGCCGCCGGCAATTCGCAGCGCGGCGGCACCGAGCGACTCTCCGATGGCGAACCCGATGAAGCACGGACCCGCGTAGTCACCGGGAATGAACAGCAGAATGCAGAGCATCATCACCAGCTCGACGGAGATGAGCAGCATACCGATGCTCATACCGGCCTTGAGCGGAATCTGATAGCAGGGATACGGCTTGCCGCGCAGCGCGGCAAAGGCGGTGCGGGAATTCGCGAACGTGTTCACGCGGATGCCGAACCACGCCACGCCGTAGCTGCCGGCGATGCCGATCAGACTGAAGATCAGGATGATGATGACTTTGTCGATCGCGAAGTGCACCAGCACGCCGAAGTACAGCACGATCACGATGCCGATGAATACTTCCAGCAGCAGGATGAATTTCCCCTGCGTGATCAGGTACGTCTTGCACGTTTCGTAAATGAGCTCCGAGACTTCTCGCATGGACGAATGCACCGCCATGCCGCGAAGCTGCCGGTAGATCGTCAGGCCGAAGAGCATGCCGAGGACGCAGAACAGCAGTCCCCACAGCAGGAGGTGATTGCCGCTCACGCCGAAGAACTGGATATGAACGGTGTTGTCCCGCAGATCGGGAATCGTCAGGTTGGCCTCTCCTCCCGCTTGCTGCGCCCGTGGCGCCAGCGCGGCGGGAGCCGCCGGCGTGCCGGCGATGCTCATGCCGGGTCGAGTCGTATCCGGCGTTTGTGCGTGAAGAGTGGAGGGGGCGGTGAGCGCGCCGAGGAGCGACAGCACGACCGCGAAGGCGATGGGGAGGGTACGACGGAACACGTTCTCCATCAGTATCATCGGTTGGAGGGCCGGAGGCAGAAAAAAAGCCCATGTATGCAGCATGGGCCCTGCGTATTGCGGAGGATCGCGCAATAATACGGAATGGAGCGCCCCTTTGCTAGAGAGGCGGCCAAATCGCCGCCGTATTCGTCCGGCCGTCAACCCAGATCGAACGGGATCTGCACCTTCATGCGAATCGGCATCCCGTCGGGCGTCGTTCCCGGCCGGAATTTGAAGCGCTTGAATACGTCTTCCAGCAATCGGTTGTAGCTCCCGTCCTTCGTCGGCGTAAAGGTGAATCCCAGCACCTTGCCGTCCGCGTCGACGTCGAATTCCGCGATGCCGTGAAAGCCGTGCACCTTGCCCGGAATCGGGAGCGGCGGAATGAACAGCTCCACGGTCGTCGGCGGATAATTGGCTTGCGTTCCGCCGCCGGTGCCCGGACCAGTTCCCGAACCGCGCCCGGTGCCGATTCCGGAGCCAACGCCTCCGCCGCTTCCCGGTCCGTTGCCAGCCGACCCGTCTCGACCCGTGCCTCCACCCACACCCGAGATCGGCGACGCGCCGATCTTCGATGCAGTCGGCGCGGGGTTCGTGACGGGCGCGGACACCGGAGGCACGGCCGCGGGGTGCGTGACGATCGTCGGCGGAGGCACCGGCTTGGCTGGGGCGACGACTGGTGGCAGTACGCGCTGGTGCACCTTTGGAACTGTGGCCTGGCTGGTCGTGCTCGGGGCCGGGGCCACGCGAACGTACTCGACGTGTTCGCGGACGCCACCCGTTCCATTGTGCCCACCGCCGCCGCCGCCGGCCGGCCCCGGACCACCGGCGCCCTGCGCCCGCGCAACGACTTCGCCCTCGTGCGACCCAATCGGCCTGATCAGCAGCGCGATGATCAGCAGATGCGCGAGCACGGAGACCACCGCAGATGCGCGCCGCGACTGCCGCGACGCGGGAAGCCCCGTGGCCGGCAGAGGACGGTGCGACGGCGAATCGGACGCCATCGTCGCCGGGAGAGAGCGATTCGGGTCGACTGAGGAGGTCATCCGGGTCCGCTCGAAGACAACGCGCGCGCTGGAAGACATGGAAAGTTATACGGCGGACGACCCCCGAAGGGTTCGTCCGCCGTATATGAAGACTGGTACTGCCGACTGACTTACTTTGCGGCCGGCGTCGATCCCGGGGTGTCCTTCGGTGGCACACCGAGCACCACCACACCGGCGCCACGGGCGACGTCCATCGCGTCGATCACGTCCGCGTACTTCACGTCCGGCGAACCCTTCACGAACATGATCTTCTCATTCCGTGGAGCAAAGATCGCCCGCAACGTATCCGGGAGCTGCTGGCGATTGACCGCCAGACTATTGATGAGGTACTTCCCGCCCGGATTCACCTCGAGCACGATCTGATCCGATTTCGAGTTGGCCGGAGCGACCGTCGGATTCGGATCGGGCAGGCTGACGTCGATCGCCTTGCGCATCGACGGCAGCACGGCCATGAAGATGATCAACAGCACGAGCAACACGTCGATCATCGGGGTGACGTTGATGTCGTTGCTCAGGCCACCCGACCCACCAGTTGACATGGCCATGTTACGGGCCCCCCAATGCGTTGTGCTCGATGACGTCGCCCTTCACGGTCGATGACGTTCCCGGCTTCTGCTCGCCGATCATGGCGACGACGGCGACGCCGTTGTGCATGGCGATGTCCATGACGTCCAGCACCTTGCTGTACGCCAGGTTCTTGTCGGCCTTGATGTAGAGCACATGGTCATCGCGCGGCGTCGCGACGTAGATGTTGTGCAACGCCGGAGCCACGTCAGCCGGGCGAATCGGCTTCTTGTTCAGGTAGTAATTGCCGCTGGCGTCGATGCCCAGCACCTGATCCGTCTGGTCCTGCTCCGGATGATCCTTGATGTTCACTGCCTGCGGCGGCTCGGCGGTGAAGCCCGACAACAGCGCGGGCGCCACCACCATGAAGATGATCAGCAGCACCAGCATGACGTCCACCATCGGCGTCACGTTGGGCGAAGATTGCACGCCGGAGGCAGTGCTGCCTGACGACATTGCCATTTAAACGCGCTCCTCAGCGAGAGAGTCGATCAGGTCGAGATCGGGCCGCTGGCGCCACCAGCGGTATTGAACTCACGGGTGAAGCGCGAACGGCCGAACTCGCCCGACACGCCCTTGATCAGGTAATCGATCATCTCCTTGGAGACGTAGGTCATCTCGGCCGTGAGATTGTCGATCTTGGTCGTGAAGTAGTTGTACGCCCACACCGCCGGAATGGCGACGAGCAGACCGAACGCCGTCGTGATAAGAGCTTCCGAGATACCGCCGCCGATTGCCGCGAGACCGCCGGAACCGGACGCCGCCATCCCCTGGAAGGAGTTCACGACGCCCATCGTCGTGCCGAGCAGTCCGACGAACGGCGCCGTGGCGCCCACCGTCGCCAGCACCGCCATGCCGCGCTTCAGGTTCGTGATCTCGAGGAGCATGTTGCGCTCGACCGCGCGCTCCGCCGAGTTGATGTCCGACACCGTCACCGAACCGTCGGCGATCAACGGCTTCACTTCGCCCAGCGCGCCGCCGAGCACCAGCGCCACGTGCGACTTCTTGTAGCTCTCCGCGAGGCGGATCGCCTCGGTGAGGTTGTCTTCCTCGAGGAACTGCGAGAACTCTGGAGCAAACTTGATCGTTTCCTTCTGGGCGCGACGCAGGCTCCACCACTTGGAGACCATGATCGTGAGCGAATAAACGGACATGATGGCCATCACGACGACGATGCCACGCGCGAACATGTGCATCGCGTGCCACATGCCCATGAGTGAGAGATCCATTTTCGACTAGTCTCCGGTGGGATTAGGACTTGTTGAGAGCGAACTGGAAAGGCATCTGCACGAGCTGCTTGACCTTGCGCCCGCCGACTTCGGCCGGGTAGAACTTCATGTTCGGCAGCACCGCTTTCACGGACTGCACGAACAAGTCGTGCGTCGACTTCAACACCTTGAACGTGCTCATGTCCGCGCGGCCCGACGTGTCGACCACGAACTGCGCGAGCACTTCGCCTTCCACGTTCGCCGAGCGCAGCATGTCCGGATAGCGTGGCCGCGGATTGCTCGGATTCGGCGCCGCCTGCTTCTCGACCTGGAACTCGAAGTACGTCTGGTTGTCGTTCACCGGCTGCGGGGTGCCGCCGATGACGCCCTTGGCAATACCACCCGCGACGCCCTTACCGCTGAAATCGGCCGCGTCCGTCACTTTCTTGGACAGGTCGATGTCTGGGAGCACGTCGGGGATCTTGATGGGGGCCGCGAGCACCTGGAAGCCTTTCGGCGGCGGCGCCTTGACGACCACGTCCGGGGGCGGCTTCGGCTGGTCCTTCGGCGGAGGCGGTTCTTCCTTTTTGACCTGGACGAACTCGACCTTCTCGGCCTTCGGCTTTTCCAGCTGCTGGCTCGCGTGCAACGTGCCGAACACGGCCGCTGTGATGATGACGGCGTGCAGCACGGTGCTCGCGACAGCGCCACCCATTCGCTTCTGCTTGGAAGCTTTGGACTCGATGAGCTTGTCGAACATGTCTCGTGAGCCTGTCGGGTGCGGGAAAAAAGTGCGCGGGGTTACGTGATGAATAAGGTACCCGTCACTCCTTTCAGCGGAATGATCGGAAGATTAAGAGTTGGTGAAGTCGCCGTGGGCAGCTTCTGTGTTCTCGGATCCCGCGGCCGACACGGGCAGCAGCACGGTAAAGACGGTGCCTCGCCCCAGGCGCGATTGCACGCTGATACTTCCGCCGTGCGCCTGCACGATCCACTGGGAGATCGACAGGCCCAGCCCGAATCCGCCACGATCGATCACCGACATTCCTTCGCCCGTCGCAACGCGGCGCGACCGCACGCGGTCGGCCCGCCAGAATCGATCGAAGACGTGCGGCAGATCGGCGGCTGAGATCCCGAGACCAGTGTCCCGCACGGTAATCGCCACCTCGTCGTCCGGCTTGCGCACCGCCGAGAGCTCCACTCGTCCTCCACTCGGCGTGTACTTGATCGCGTTCGTCACCAGATTGAGCAGCAGTTGTCGCAGCCGCGCCCGGTCGCCCATCACGATCACGCGCTGCGGCGATGAGCTTTCGTCGCCGAGCGGACCGAGCGATAATCCGAGCGAGAGTGTCAGGCCGGCATCTTCGCCGAGGATGACGGCCGTTTCGTACACTTCACGAATCAGCGGCTCGAGATCGACGGGCGTACGGTGAATATCGAAGCGCCCCTCGTCCGCCCGCGCCAGCGTGAGCAGACTGTCGACCAGATCCGACATCCGCGCCGTTTCCTGCAATGCTTCCTCGAGTGCGACCATGCGTTCGGCCCGATCCGTTCGCGGGTGCATCGCGCGCTCCACGTCGGCGCGCAGCACGGTGAGCGGCGTCTTGAGCTCGTGACTGGCATCGGCCGTGAACCGGCGGAGGGCGGCGAACGAATTCTCGAGCCGCGCCAACATCGCATTCACCGTCAAGCCAAGGCGCGACACCTCGTCGTTGCTCGAGTCCGCGGCCAGTCGGCGGTGCAGGCTTCGGCCGTCGGTGATCGCCTCCACTTCATTGATCAGCTGATCGACGGGCCGGAACGCGCTGCCCACCGTGAGATACGCCACGATCATCGAGACGATGAACACGACCGGTGCGAATACGACGAGCGTGCCGAGCAGCAGTTGGCCCGGAACGTCGGCGATGTTCGTCGGCATCGCCGCGACGACGCGCGCAACGGCGAGATCGGCGATCTGGTTGCGGCGCGCCACGGTGAGCAACCGGAGCGAGTCGTTCCGCACCGACACGATGAACCCGCCGCGCTCGTCGGTGAGCTGGAGCGCGCTCGTCAGCACCGCCGTTTGATCGTCGCTCGACAGCAGCCGCATCAGCGCCGACGAGTACAGCAGCTTCCCCTGCTTGTCGAGCACCATGAAGTAGCCAGGCAATGGATCGAGCACCTCGGCGAGCACCGGTGGGCGAAGCGGCGCCGTGCTGGTCGAATCGCTGTCGGCCGCGGCCTGCGTGGCGCGCCAGATCTCGATCGTCGAAAGCACGTTGTCCGCGACGCGAAACGCCTCATCGCCGAGCTGCTGCTTCGCCGCACTCTGCCGCGCCACCCAGATCGCGATGACGAACGCCACCAGCGTGCCGAGTAGCACGAGGGCATAGGAGAACGTGAGTCGCGCGCGGGTGGAAGCCATTTACGGAGGAACGGAGGAACGGAGGAACGGAGGAACGGTGGAACGGTGGAACGGTGGAACGGTGGAACGGTGGAACGGTGGAACGGAGGAACTCAATGCTGACTGATGTCTGACGTCTGATGTCTGATGTCTCGGTCGTTCCCTCCCCTCTCCCCTCCCCTCTCTCCCCTCTATCCTTTGATCATATACCCGACCCCGCGCACGGTCGTGATCAGCCGCTTCTGGCGCTTTGCATCCACCTTCTTGCGCAGGTGATTGATCACCACGTCGACGATGTTCGTGCCGGGATCGAAGTGATACCCCCACGCGTACTCCGTGATCAGCGTTCGGCTCATCACGCGGCCGGCGTGACGCATCAGGTATTCGAGAACCGTGAACTCCTTCGGCGTGAGGTCGATCGGCTCGCCGCCGCGCGTGACCACGCGTGTGGAGGGATCGAGCTCGAGATCGGCGACGGTGAGCGTCGGCGCCGCCAGCGCACGCGGCCGGCGCGCGAGCGCTTCGACGCGCGCGAGCAGCTCCTCGAACGCAAACGGCTTCGTGACGTAATCGTCGGCGCCGGCGCGGAGCGCCGTCACCTTCGCATCCACGGCGTCCTGCGCGGTGAGCACGAGAACCGGCTTCTGAAACCCGCGGGCGCGCAGCGCGTGCAGCAGCTCCAGTCCGGACTTGCCGGGAAGCCGCATGTCGAGAATCAGCAGGTCGTACGCTTCCGACGCAGCGTGCCGCTCGCCCTCCTCGCCGTCCGCCACCAGGTCCACCGCCCAACGATGCTCCTCGAGCCCGCGTTTGACGTACTGCCCGACGGTCGGATCGTCTTCGATGACGAGAATGCGCATGGAGTGCGTCGAATGGAGGAAAGTTCGGTCAGGAGCGGCGTGCGGACCGGCGGCGAGGCACTGGCCGCTCCAATCCATACTCCCGGATCTTGCGGTACAGCGTCTTTGCCGAAATGCCGAGAATCTGCGCGGCTCGGCCCTGATGCCAATTCGCGCCGACGAGCACCGCCTTGATGTGTTCGCGCTCGAGGTCGGCGAGGGTGATCTCGGAGCCGGCGCTCGCCCGCGGAGCGATCGGCGCCGAGCCGCCGTCGAGCGGCAGGTCCTGCGCTCGAATCTCGTGCCCGCCGCCGCGCGTCAGCAGCACGATGCGCTCGACCACGTTGCGAAGCTCGCGGACGTTCCCCGGCCATGAGTATTCCTGCATGCGTGCGACCGCGTCCGGACGCAACGCGGGCGCCGACGGTCCGGCGAGCTGCAACAGAAAGTGCCGCGCGAGGAGCGGAATGTCGACGAGGCGATCGCGCAGCGGCGGCAGCGAGACGGTCACTGCGAGCAGGCGCTCAAGCAGATCCTCGCGGAATCGTCCCGACCGGGACGGTCCGGCCAGATCGCGGGTGCTCGACGTCACCAGCCGCGCGGTGATCGCCACCTGTTGCGTTCCGCCGACCCGCACGAAGCCGCCGCGCTGCAACGCGCGCGCAAGCTTCGCCTGGAGTCTGGGGCTGAGCATTCCGATTTCGTCGATGAACAACGTGCCGCTCGCGCCCAGCTCGAGCAGCCCCGCGCGCCGTGCACCGGGCCCGCTCGGGCTGCCGCTTTCGCGTCCGAACAGCTCGACTTCGAGCGCCGCTTCGCCGAGTACGGTCGTATCGGCATCGACGAACGGTCCGGCCCGTCCGGACATTCGATGAATCGCGTGCGCGAGCAGCGTCTTGCCCGTCCCCGATTCGCCGATGATGTGCACTGGCGCATCCGTCGACGCCGCCCGCTCGATCATCGCGAGGACGGCGCGAAGCGGCGCGTACTGCGTGATGACGTCGTACGGCGCGTCGGCCCGCGACAGGAGCGAGTGGAGCGTACGATTTTCGCGCTCGAGCTGACGCTTTTCCAGCGCGCGCCGGATCAACACGTCGATCTCCGCCATGCGATACGGCTTCGTCATGTAGTCGTAGGCGCCGAGCTTCATCGCGGCGATCGCTGTTTCGACGGTGCCGTTGCCGGTGATCACGATCGCTTCCGGCGGATCGGGCTGCGCGCGAAGCTGCGCCAGCACGTCGAGTCCGTCGACACCCGGCATGACGATGTCGAGCAGCACGACGTCGAACGCCTCGCGCCGAACGGCCTGCAGCGCCGCCGCGCCGTCGCCGACGCACACCACGTAGTGCCCGCGGCCGCGCAGGAACGTGCACAGGATCTGCGCGAGATGCGCTTCGTCCTCGGCGACGAGGACGCGCGCGGTCGGCGGCGTATCGGTCACGCGGCGCTCGCCGGGAGCAGAATGCGGAATACGCTCCCTTCCCCGGCCACGCTATCGACCTCGATGCGCCCGCCGTGCTCCGTGACGATCGCGTAGCAGATCGACAGCCCCAGTCCCGTACCGCGACTCGGCGGCTTGGTCGTATAGAACGGCTCGAAAATCTTGGTGCGGTCACCGGCGCGAATGCCGACGCCGCGGTCCACGACCTCCGCGACGACCATCTCTCCGCCGTCGTCGCGCGTGCGGAGCGTGATGAGTCCCTGCTCGTCGACTGCGTCGAGGGCGTTGAGCAGCAGCGCCATGAACACCTGCACCATCTGCTCCTCGTTGGCGAGCACCGGACGCAGCGCTTCGTCCGTCTCGAGCGCGATCGACACGCGCCGAAACCGCGGATGGTGCTTCACGAGCTTGAGCGTCTTGATAATTGCCGCGTTCAGGTCGACGTGCGACTTCGCCGTCGATTTCGGACGACTGAAATCCAGCAGCCCGTCGATGATGCCCTTGCAGCGATGCACTTCCTGCTGGATGAGCATGAGCGACTCGTGCAGCTCCGCCGCATCCTTCGCCGGGTCGAGCGTGCCCTCGTCCATCGCGATGGTGAGACTCTCGGCGCAAGCGCCGATCGTCGCCAGCGGGTTGTTGATCTCGTGCATCACACCGGCGGCGAGCGTGCCGATGGCCGCCAGCTTTTCGGCCTGGGCAAACCGTTCCTCCGCCTGCCGCCACTCGGTGATGTCTTCGCCAATCGTGATGACGTGCGTGACGTCGCCGCCGCCCACCCGCATGGGAATCTTGCTGATGCGGTAAGTGCGCGACTCGCCGAATGCCGTCGACTCGATCGGGAACTGCTGCATCTCGCCCGTCTGGAACACGCTCTCGAACTCGCTCCGCAGCAGCTCCGCCGGCTGGCGATGCATGATCTCGAAGATCGTGCGGCCGATCGCGTCTTCGCGCGCCACGCCCTGCAGCCCGATCTCGCGCTTGCGGTTCCAGGCGTGAATGCGATACGCACGATCGATGACGTAGATGCCGACGGGCATCGAGTCGATGATCGTCTCGATGAATCGGCGCTGGCCCTCGATCTCCCGCGTGCGCGCCGCCACCTCCGACTCGAGCCGGTGCGCATGCTCGGCGCCGCGCAACGCGGGCGCCAGCAGGCTGGCCGCGACGACGATGAACTGCCGGTCCGCGGTGGACAGCTCCCGTCCCGGACAGACCGACAACGCACCGAGCTCCTGCCGGCCGGCGGCGAGGCGCACGACCGTGCAGCCGCGATCCCAGGCGAGCTCGCCACCGCGTCGCAGCAGCGCTTCCACATCCGCCGCTGCGACGGTGTCGCCGGCCACCGACCAGGCACGGCGCAATCCGTCCAAACCGTGCAGCCATAGCGTCGCCTGCGCGCCGTCGACTTCGCTGGCGATCGCGCTCAGCACGCCGGGCATCGCCGCGCTCACCGACTCCGCACTCGCGAGCGCGGTGGCGATCTCGGCGATCGCGCGCAGCATCCGCGCGACCGGTTTGGATGAACGCGAGCGCGCTGGCGCCGGACGCGCCGCGTCAGAGAGGTCGGACATGCGATGGGTGGGAAGTCTCGCGGATGGGTGGCGACTCGTCGGGCTGAGCGGCCAACTTACCGATCGAGCGGTGGGAGGACAAGATGACCGATTCGCCGGCCGCCCACCGAGAAGACGTTCAGATCAGCCGATCGATCGCGGCGAGAATGACGGCGTCCTCGCGCCGCTGACTCGGCACCGCTTCGACGTGCTCCCAGCGAATGATGCCGTCGCGGTCGATGAGGAAATACGCACGATTGGCGAAGAACGGCTCCTCGAGCAGCACGCCGTAGAGGCGCGAAACCTCGCGTTTGAAATCGCTCAACAAGTCGACGTGCATGCCGTGCTTCGCCTTGTACTCCTTGAGCGAATACGTCGAGTCGACGCTGATCGGCAGCACCGTGACGCCGCGCTCGGCGAACTGATCGTGATCGTCGCGCATCTCGCACAGCTCGGCGGTGCAGGTGCCGGAGAACGCGAGCGGGAAGAACGCGATGAGGACCGGTTTGCCGCGCAGCCCGGAGAGCGTGACTTTCTCGCCGGACGTCGAGGGCAAGGTGAAGTCGGGCGCCTGCTGCCCGACGGCGGGAACGTCCTGCAGCGCGGTCACGGTCATCGGTGTCTGCCTCGAGATCGGAGTGGAGCGGACCGGGATCGAACCGGTGACCCCCTGCTTGCAAAGCAGGTGCTCTCCCAACTGAGCTACCGCCCCGTCTACCTGCTGCGCCTTGCGGCGCTCCGCAAATCTAGCCGAGCCGTGCAACCGGTGGAACGGGTTGTGAACAGAGCAACCCATGCACGCCAACCGGAGTTCACCCGTGGAGACGACCGCAACCGGCGCGACGGCGCACATCACCGTCCGTTGCCAATTCTGTGAGACGTGGAATCGCGTGGACGCCGCACGCGCGAGCGATCGGCCGAAGTGCGGAAAGTGCGGCAAGCCAATGCTCCTCGATCGCCCGCTGCACCTGAACGACGACACGTTCGCGCGCACGATCGCCGGCAGCGACGTGCCCGTGCTCGTCGACTTCTACGCCGACTGGTGCGGGCCGTGCAAGATGATGGCGCCGTCGATCGACGAGCTGGCGCGCGAGCACCAGGGCACCGCGCTCGTCGCCAAGCTCGACACCGATCGCGCGCAGCGCACCGCGGCCGGCTTCGGCATTCGCGGCATTCCGACGACGATCCTGTTCAAGGGCGGCCGCGAAGTCGCGCGCCAGACGGGGGCGGTACCGAAAGCCGCGCTCGAACAGATGCTCGAGCGCGGCTGAGGTCCTACTCGTGGGCCGGGAGCGGCTCCATCGTTTCCGGATCCACCGGTACCTGGATCTCATCCCGATACGGCGACGACTGCAGCGTCACGCGCATGCGCGGGAAGGCATTCATGAACATGTTGTAACACCAGCCCCACGCGCCGATGTAGAGCAGCGTCACGCCGACTTCCCAGAAGCCGAGCGGCAGGTTCGGCACCACGCCGTACGCCGACGGATACATCTCGATGTACCGCATCAGCCACATGCCCACCAGGCTGCAGAAGGCGAACAGCAGCAGCCAGAAGGGACGGACCTTCGTTGCGCGCGACAGGAGTCCGAAGAACGGCGCCACGAAGATCAGAATGACGGAGATCACCGTCACCCATTTCCATGGCGAGATGAGACGCAGATGGAAGAACCAGGTCTCGTCACCCATGTTGCCGTACCAGATGACGAGGTACTGGCCGAACGTCAGATAGCCCCAGAATGCGGTGAAGGCGAAGCAGAGCTTTCCAATATCGTGATAATGGCTTTCCTGGATCAGTCCGTCGGCGCCGTTGAGGAATGAATTCCACACGTGAATCAGCACCGCGAACAGCATCAGGGCACATAGCCACGCGCCCATGAAGAACCACCAGCTGTACAGCGTGCTCTGGAAGTGCAGCGTGAGTCCCATCGAGAGGTCCCACGCCAGCACGGACCAGCCAAGGCCGAACAGGAGGATGGACGCCGCCGCGATCTTGCCCTGCACGGAATGCGTCGAATGGATTTCGCGGCGCTCGTCGCGGAACCCGTTGCGCATGCGCGCCCGAATGCCCGCCGCCCAACGCGCGCCCGCTTCAGGAATCCGGCCGACGTCGAGGCGGACGGAGAGGTACACGAACCAGATCGCGAGCGCGACCATCGCGCCGAAGATCGCGATGTCACGAATGGACAGGAACGCCGCGTTGTAGTACTCCGCCTTTTCGACCGATGGATACGCTTCGTGCGTCCACGGGAACACGTAGTACTTGCCGGCGAACAGCGTCAGCAGGAGGAAGATGAACGCCACCGGCAGGAACGCGACGTAGCCCTCCATGAACCGGATCACCGCGCGCGACCACCGCGCAGTCGTGATTCGCTGCACGGCCACGAAGACCGCACCGGCCTGCGACAATCCCGCCCAGAACAGCCAGTTCGCGTGCCACGCGCGCCACACCCGGTCCGGCGCAACGAACAGTCCGATGACGAACACCACGACACCGATGGCGAACAACACGATCATCGACGTCGTGAACGACTTTGGAATTTCCTTGTTCGACGCCGCGAGCACCTCGCTCGACGACGGAACGCGCGGGGGATTGAGACTCACGGCTGGCGCTCCGGCTGATTCGTCGGGTGGTAGTACGGCACGGGACGCGTCGGACCTTCCTGCGTCGCGGCGGGCACGTACGGTCCGGTCTCACCGGGGAACCCGTGACTCGTATCCGCGGCGATCGTGCTCTTGCCCTGCAACGTGCGCAGATAGTTGATGATGTCCCAACGATCCGGCTCTTCGATCCGGTTGTACGACGGCATCAGGCCGCGGCCGTTCCGGATCATGCCGAAGATGTATCCGTCGGTGTACTGCGTTGCGGCGAGACTGCCCGCCCCGATGTTCATGCCGACCATTCCGTACTTCGTGGCCGGGCCATTGCCCTGCCCCAGCGGTCCGTGGCAGACGGCACAGTTGATCTGGAAGTTGATCCGGCCGCGATTCACCGACGCCGAATCCGCCGGAATGGGATTCGGAATGTTCGCCATCGCGCTGATGCTCGCCGGCAGATTCGTGCGCGCATAGATGAAGCCGGGCGCGTCGCTCCCGTAGATCGGCACCGACGACTGCGGGTTGCCGCGGAACGGAATGGTATCCGCCGCCGTCTCCCACGGATCGATCTTCGGCTGCTCCTTGAAGTCGGTGAACCAGCTGCACCCGGTGAGGAGCAGGCTGCACGCGACGAGCGCAAGGCGGGCACGCGACGCGGCGAAACGGCGCTCAGCGCTCACGGCGAACCTCCGACGCTCCGTATTTCTTCATCAGGTTGATGACGTCGTCCGTGCGCTCCGGATCGGTCACGACCCAGATGCCAAAGTGCCCGCTGCTGAACCGCGGATCGTATCCGACGGTCATCGTGAGCCGCGGAATGTGCGCCAGACCGAACATCGCGAACACCGTGGCGAGTCCGCCGATCAATACCATGACCTCGAAACAGAGGATCGTGAACGGCACCCATGTGATCACGGCCTTGCCGCCGACGATGATTGGCCAGTAGTCCGAGATCCAGATCGGAATCCAGTAGCCGAACGACGCGCCGAGCAGGCCGAAGATCAGCGTGAACAGCCGCACGCGGCTCGGGCCGCGATCGATCACTTCCTCGATCTCGTGGCGTGGCGTCGGCGTGTACACGGTGAGGTCGCCGAGCCGCTCCTTCTTCAACGCCTCGATCGCGTGCACGGCGCAATCGATCTCGGGAAACGCTCCGATGATGCCTTGCATTAGTGCGAGCCTCCGAGCAACGGGGGATCGTTCATCATCTGATTCGCGTAACCGCCCTGCTCGAGCTCCTGCGACTCGTCCACGTGCGGATGTCGCATTCGCGGCAGGATCGTTTCCTTGATCTCGGACATGGCCATCACCGGCAGCTGCTTGATGAACAGCAGGAACCACATGAAGAACCAGCCGAAGCTGCCGAGCAGAATGCAGTAGTCCACCCAGGTGGGCCGGTACCCGCCCCACTGCCACGGCTCGAACTCGTGCGACAGCGACGGCTCGACGATCACGAACCGCTCGAACCACATGCCGAGGTTGGTCGTGAGCGAGAGGAAAAAAAGCCACTTCGTGTTGCGCCGGAGCTTCTGCGACCAGAGCGAGAGCGGAATCACGCAGTTGCAGATCAGCATGATCCACGCGGCCCAGGCCCACTGGCCGAACACGCGATTCCAGAAGTAGTCCTGCTCGAACCGGTTGCCGCTCACCCAGGCGATCTGGAACTCGGTCACGTACGCCAGGCCGACCACCGTCGACGTGAACAGGCAGAGCTTGGCCGCCGCGTCCAGATCGTTGAGCGTGATGTAGTGCTCGAGATGAAACACCTTGCGCAGCGGAATGACGATGGTGAACACCATTCCGATGCCGGAGAAGATCGCGCCGGCCACGAAGTACGGCGGGAAGACGGTCGCGTGCCAGCCCGGCGCAAGCGCCATCGCGAAGTCGAACGACACCACCGAGTGCACCGAGAGCACCAGCGGCGTGGCGAACGCGGCGAGAAACAGGTAGGCCCGCGTGAAGTGCCGCCACTCGCGATCGGAGTTCCGCCAGCCCAGCGACATCTGCGCGAGAATCTGGCGTCGCACCGGGTTCTTCTCGCGGTCGCGGAGAATTGCCAGATCTGGAATGAGGCCCACGTACAAGAACGTCGCCGAGATCGTGAGGTACGTCAGGATCGCGAACACGTCCCACACGAGCGGACTCTTGGGATTCGGCCAGATGAGCCGCCAGTTCGGATACGGAATCAGATAGAAGAACTTCCACGGCCGCCCGAGGTGTAGAATCGGGAACAGGCCGGCCGTCATGACGGCGAACACCGTCATCGCCTCCGACACGCGGTAGATGCTCGTGCGGAAGCCGGCGCGGAACAGATACAAGATTGCTGAAATCAGCGTCCCGGCGTGGCCGATACCGACCCAGAACACGAAGGTGACGATATAGACCGCCCACATCACCGGCGGCTGGTACCCCGCCGCGCCGAGGCCTTCATGAATCTGGTACGTCCAGGTGAGCGCGCCGATGAGCATGCACACGATCGCCACGCCCAGCGCCGCGAACCAGCCCAGGGACGGTCCGAGCGTCCCGGCGATTTCGCGATCGACCTGCTCGTAGTCGCGAATCGCCGGGAAATGCACCGCCGCCGACGGAATGTTCGGGCGCTGTCCGCCCGGAAGAGGAGCCGCAGTCGTTGCCATGCGCGCCTCCTCAGTCCGCAGCCGGCGCCTGCGCGCCGGTCGCCGGATGGTTGACCTTCTTCAAGTAGACCACCGCGGTGAAGGTGTTGAGCTCTTCGAACACGTGATATCCGCGCTTGTCCTGCGCTCGCTGCGCAACGGTCCAGTTGGGATCCGCGGCGTCGCCCCACACGATCGCGCGCGACGGACACGCTTGCGCGCACGCCGTCGTGAATTCATCCGGCTTGAGCTCGCGGTGCTCGAGCGCGGCGCGATTCTCCGCCTCCCGAATGCGCTGCACGCAGAAGCTGCACTTCTCCATGACGCCCTTGCCGCGCACCGTCACGTCCGGATTCAGCTGCCAGTCGAGCGGCTCGGGGAACGCGTACTGCTTGCGATCCGACTCGCCGTATCCGAACCAGTTGAAGTACCGGACCTTGTACGGGCAGTTGTTCGAGCAATACCGCGTACCGACGCAACGATTGTAGACCTGCACGTTCAGGCCGTCCGGCGAGTGGTACGTCGCGTACACCGGGCACACCGGCTCGCACGGCGCATTGCCGCAGTGCTGGCAGAGCATCGGCACGAAGCGCGTCTCGAAGTCGACGCCGAACTTGCCGTCGAGGTTGCCCTCGAAGTAGCGCTCGAGACGAATCCAGTTCATCTCCCGGCCGCGCGCGATGTTCAACCCCGGCTTCTGATCGGCCCAGATCGTCGCGTTCTGCCAGAACGCGCCGACCGTTGGGATGTTGTTCTCGGCGTAGCAGGCCGTGACGCACGCCGAGCAGCCGGTGCAGCGCGCGAGATCGATCGTCATCGCCCAGCGGCGCTTCGCCATCCCGCGAATATCGTTCGGGTCGTACAGGCCCTTGTTCTTGCCGATGTTCGCGTCGCTCGGCGCGCCGAAATCACCTTGCGCGTCGGCCGCAACCGGCGAGCGCAGGCCCGGCAGAAACGCGTGGCTCGCGTCGCCGGGCAGGTGCTCCTCTTCCTTCGGCGGCTTGTTGAGGTCCGCCGCATTCACCGCCTGCGCGATGCCGCGGCCATGCTGCCGGGCCGATCCCTCGGTGCTCGGCAGCACCATGTTGTCGCCGGTATTCGTGATCGACGCGCGCGTCGACGTGAGCACGGCACCGCCCGCGGCGTCGGTCGCGACCGGCAGCAGATCCAGAACGTTGATGCTCAGATCGCGCGCATATCTGCCATAGCCCCACTGCAGATCGCCGGGCTGGTGCGCCTTCCAATCGAATGTCGCGATCTGTGCCGATGCGCGGTGACCCTGCCCGGTCGGAATCGCGATTGCGTCCTTGTGAATACCGAGGAACGGAAATGCCGGTGCGCGCAGCGTGCCGCTGTCCGTCTTCACTTCGAGTATGTCGCCGCGAGCGATGCCAAGCCGCTCCGCCGTCTCGGGATGGATCTCCACCCACGAGGTCCAGCACACCTTCGTCACCGGATCGGGAAGCTCCTGCAGCCACGGCTTGTTGGCGCCGCGACCGTCGCCGAGCACCGGCGACGTGTACGCATACAGCGTGAACGGGCCCGTACCCGCGGCAGCGGCGCGCGCCGCCACGCTTGGCGCGGCGACCGCGGTACGTGGCGCGAGATTGCCCGGTGCGATGCCTTTCGGGAGCGCCGCCGCAAACCCGCGCGGACCGCCAGCGAATCCGGCCATCAGCCACGTGCGATAATCCTGCTCCGGATATCGCGCGGCGTTCGCGGGATCCTTCTTCGCCGCCTGGATGAGGACATCCGCCGTACCCAATGCGGCCGGGAGTGTCTTGCTCAACGTCGGATACACCGGGTCCATTGCCGGCTGCTGCAGACCGATGGTACCGCGGACCGGCGCCGCGTCGCCCCAGGACTCGAGCGAGTGCAGATCCGGAATTACGAGATCGCACAACTCCGTCGTTTCGTCGGGGTACGACGTGAAGCTCACGCGGTAGCCGACCTTGGCGAAGGCATCGGCGAACTTCGCCGACTTGGGCAGCGTGTACGCCGGATTGGCTCCGCGCACGAACGCGATTCCAACCTGGCCGGCACGCATCCGCTCGACCGCCGCGAGCAACTGGCCGGTCGTCGCGATGCCGTCGAATGCGGTGATCGGCTCGGCCGGACGAATGGTCGTGCCGACGGCGCCCGACGCCTGATTGATCGCGGCGACGGCAAGCGCGACGTCGAGCGCATCCGCGCCGTTCACACCGGAGAGCACGAGCGCGGGCTTGGCCGACGACAGCTCGGTGGCGAGCTGCTGCAGCGCCGCGGCATCGACACCGCTCTCGGTTGCGGCTTGCTGAATGCTCCCTTTGCCGGCGAGGGCGTTGGCGATCGCGAGCTCGGAGCCCGGCTTGCACGCCAGCCACGCATCGGCATTCAGACCGGTGAGCGAGCGGCGCGCACCGATGTAGACGAAGCGCGGCGCGCCATCGAGCTTCGCGCGCGCGTCAGCGAAGTCGAGCTGCTGCGGCACACTCGCGCCCCAGCTTTCGAGAAAGTCGGCGCCGAACGAAACGATGAGCCGTGCGTCGGAGAAGCTGAGCGTCGGCCACGCCACACCGTAGGTGCGGCGGTTGGCCTCGAGCGTCGCCGCATGCGCTTCGGCGTCGACACTCAGGTGCGGCGGCATGCCAAAGCTCGCGAGCCATGTGTCGAGGAAGCGCGGGAAGCTGCCGCTCTCGTGCTGATTGATGAACACCGCGCCGCCCGTGGCGCCGCGGCTCCGGGCCTGCCCGATCTGCTGCGAGAGACGCGCGATGGCATCGTCCCACGTGATCGCCTTCCATGCGCCATTCTCCTTCACGAGCGGCGTGCGCAGACGATCGGGATTGTAGAGGCCCTGGAGCGCCGATTGACCGCGTGCGCACAGCGCACCGCGATTCAGCGGATGCTCCGGATTGCCTTCGAGCTTGATCGCGCGACCGTCGCGGGTCTCGGCGATGATGCCGCACGCCGCCGCGCATTCACGGCAGGTCGTGGCGTAATAGGTCGAGACGCCGGGAACCGTCTCGTCCGGCGATACAAGATATGGAATGAGCTTGCCAGTTTCCTCCTGGCATGCCGTGACGGCCAGCGCGGCGCTCGATGCGCCAAGCACCTTCAGGAATTCGCGGCGCTTGACGCCCGTGGCGCCGGAGGCGCCGGTGGGGGAGGTATCCTGGCTCATGTCAGTAGTGGCAGTTGGCGCAATCGTACCGCGCTTTCTTGCGTTCGGCCCTGGCCAGGTTCACCGGTGCGGTCGACGACGCCAGGGTCGCGCTCGCGGTCTGCGGCGGGGCATAGCCACTCGCCTCGAGCCCTTCCTTCGGGCTGTAGCCGTTGACGTGGCAGCTGATGCACCAGCCCATGTTCAGGCTCGCGTACTGGTAGACGCGATCCATCTTCTGCACCTGGCCGTGACAGGTCTGGCAGGTGACGCCGATGTTGATGTGGCGCGTGTGCGGGAAGTGCACGTACTCCGGCACCTTGTGGATGCGGACCCACGGGATCGGCCTGGCGTTCGGGCCCATGCCCGCACCGACCGCGGCCTGATCAGCATACTTATATAGCTTCGCCAGCTCGGTGCTGTGCCGCTTGGGCCCGAGATCGGTGGCCGGACGATCGGGCCCGATCAGGTTGTGACAGCCCATGCACGTCGACACCGCCGGCATGCCGGGGTCCATCGATTTATTCGCGGCGTTGTGGCAGTACAGGCAGTTCATGCCGAGCTTCTGCACGTGTACCGGGTGCGGAAAGTTGATCGGCTGAACCGGCGAGCTGTGTTGCGAAGAGGAGGCGCCGCTGTATGCGGAAAGCATCACGGCGCCGGTGGCCAGGGCGAGGAGCCCGGGGATGGCGGTCCACTTCCTTCGCTTGGTCATCGCGATGGGGTGATATGTCGAGTCGGTGGTGGCTTGTGAACAAATTCACAAGCGCCCGTCCGGCCGAGAAATCTGATTAGCCAGAAAGTCAGACGCAAGGGAGCAAATCTGTAGCGCACGCGATTCATGTTAATCGCTCGCGTCTGCGACACACACTCGGCGTAACCGTCGTGCGCTCACGCGCGGCGCACGGCCGGCGACGAGAAGCGCAGCGCCGACGCATCAGCCATCCGCGCGGAACGCAAATCGTCGGGAAGCAGGTCGAGATTCGCGCGCGGCGTCTGCGTCAGTCGCAACGGCCACTGCGTACCGAACACGAAACGCTCGGCGCCGATCGTCCGGAACAGCTTCGCAAGGTGATCCTCCGGCGGTCCCCAGATCCACGAGATATCCCAGAACACCCGCTGCTGCTCGTCGGGTGTCAGTCCCCAATGGACTTCCTCGATCATCTCGCGCCCGGCAGCGGTCACCACGAGGCGCACTGCGTCGCCGGCGCGGGCCAGCGATCGGATTGCGGCGGCCGAGAGATCGCCCGCGGCATCGAGCCAGTGTCGCTGGCGCAGATCCTCGAAGCGAACGGTGAGCAGCGTGGCCATTCCCCGCTCTCCCGCGGCAATGGCCAGCTCGCGCATGCCGACATCGTGCGGTCCGAGCCCCCACTGCGGCGGATAGGCGCGAATGGCGGGCGCGCCGGCGCTCGCCGCGTCGCCAAGTGCGTGCTCCCACCGCGGCCAATCGGGCCGAATGCACGGCACCGGCGCGAGTCGCCCGGCGAACGGGGCAAGCGCGCGGAGCAGCACCGCGTTGCCCGGCGTCGGGTCGCGATGGAACGCCGCGGGCAGATAGCCGACCCAGGCGCGATCGATCTGCTCGCGATCGAGCACGCGCACGAGCACGTCCGGATCCGGATGCGGCAGCTCGCGGAACGGATAGGGACCGATCAGCGTGTTCACGTCGACCGTCATGCGAGTGCTCTCATGAGGCCTCGCAGCGCGGAAAGCTGCCAGCCGGAAAGAGGCGCGCGGCGTTTCGCCAGCGAATGTCGGCGAGCGCGCCCGCATCGAGACCGACCGCATCGAGCGCCCGCAGCTTGGCGAGAGCCGTGTCCATCGTCAGGTCGCAGCCCCAGAGCAGGCGGCCGGCGCCGAGCACCGCGACCGCCGCGTCGAGCATGCCGCGATCGACGCCGCTCCCGGACAGATCCGGATGCACATTCGGCGTATCGACGACCGCGGGAAAGGTGTGCATGTAGTCGCCGCCGCCGCCAATGTGCGCCAGGATGAACGACGCTCGCGGATGCCGCCGTGCGAGGCGCGCGAGATCGGCGCCATCAGAGATCTCTTGCGACGGCCATTCGCGCCGGCGATGCTGCCAGATGTGATGGAGAATCGGCAGGTGGCGCTCCGCCGCCAGCTCGGCAATCGAGTCGAGCAGCGGGTCGTCGGCGCGGCGGCTGGCGAGAAGCTTGATGCCGATGGCGCCGGCGTCCGCGCAGCGCTCGATTTCCGCCAGCGCGTGAACGGTGTAATTGGGGTTCACCGTGACGAACATTCGAACGCGTTCGCGTTCACGCGCGCACAGCTCGAGCATGGCGTTGTTGCCGGCCGTGACGTCGGCCGGCGACGGAAAGTACGTCGGCGACGAAAAGCCGTAGCTGCCGAGCACGGACGCGACGTGATACGTGATGCCGATACGCTCGCCGGCGCGAAATCGCGCGTCGTTCACGGCCTGCCAATCGGCGCGGCCGGCGCCCGCGTGATAGAAATGCGCGTGCGCGTCGATCAGCGGCTCCGGGCCGGCGAGCGGAGCAGCGGCCGCCGGCGACGACGTCACTCGGCGGCTTCCTCGTCGCGCAGATCGACGAGCGCGGCACTCGCCGCGCCTTCGATCAGCCGGATCGCTTCGTCGTCGTGCGCGAGGGCGGCGTAATTGTACGCGCCGCGCTTGAACAGCACGCCGTGGCTCACCGCCAGCTCGAGAAAGCGGCGCTCGCGATCCGGCCGGTCGAAGCGCAACATCCACATCGGATCGAGTCCGTCCACCGTGACGCCGCCGATGCCGCTCGCTTCGATCGCCGAGGTAACGGCGCGGCGCAGATCGGCGCCGATCGCCCACAGCGATTCGCAGATGTCGGCGGAGTCGTGCCAACTCAATAC
>JAICKA010000131.1 GCA_025928185.1 Gemmatimonadaceae bacterium
AGAGAGGATAGTCGGAGGGTTGCCACAGTAGCTCAGGGGTAGAGCACTCGATTCGTAATCGAGCGGTCGTCGGTTCAATTCCGACCTGTGGCTCTGGAAGCAAGCTCATCTGAGAATTCCAATGGATGCTGTACCTCCGAAGGCGCCGCCACGCGGCGCCTTTGCGCGTTTTGTGACCCGATCGCGCGCCCGGTCGCGCCCATGCGTCATTCGAATTCTCTTATTTCCGGTGAGCGTCACAGTGGGCGCGTGACCGCAATCACATTTGTGATACTGTGCTCGGTTCTTGCACTGCGCGGCCCGTGAGGTCCTATAACCGTCTCACCGGAGTCTCGACACATGCGCTACCTCACAGGACTGCTCGTCGCCGCCGGGGCAAGCACGCTCCTCACCGGCTGCATCGCCACGCAAAGTCAGTTGAAGCACGCGAGCGACCAGCAAACGTACGCTCTCAACACCGAACGCGCCGAACGCGTCGCCAGCGACAGCGCGCTCGCCCAGCAGCTCGGCATGGTCCGTGGCGACGTGCAGGCGTTGCGCGCCGATCTCGAAAACATGCGCACCGAATACGGCGCCAAGATCACTGCGCTCGAGGACGGGCTGCACTTCGCCATGCCCGTCAACTTCGCGTTCGACGACGCGAGCGTCCGCGATGAGGATCGGGCGCAGCTCGATCGCTTCGCACACGTCGTCAACACGTACTACCCGGGCTCGAAGGTGACGGTGGAAGGCTTCGCCGATCCCGCCGGCTCGAACCGCTACAATCTCGAGCTGTCGGCGCGTCGCGCGAACAACGTGCGGCAGTATCTCCTGAGCGACGGCCTGACCGGCAACCCGATCGAGACCGTCGGTTACGGCGAGACGCGTCTGGTCACGCCGGGTGCGGCGCGCAACGATCCGGGCGCTGAGCTCAATCGTCGCGTGGTGTTCGTCATCGAATCGCGCGGTCAGGCGACCGTCGCGATGGCGCCCGAGCACGAGTAGGTAGCGCACCCTCGGCGAACGACGCATCGTCGTCGCCGAGGCTGTGGGACGGGGTGGGGTTGGGAGATCCGGACGCGGCGCCGCAGGCGGGTGGGTGCCGGCGTCGCGTCCGGATGGGGTGGCCGTCTTTCGTCGGCCGCCGACCCCGGAAGCGTGCGATGCGCGGGATGAGCGGAGGCGTCGAAACGATTGCCTCGTTTCATGCGTCTGCCGTGGAGCGTGTACGTCATCCCGTATGTTCTTCTGACTCCCCATTCATGGTAATCCCACCCGCTCCCACCGCGGGCTCGCGCACGGCCGTTGGCGAGCAGCTGACTCCCGAGGCCCGTGAGGTCGAGGACCGATTCTTCACCATCTCCATCGACATGCTGTGCCACCTCGGCTTCGATGGATACTTCACCCGGCTCAGCCACGCCTGGGAGCGCACCCTCGGCTTCACGCGCGAAGAGCTGATGTCGCGTCCATTCATCGAGTTCGTGCACCCGGACGATCGCCAGCGGACGCTCGAGCAGAACGCGCGGGTGAGAGCCGGCGGCCAGGCGCTGGAGTTCGAGAACCGATACCTCTGCAAGGACGGCTCGTATCGGTGGTTTCGCTGGAACGCTGCCCCGGATCTGCCACGAGGCCTCGTCTATTCCGTGGCGCGAGACGTCACGGAAAGCAAGCGAGCCGAGGCAGAGCGCGAGCAGTTGGTTCGAGAGCTCAAGGCGGCCCTCAGCGAGGTTCGGACGCTGCAGGCAATTTTGCCGATCTGCTCATACTGCAAGAAGATTCGCGACGACGAGAACTACTGGCACACCGTCGAGTCGTACATTTTGCAGCACACGTCGACGCAGTTCAGCCATGGGATCTGTCCGAGCTGCCTGACGAAGCACGTCGGTCCGCAGCTGGAGGAGCTCGAGCGCAAGAAGTAGCGTGTGATCGGTTGCCCGGTCGGCTGATCGGCCGGTCGCGTCGGGGCTGCTTCCCGCGGGGTGGGCGGGAACCTATACTTGAGGCACGCGGGCGTAATTCAGTTGGTAGAATGCCAGCTTCCCAAGCTGGACGTCGTGGGTTCGAGTCCCATCGCCCGCTCTCGATCGATTAGCGCCTCCTCATCGCTTCGGCCTACCTGCCCCCACTCCGCAGGTACGCCTCAGGAATCGGCAAATCCGGCCGCTCCGCCTGCCAATACACCGTCACGACCCACCAGCGCGTGCCGTCGTTCAACAGTTGAATGCTGTTGATCCCGCGCGCGAACGGCTTCGCATCGTTCGCCTGGCGTCGTGATTCGTAGGTGCTGAAGATTTCCGTGATCGGGCCGAAGGTATGCCCGTTCCGCGCCGTCTCGTGCTCGAAGAATCCGTTTTCCTCCATGCCGTTGCGCACACCGGCAACGTATTCGTCCGGCGACTCCACGAGCGTGCTCACCTTGCCATCGGACGTGCGGCGCGTTGGAATGAGCCGGCCGCCGGCGACGAACAGCGAGCGGAATCGATCCCAGTCGCGATGTTGGCAGGCGGCTCCGGAGATCGACGCATACAACGCCGCGACGATCGCGTCTTCGGAGGCGACGTCGGCGGGATCGACGCCGCCAGGTGCGCTCGTCGCGCGCGGCGCCGGATCGGCGTACGTGGTACAACCCTCTGGCGGCGCACCGGGCGGCACCATGCGCAGCCCGAGCGTTCTGGCAACCGGCGGATCGCCGGCGATCTCGATCGTGCCGCGCAGATAATTCCCATTCGACTTCTGTCGCACGAGGAAGTCGAGACGCTGCGGCTGCTCTTTTAGAATCTTCACGAACTCGACGTCGCCGAGGCTGCGGCGCATCGGGATTCCGGCCGTCGGCGGAACCGTTGGTGCGTACTGGTGATTGAACGCCACCATCCTCGCGCTGTCGCCGGAGTGATACGCATCGAGCCACGCCGAGAGCACTGTGCCGACGGGCGTCGACGGGATCGGGCTTTGCGCCTGCGCGCGAGTGATGAGCGAAAGTGCGGCGAGGCAGAACAGCGGACGCAGACGCATGCAATCCTCCGGGCACTCGGGTTGGCAATGATACTACCATGCCCGGGCCGAGTCTGCAGCAGTGCAGGCGACGATCCGGGCGAACCGTCCGTGCACCGTTCACCGAATTATCTTGCGATTGGCATCATCGGTGCGCTCGAAGCCTCTGATGGTCGCCCATGCTCACTGTGATCAGATGAGCTTTCGTGCCGAAGTCGTAGAGGACACTCATGACGTTGCGAGACAAGTTCGATCGCGGAATGACGCTGGCGGAATTCATCGAGTCGGCCCAGGCGAACAAGGATTTGTGGATTGCGGGCAGCCGCCGCGCCGAGGCGCCGCCGGAGTTGGTGGAGCGGCTGCAGTCGCTTCCGTCGCGCTACCTGTTGGTGCTCGCCGAGGATTGGTGCGGGGACGCGCTTGGGACCTTGGCGCCGCTTGCCCGATTGGTCGCGGAAGTCCCGCAGCTCGAGATGCGCATTTTGGCGAGGGATAAGAACCTCGACGTCATGGATGCGCACCTGACTCGTGGGGCGCGCGCGATTCCCGTAGTCATCGTACTGAACGAGGAATTTCAGGAGCTCGGCTGGTGGGGCTCGCGACCCGTCCCGTTGCAGCGCTGGGTGAGCTCACCCGAGGCGCGGCAGTTGAGCAAGGAGGATCGCTACCGCGAAACTCGACGCTGGTACGCGAGCGATCGTGGCCGCACCGCGCTGGAAGAGATTGCGAAGCTGCTCGAACGTACGGCCGAGATCGAAGAAGTAGCCTGAGCCGCGACGCCCGCGATCAGGTCCGGCGCATGCGACGCACGAGCGCCGGCGCAAAGCTCATCGTGACGAGCACCACCCCTGCACCGACTGACCAGAGCAGCGCCTCGTGGGCGGCCCCTTTCGTGAGCCCCGTCGCCACATGGGATGCCAGAAACACGAAGATCACAGTGCTCGTGAATGACCCGAGCATCGTCGCGCCGACGTACGCCGCGTACTCCATGTGGGCCGTACCGGCGGAGTAGTCGAGCAGCAGCGACGGGATCAGCGGGATGGCGCGCAGTCGCAGCAGAGTCAGAAATCCGCGTCGCCCGTGGAGCTTTGCGATGATATTCTCATGTCCCTCGAGCAGCCGCGCCACCGACGCGCCGCCAACGAGTCGCGCGATCCAGTACGCGCCCGAGGTTCCGAGCACCAGGCCGACCCACGCGACGACGACTCCCTCCAGGAACCCGAACAGCGCACCGGCGAGGAGAACCAACGGCGTCAGCGGAATGCCAAACGCCGCCACGATGGCAAAGCCGACGACGTACAAGGGACCGATCCATGGCACGCGATGCAGTCGGTCCATGAGCCGGCGCAGCCCCCCACTCCCGAGCAGCTTGAAGTAGCCCAGTCGCCAGGCGACGAGGCTCGCGGCGCCGAGGATCACGATCAGAATGGCGATGCGAATGAGAAGCTTCCGGCGGAGACCCCGGCGGTTCTCGGGCGATCGGTTCACAGGTGGCGTCGCGTGCATCGCAGGCATTCGTGCTCACAAAGGCAAGGCACGCGCCAGACGAGACCGGTCTCCTGGCTTCGCACCCGCCGCTCCGGCGCTCCGCCTATTTTATCGGATCCGCCGGCACGCCTTCTCGCGTGATCTTGACCGGAAGAATGAATCCGTGCGGATCGAAGCGCAGCGCATCAATGCTCACCACACGGTGATTGCGGTCCGTTTCGCCGAGCGGCCGGCGATGGTAGACGATGTACCAGTTTCCGGACGGCGACTGAAGCACTGAGTGATGGCCTGCACCGGTGGCGACCGTCGAATCCTGCTGCAAGATCTTTCCGATGCGCTCGAACGGTCCAAGCGGCGATGCGCCGATTGCGTAGGCGACGGCGTAGTTCGGACCGGTCCAACCGCCCTCGGACCACATGAAGTAGTATTTGCCGTCCTTGAGCAGCATGAAGGAGCCTTCGACGTAGCCGTGCGGCGTGATTTCTTTAAAGGTGCTCCCGTCGGCGAAGGGAACGAACCCGGTGAAGTCGGCGTTGAGCTTGGCGATGTTGCAGTGCCGCCAGCCGCCATACGTGATGTAGTACGTGCCATCATAATCCTTGAATACATACGGATCGATGGGCTGGGCGCCGTTGTGGAACTGGCCGATCAGCGGCTTGCCGAGGTAATCGACGAAGGGCCCGTCGGGGTGTCGGGCGCGGGCGACGCCGATGCCTCCGATCTCGCGATCGTTCTGAATGTCATTGGCGCCGAAGAAGATGTAGTACCAGCCGTCCTTCTCGACGACGGACGGTGCCCACAGCGCGCGACGAGCCCATGGAACGTTGCGAATGTCGAGCGCATGCGGGTGCTTCTGCCACGTGACGAGGTCCTTCGACGAGAAGACATCCATGAAGGTTTGGTCGTCGTAGGGCGCGGAGTATGTCGGGTAGATCCAGTACGCGTTCTCGAAGACGTGGGCTTCGGGATCGGCATACCAGCCGGGGAGGATCGGGTTGCCGGACCGCGGCGCCTGGGCGGCGAGTGAGGCCGCGAGCGTAGCTGTGAGGGCAATGAACGAAAGGGCGCGCGTACCTGCCTCTATCGCCAGCCCAGCGCCGGCGCAACATGCGTGAGGATCGACTCGATCACGTGCGCATTGTATTCGACGCCGAGCGTGTTGGGAATGGTAAGCAGCAAGGTATCCGCTTCGGCAATGGCCTCATCCGCTCTCAATTGTTCGACCAGCAAATCCGGCTCCGCGGCATAGGACCGACCGAACACGGCGCGCATGTTGTCGATCTGGCCTATTTGATCGCTACTGTCGTCGCCGCCGAAGTAGGTTCGGTCGAGATCGTTCATCAGCGCGAAGATGGAGCGAGACACCGAGACGCGCGGTTCGCGTGTATGGCCGGCGTCCGTCCACGCCTGGCGGAAGACTCGGATCTGGCGAGCCTGCTGGACGTGAAATGGTTCGCCCGACTCGTCCGCCTTGAGCGTGGAGCTCTGCATGTTCATCTCGTGTTGCGCCGCCCAAATTGCCGTCGCATTGGATCCCGAGCCCCACCAGATGCGATCGCGCAGTCCCGCCGAGTGTGGCTCCAGCCGAAGCAGGCCAGGCGGATTGGGGAACATCGGCCGCGGATTGGGCCGGGCAAATCCTTCTCCCTTCAACAGATCCAGAAAGACCTGAGCGTGACGCCGGCCCATGTCTGCGTCGTCCTCGCCTGCTGGCGGCGCATAGCCGAAGTGGCGCCACCCTTCAATGACCTGCTCTGGCGAGCCGCGACTGATGCCGAGCTGGAGCCGGCCGTTGCTGATCAGATCGGCCGCGCCCGCGTCTTCGACCATGTAGAACGGATTCTCGTATCGCATGTCGATCACCGCCGTGCCGATCTCGATGCGGCTCGTCCGTGCACCGACGGCCGCGAGCAGCGGGAAGGGAGACGCGAGCTGCTGGGCGAAGTGATGGACGCGAAAGTATGCGCCGTCCGCGCCGAGCTCCTCCGCGGCAACGGCCAGCTCGATCGATTGCTGTAGAGCGTCGCGCGCGGACCGCGCGGCCGAATGGCGCGTTGTGTTCCAGTGGCCAAAGGAAAGGAAGCCGATCTTTTTCATGAACGTCAGGTGTCAGCGGGACTCGAAGTCGCCCGTAATATCAACGAGTCGCGAAGCGGTCGTTGAACCTGCTCGGCGGTTGCAGTAGCGTTGCGGCATGTACACACGCCGATTCCTGCCAATTGCGGCGACGCTGCTGTTCGCCGCGAGCGCCGCTGCCCCGACGACCGCTCGTGCTCAGTCGAAGCTGACGGTCGATCAGCTCATCGCGATCAAGCATCCGTCAGGTCACGAGTGGACGCCGGACGGCAGTCACGTCTGGTTCACCTACGACAGCGCCGG
>JAICKA010000154.1 GCA_025928185.1 Gemmatimonadaceae bacterium
ATCGCTGAGCCCGAGCTGCGCGGCGAGCGCGGGCCGCGGCTGCTGCGCTATTTGCTCGAGCACGGCGCCGACGAACTCACGATCACCGTGATGGCGCTTCAGGATACGCCCGCGCCATTTGCCGACGCGTTCGAGGACGAGTTGGCGCCGTTCGAGCGTGCCACGGCGCCCCGGCGCGTCGTGAGTGCGTCGACATCGAGCGAACGCATTCGGACCGTTCGCCTGTGGTCGTTCACCGAGCAGAGTCTCGATCGGCTGTTGGGCTTTCTCGACGACGGCCTGTTTCGCTCGCCCGCCGGCCCGGATGGATGGTTCGAGGACCTGGCGGTATATCGGAAGGGCGAGCTCGTGCTCGGGATCGTATCACACGAACAAGAAGGCGTGCTGCGGCTGTCGGTCCGCGAGCACGCCGAGCTCGCGGCACTCGGCATACGCGCCGAGCTGACCGGAGAGTGCGTTAGCTATTAGCGCATCCGGCTATGTCGGCGACGTAATCGAAGACGACCAGTCGCATCGCTGGATCCACGGACCGCGGACCACGGACCACGGACCACGCACTACGTACCACGCACTACCCGATCGGCGTCCCCGGCGGCAGCGGAATCACATTCTTCGCCAGCGGCGGCGCAATGCGGCGGTCGAGCCAGTTCCGCACGTCGCGCACGACCTCGGCGTTGTCGGCGCGATCCGCCGCATCCTCCTCCGCCTGTGACGTCAATCGCGTCGCCAGCGCGTTCAACTGATCGTCAGCCACTGCGCGCACGTCGGCCGTCGACTGCGCATCTGTGGCCAGCGCGAACAGCGCGTCGACCACCGCGCGCCGAGCCTGCCGGCGAACGCCGCGCTCGTACGCCGTGGTCGCTCGAGCATTCGTATATACCCCGTCGATCAACTGTCCGATCACCTCGCCGGCGGACGGCGACGCCGCGTCGCGCGCATGGAACGAGACGACTCGCTCCATGCGATCCGGCTGCAGAATGCCGTCGGCCACGGTGCTCGCCAGCGAGCGCGCGACGACGAGCGGGTCGAACACGATGCCGGCTGGTGTCGTCACAAATCCCCAGCCGCCGCTGTATCCGTACGGCGGCGGTGGAATCATCTTCACGATGCGCTCGGGGATCGCCAGCTCCTTCGGCTGAATCGCCGCGATCAGCTCGCGCAATGCGTCGCGCTGCTTCGCCGGCGAAAGAATCGTCGCCGGCGTCTGCCCGTCGCCGCGCAGCGCGAACGTGTAGTCCATGCCGCCGATCGCCTTCGTCGCCGCCTCGATCGCGTAGCGGTGGTGCAGGTAGACCGGCACGAAGCGCTCGTTGAGCTCCCACATCGGCTCGCCGGGCCGGATCACCGATTCATTGAACTTTGAAATGAGCAGGTCGCGAATCGTGCTCTGGCGCGCCAGCTCCTTCACCGCGTCGTCGCCGTTGAGCCAGCGCGTGACTTCGGGGATCACGCCGGCCGACGCGTCGCGATCGGTGAGAAAGCGCGCGCCGCCGGCGATCGCCTGCCGCTCGAGCGCTTCCTGTCCCACACGCTCGGCCGCCGCGTTCGGGTACTGCGTGTAGGCGAAGCGAATCGCCAGCGTGTCGTACGCGCCTGTGCCCGTGGCCCACGCGTGCGACACGTCGACCGTGCCGTTTGGTCTGAGCGTCACCAAGGGGCCCGGATAGTCCATCACGCTCGCTCGGCCGAACGTGTGGGCGATGTAGTTGTGCGCGAGGCCGAGTGTGTGGCCGATCTCGTGGGCGACGTGCTGGCGGCGGCGCGACATGGCGAACTCGGTGCCGTTCACCTTCGGATCCGACGACGCGTACCAGGTGGGCGACGCGAAATCCGTCGCCGGCTCGAGCCCGGCGAAGATGTTGTAGTCGGTGATCGAGCGGTACGTGTCCATCTTGAGCAGCGCTTTGATGATCTCGCCGGTGCGCGGGTCGACGAACGACTGGCCGACGGAGAAGCCCGGATCGCTGCGGTGCACCCACTGGATGACCGAGTAGCGCGCGTCCATCGGATCGACGCCGGGCGGCAGATCCTCGACGAGAAACGCGTTCTTGAACCCCGCCGCCTCGAACGTCTTGTTCCACCACGACGCGCCCTGGCGGAACGCGGTGCGATACGGCTCGGGAATGCCGGGGTCGAGATAGTAGACGATCGGCTTGACCGGTTCCGATATCGCCGCGGACGGGTCCTTCTTCTGCAGCCGCCAGCGGTGTATCCAGCGGACCTCCGGCTTCTCGGTGAACGGCCGTGAGAAATCTGTGAATGTCACCGTGAACAGGCCGATGCGCGGATCGAACGCGCGCGGCGTGAAGTTCGAGTCGGGCAGCTCGACGAACGAGAAGTGCTCGCGGACCGTGAGCGAGTTCGCGTCGGGTGCGTGGCGGGCGACCTCGCGGCCCGGCGCGTCGCTGGCGAACGTGAGCAGCGCCTCGACTTCAGTATTCTTTGGAAACGCCTTGGTGCGCGGCAGGTAGATGGCGCTGCGGGTGCGATCGAGCCGGAAGGTGCCCTGTCGCTGCCGCGCGATCGTCGACGCGACGTTCATCGCGTCTTCGAGCGCGAAATCCGTCGCGTCGACCAACAGCCGCCCGCCCTCCTCGGCGACGATGGGCATGGAGGCGATCGTCGACGTGGCGAACGACTCCTCGACGGCGTGCGCCTGGAGCGAGTCGGCCGTGCCGCGAAAGCGCGTGTTGCGTTCGACGAGCAGCACGCGCGGCCCGAAGCGCTGGAACTGAACGATGCCCTCGCTGCCGGTGGTGCCGCGATCGAGACCGAGTGCATCGGAGCCGATGCCGGTGGCGAGCGTCGGCAGATAGAGGAAGTCCTGATCGAGATGTTGGACTTCCAGCAGGAGCTTGCCCGTGCGCTGGTCGTAGTAGAACGGGATGAATCCGTCGTGGCGTTCCATGCCGGCCGTCTGCGAGGCGATGGTGCGCGGGGCGGTGGGTTGCTGGGCGTCCGCGGTGAGGGGAGCGACGAGGACTGCGGCGAGGAGCGGAACGGCGTGACGGACGAGTCGCATGAGCGATCGAGGTGGCGAAGGGTTGCTTGCAGTCCCAAAGTGGCAAACTGCGGGGTCCGGTGCAACTTGTCTGCGGGGCTTCACGTGGAGACGCGGGTCGGGAAATCCAGACCTGGCGGTCCGGTGTTATGCTGCGAGGGCGTTCCTTGTGTGCCGCAGAATTGTTGGATGAAATCGCCGCATATTTGGCGTTCGGCATCAAGCAGGCATCGCTGTACATTCAAAGGTCCAGCGGAGACACCGATGCACTTGGAACTGACTGCCGTGTTCAAGCCGGCAAACGAGGGTGGGTATATCGCCTTTGTCGAGGAGCTCCCCGGCGCCAATACGCAGGGCGAGACCCTTGAAGAGGCGCGCGCGAATCTTCGCGAGGCCGCGGAACTGGTCGTCGAGGCCAATCGGGCGCTGGCCAATGAGGAACTTGGCGGCGCCGACGTCATTCGCGAACCGCTCCGTCTTACGGCCTAGTGAAGCGGATTGATTTGATCCGGCACTTGGAATCGTTTGGCTGTCGGCTTCTTCGTGAAGGCGGCAGCCATTCGGTCTATCTGAATGTCACGACTCGGAAAGTGTCGACCGTGCCACGTCATCGAGAAGTCAAAGACTTCTTGGCTCGGAAGATCTGCCGGGATTTGGAGATCCCGGAACCTTGATGCCGAACGAGCGCTGAACCCGACGAGCGATTCCGGGATTGCGTGCGGCGCAGTCACACGCTCTTATTTGCTGCGTCCGCCGAACTTGTCCCGCGCCGGAGTGTGCACCGGGTCGGCGACAAGTGCGTTCGTTAGAAAACGGTGACTCTCCGACAG
The DNA here is from genome assembly GCA_025928185.1 of Gemmatimonadaceae bacterium. Classification (GTDB taxonomy): domain Bacteria; phylum Gemmatimonadota; class Gemmatimonadetes; order Gemmatimonadales; family Gemmatimonadaceae; genus JAQBQB01. The sequence continues at coordinate 3,832 of JAICKA010000154.1, forward strand.
CCGGTCGACGTCCAACGCGATCGAGGCGATCGCTTCTTCCATCCGGGCGAACCTGGCTTCTTCGTCCGCCCATCCGGGTCGCCGCGCGGCGAGCGCGCGGTGCCGGCCGGCCCGCCACGCCACGGCGAGGGCCAGAGGGACGAGCACGAGGATCGTCGCGATACCGCCGATTACCATGCTGCTGCGGTCCAACCCAGTCGTCGGCGGAACCGTGGTCGTCGCGATCGGGGGGACCGTTGTCGGCGTGGGAAGCGGGGTGCCGATCGGAACGGGAAGCGCCGGCTGCGGCCGGGCCGGAGGAGTCTGTGCGATCGCCTCAGCCGTCCGCAGCTCTGCATATTCTCGCGGTCGGGAGCGCGCCTCTGCGAGGCGATCACCGGATGACGGAGGAATGCGTGTCGATACGCTGGTACGCCTGCGCCCTGGTCGTTGCGCTCTCGACCGGCTGCAAGGTCGAGCATCATCAAGTGGTCGTCGATTCCGGTCAGGCCGGCCTTGGTGCAGCGACCCTTGTCGACTCGCTCCACGGGCTTGGAATTGCCGCCGATTCGGTCAACGCGGTTGACACGGCTGCTTCGTCGCCGTCGTTGCCATCGTCGTCGCGCACGACCGACACGACATCGGTGCTCGCATCGTCCGACGAGCTGCAGGAATTGGCCGGCACATTGCTCATCCCGGTTCAGGGAGTCCGCGCCGGCGACCTGCACGACACGTTCGACGAGCGACGGGACGGCGGCTCCCGACCACACGAGGCGCTCGATATCCTCGCCCCGCGCGGGACACCCGTGCTGGCTGCAACGGATGGGCCGCTGCTCAAGCTTTTCTCGAGCGTGGCCGGTGGCCTCATGATCTACCAGGCCGACGCTACGGACCGATTCATCCTGATGTACGGACACCTCGATCGGTATGCGGACGGCCTGCGGAATGGACAAGCGCTTCGGCACGGTCAGGTCATTGGCTACGTCGGTACGACGGGCGATGCGGCGGGCGGCCCATCCCACCTACACTTCGCAATCGCACGCGGGCACCCCAGCGCGGCATGGTGGCGCGGTACTCCGGTAAATCCGTATCCGCTACTTCGGAATGGCATGACAATACAGCCGTGACGAGCATTGTATGATCCGTCGCTTGACTTTCAAGGATTGCGAATGCTTCGCGTTCGCTCTTATTTCGACTCATTCGCAGCTGAGTTCAAGCATTAGTCCGCAATGCACTCTCGACGCGGACGCCCCGGAGCCTCTAATCATGCAGCCGCCCACGCCCCACAACCGCTCGATCCCGGACAGCGTTGTCATGCCGGTGCTCGTGTACCCGGACGTGCGCGCGGCAGTCGCGTGGCTCGCCGCCGCCTTTGGGTGTGTCGAGCGGCTTCGCATTGGAACGCACCGCGCCCAGCTCGCACTCGCCGGCGGACACCTAATCGCCGCCGACGGACCGTCTTCCGGCGCGGCGCGGAGCATGGTGCTCGTGCGAGTTGCCGACGTCGACGCGCACTGCCGTCGCGCCGAGGAGGCAGGCGCCCGAATCGTCTTGCCGCCGGCCGACCACAAGTACGGCGAGCGGCAGTACACGGCGGAGGACCTCGCTGGCCACCGCTGGACCTTCTCGCAGACCATCGCCGACGTCGACCCGGCGAGCTGGGGTGGTGCGCTGATCGAGTGAGCCGCCTATCCGACGTGAAGCAGCGACGGTCGGGGTCATCGACTGATCGAGTGTCCGAAACGACATGCGACTGATTGGCCGTGCATTCCGCTCGCTGCGCCGCAGTCCCGGGTTTGCGACCGCGATCGTCATCACACTCGCGCTCAGCATCGGCGCGACGACCGCGATGTTCAGTATCGTCGACG
>JAICKA010000132.1 GCA_025928185.1 Gemmatimonadaceae bacterium
CGGACGCTGGCATCGAAGTCATCGCTCGGCGCGGGCGCCGGACGTGTACGGATGTCGGAGTCGTCTCTCCAGCCGAGTTGGCTGAGTGTGCGAGTGGGCGTCGGAGGTGAACGGGCATCGCGGTCGTCTGACCACGTGCGCGACGGAGGTGCACGCGTGTCGCGGTGTTCTCGCCTCGTGTGCATCGCCGGTATACGGCCGCGCGTCGGAGGTGTACGGCCGGGCGTCGGCGGTGTACGCGTGGGCGCCGGCGGTGTACGCCTGGGCGTCGAATGGAAACGGACATCGCGGTCGTCTGAGCGCGCGACGGTCGCACGTGCACGCGCGAGCGTTGCGCGGGAACACGCAACGCGATGAACTGACCACGCCGGCGTCGCGCGTGCACGCGTGGGCGTCGCGCGTGAACGGCTGTTCGAGTCGTCTGCACACGTGGGCGTCGCGCGTATACGAGGATCGCGGTCGTCTGACGACGCGACGATCGCACGTGCACACGTGGGCGTCGCTCGGGTACGGCTGGGCGCGGCGTGTGTTCGGTCGAACGGCATCGGTGTACTCTCGAACCGTAGGTTGACGGGGCGACTCGCGCCTCGTGCGCGCGCCTCCGGATACTGTCGTCGCCGACCGCCGGAACCGTTGTACCGTTTCATTTGCCGATGCATCGTTTCAACGCAGCGCAACTCGGGTACTGGGCAGCGCGACAGGCGAGCGCGACGTCGGAGTGCGAGCTCCTACCCTATCTGTCACGCTTCCCCCCGAATTGTGTCAGTGCGCCGTCGAACGAAACCGCGCCTACGGTGCACACCGTAGGATGGATGTCCCCGAGCCCCGGACCGCCATGATCGACCCCCAATTCATCGCCTTCCAGGAAGCCCTCGCCGGCGAATACTCGCTTGAGCGCGAGCTCGGCCGCGGCGGCATGGGGGTTGTCTACCTCGCCCGCGAAGTCCAGCTCGACCGGCTGGTGGCGATCAAGGTGCTGCCGCCGGAGCTCGCCACGCGCACCGAGATCCGCGAGCAGTTTCTGCGCGAGGCGCGGACGGCGGCCGGGCTGTCACACCCGAACATCGTCCCGATCTACCGGGTCGGCGAACGCGGCGGATTCGTCTTCTTCGTCATGGCGTACGTGCGCGGCGAAACGCTGGGCGAACGGCTGCGGGCACACGGGCCGCTCACGCCGGCCGCGGCCACGCGCATCTTTCGCGAAGTCGCATGGGCGCTCGCCTATGCGCACGGTCATGGCGTTGTCCACCGCGACGTGAAGCCGGACAACATTCTCATCGAGGCGAGCACCGAGCGGGCGTTGGTGAGCGACTTCGGCATTGCCGTGGCGCACGATGGCGCGTCGCTCGATCAGCCGGGCCGCATCATGGGCACGGCGCAGTTCATGAGTCCGGAGCAGGCCATGGGCGAGCCGCTCGACGGCCGAAGCGACTTGTATTCGCTCGGCGTCGTCGCCTATCTCGCCTTGAGCGGCCATCTGCCGGTTCAGGGTTCGAACACGGCCGCGCTGCTCGCGGATCACGTGAACGTCACGCCGACTCCACTGCGCGAGATCGCGAGCGGTGTGCCCTCGACGCTCGCCGCCGTGGTCGAGCGGTGTCTCGAGAAATCGCCCGATCGACGCTGGGCCAACGGCGAGGCGGTGGCGGAAGCGCTGGAGAAGGCGGCACCGCCGGCGCGCACGCGAATGCCAATGGCGCTCCGCGTCTGGACGCAAGCGACGGATCCGCTGCGGCCGGTGTACATCGTGTGGTCGGGATTGTTCACCCTTGGAACGATCTCGGAGCTGGCAGGGCGTGGACGAAGCGACTGGCTCATCACGGCGGCGTTTGCGCTGCTGCCGCTCATTCCGTTGACTGTCTTTCACGCGCGCAGGACGTACCAGGCGCTGTCCGCCGGCTACACGCTCCGCGAGCTCCGAGGCGCGCTGCAGACATGGGTCGCCGAGCGGCGAGAGGAGCTGGCGTTCGAGCGGGGAGACAGTGAACCTGTCTGGATGCGCTTCATGCGCGGCACGACGCTCGCGCTCGTCGGCGTATCGACGGCGCTTGTTTCCGGCCACCATCCGCACCGCCCGTCGATCGCCATGGCCGTCCTCACGGCGTCGACGATCGGCTGCACGGTTCTCTCCGCGGCGATCAGCACCTCGCTCGGCGTGTCGTTCGTTCCACGCGAGCTGCGCGCGAGCTTGATCGGAGCAGTCCGATCAAAGATCTGGAACAGCCGCATTGGCGAGTGGGCAGCACGTTTGCTCGCGCCCAAGCACCGGAAGCGCGCCATCGATGCCGACGAGCGGCCGACGGAGATGGCGCTTGGCCTCGCGGCGGAAGAATTGTTCGCGGCGCTTCCGGCGGCCTACCGTCAACATCTCGGCGACGTGCCGGCAATCGTGCGCCGGCTCGAGGAGCATGCATCTGTCGCACGCGCGCGGGTCGCCGATCTCACGACTCTCATGACCCTCGGCGGCGACACGACGGCGTCGAGCACGACGCCGAACGCCGATGGTGCGCTGCCCACGCTCGTCGAGGCCAGAGAGGCGGCACAGCGCGAGCTCACCTCGACTGTCACCGCGCTCGAGGCGCTGCGCCTCGATCTGCTGCGTCTGCACGGCGCCGGCGCGAGCGCGGATCTCCGGCCGCTGACCACGTCACTCGACGCGGCGCGCCGACTCGGTGTCGAGCTGGATCGACTGACCCAAGCCGATCGCGACGTACGTCGCGTCGCTCCGCTGCCAAGCTTCGAGATCACGCCGCCCACGCCGGCGTGATCTCCCGCGCCTAGAGGGCCGGTTCTTCCGACCGTGAGCGCAGGTGCAGCCCTTCGTCTTCCTTGCGGACGGTTTGCTTCCGCTTGAAGATGAACTCCGGCGCCAGCGCCACGCCGGCCAGCGTGACGGGAATGATCTGCTGCGTCTGAATGAGCAGTGCCACGGCGATCGCCTGATCGCGATCCATTCCGAACCCCACCGCCGTCAACGCGTACATCGCCTGGAACAGGCCGACGTTCCCCGGCGTCGCGCGCACCACGAAGCCGAGGTTCACCGCGAGCAACGCCGCAACGGTGCCGACGAGCGGCAGGTTGAAGTGCGCGGAGCGCGCGGTCAGCGCATAGGTCCAGACCTGCAGCGCCCAGATGGAGACCGAAAGCACGAGCGCGGCCGCGAAGCGCGGTCCGGTGGAGATGCCGCCGACGGTGCTCGCGAAGTGCTTCATGTACGCGCCGACGCGCGCGCGCCATCCTTCCGGAGTCGGGGCGACGAGCGTTTCAGCGAGCTCCGGCCGCCGGACGAGGTAGATCATGAAGATCGCGAGCGCCGCCAGCGCCGCCCACGCCACCGGCCGCGTGCGAGCGAGCGACGGCGGCAGCGCGAGGAACGACACGGCGAGCACGAGCAGCACGACGTAGCCGATCACCTCGAACATTCGTTCGAGCGCGAGGGTCGCGAGCACTTTGGCGCTCGGTGTGTGCGACGCGCGCGCCACGAAAACGACGCGAGCCGCTTCGCCGCCGTTGGCGACGAGAATGTTGTTCAGCCCCGCTCCGGCGAACGTCGCGCGGAGCGCGAGACCCAGCGAACGAACGCCGACCGATCTGAGGAACACCCACCAGCGCACGCCCTTCAACACGAGCGACGCCAGGTTCACGATCACCGCAAAGAGGAGCACCTCGAGATCGGTGGTCAGAATGCGGTGCCAGGTGTCGTGCCAGTCGACGGTGCGCGCGAACAGCACGAGCCCGACGATGATGATGGCGCTGATGACGACGTGCAGCGTTCGGGAAACAGCCTTCTTCATGTCGCCCCGAGGAGATCGAATCGGTATCCCTGGCCGAGCAGCCGGTCGACAATCAAGGGCACAGCCCGGGCCGTTTGCGTGCGATCGCCGGCCGCATCATAGCCGTCGCCGTCATGGAGCAGCAGGATCGATCCCGGCCGGGCGCCCTCGATCGTTCGATTGGCGATCGTCTCCACGCCGGGCAGGGCGGTGTCCCACACCCCGAGCGACCATCCGACGGTGCGCTGGCCGAGCGAGCGCGCGATGGGAGTGACCCACGGGCTCCGGAAACCGTGCGGCGCTCGAAAGAGTCGCGGCCGAATCCCGGTGGCGTTCTGAATCGCGGCGGTGCCCCGCTCGAGGTCCTCACGGACATACGCCGGCGACTTAAAGTGCAGCTTGCGATGGAAATAGCCGTGGTTGCCGAGCGCGTGTCCCTCGTCGGCGACGCGGCGCACGAGGTCGGGCCATCGCTCGGCGTGACGCCCGAGAATGAAGAACGTCGCCTTGACGCCGCGCGCGGCCAGGGCATCGAGAATGGCGGGGGTGGCGTCGGGATTCGGCCCGTCGTCGAACGTGAGCGCGACGGCGCGGTCGTGTCCGGGCAGGCGAGTGATGGGCCGGCCGAACAGCGGGCTGTTTCGTTCGAACGCGCCGTGCACGGCGCCGCCGAGCACGACGGCAGCCGCGCCCAGCCCGAGCATCATACCGGTACGCTGACGCGGCCGAGCACGTCCTGGTACACGTCGAGCACGCGAGAGGTGACTCGCGCCCACGAATACTCGAGCGAGTTCTGGCGCCCGGTGGTGCCGAGCTCGATGGCGAGGCCTTCGTCGTCGATCACGCGGACCAGTGCGTCGGCGAGCTGATCGCGATCGCCGCACGGCACCATCAGCGCCTCGCGACCGTCGGCGACAACGTCCCGGAAGCCGAGGATGTCCGAGCACACGATCGGCGTTTCACAGGCCATTGCTTCGAGAAGTGTGATGCCGAACGACGCCTTGGTAGTCGGGCAGGCATACACCGAGCTGTGCGCGTAATAGCTCGGCCGGCCCTCGAGGACCGAGCCGACGAAGATGATGTCCGGGTCGCCCTGCGCCTGCTTGTAATAGTGTTCGCGCAACGGTCCGTCGCCCACGACGACGAGGCGCGCCTGGCGGCCGCGGCGCCCGCGACCTTTCAGCTTCCGGAACGATTCGATGAGCGTGGTGAGCCCGTTCCTGGGATCGAAGCGTCCGAGAAACAGAATCGTCGGCACGTCCGGCGCGAGCCCCGGCGGTGGCGGCACGCTCGGGTTGAACACGTCGGTGTCGATGCCGTTTGGAATGATCTGCCAGTCGGCCTCGAAGTACCGATTCAGCGCGACGGTGGTGCTGTGCGACACCGCGATGGCGGCGCTCAGCATCTCGAGGCGGCGCTGAAAGAACCGGCGGCCGAGCGTGTAGCCGACCGATTTATCGAAATACGTATGAAAGGTTCCGACGACCGGGCAATCCGCCTCTTCGATCGCCAGCACGGGCAGCACCGGCGTGAGCGGCGAATGCACGTGCACGATGTCGTAGCGTCCGTCGCGGAAGGCGCGGCGCAGGTCGCGCCGCAGATTCCAGCCCCAGGTGATCCGCGCCTGCGAGCCGTTGGCGTACACCGGTTGGCTGTGGCCAAGCCGGATGACGTTCGGCTGTTCCTCGGCGCCGGGAATGCGCGACGTGATCACGTCGACATGATGTCCGCGGCGCCGCGCCTCGCGCGCGAAGAAGTGCACGTGCTCGCAGACGCCGCCGAGATGCGGATAGTAGTACTCGGTGACGTGCGCAATGCGCAGCGGCCGTTCGTCGTTGCTCAACGGAAGCGACGGCAGGTTCGGCAGGGCGGGGTGGTTACGACGCGAGCGGCGGGCGAGCCTGGGGGGATTCGAGAGCGGCATGGGCTGCGGCTAGACGTGCGATTGGAACGCGGTAGGGAGAGCAGGACACGTAGTCGAGGCCGATAGTGTGACAGAATTTCACGGAGCGCGGCTCGCCGCCATGTTCACCGCAAATGCCTACCTTCAACTGCGGACGAACGCTCCGACCGGCTGAGACGGCAAATCCAATCAGCTTGCCAACGCCGTTCTGGTCGAGCACCTGGAACGGATCGTCGGAAAGTATACCACGGTCTACGTAAGTGGGGAGGAAACGTCCGGCATCGTCGCGGCTGAGACCGAACGTGGTTTGTGTGAGGTCATTAGTACCAAACGAAAAGAACTCCGCTTTCGTTGCAATCTCGTCCGCGGTCAGAGCGGCCCGCGGCAATTCGATCATCGTACCGATGGTGTACGCGACCTCCTCGCCCATGCCGCCGAGCACCTGCCGTGCGACATCTTCGAGGATCGCGCGCTGGTTGTCGAACTCCGCCGCTACGGCGACGAGTGGAATCATGATTTCAGGACGGACGTCGAGGCCTCTTCGTTTCGCCCGAACCGCAGCTTCGAAAATGGCCCGGCCCTGCATTTCAGTGATCTCCGGGTATGTTATACCCAAACGACAGCCACGGTGCCCCAGCATGGGGTTAGTTTCGCGCAAAGATTCCACAATGCGCGACAGCTCGGCGCGCGGGATCCCAAGGGTTCGCGCGAGGAGCTTGCTCTCCTCGCCGCCGTGCGGCAGGAACTCGTGCAACGGCGGATCGAGCAGCCGGATCGTGACCGGATAGCCGTTCATCGCCTCGAAGATTCCCTCGAAGTCCGACCGCTGCATCGGCAAGAGCTTGGCTAGCGCCCGGCGGCGTCCGGCTGCATCGCGCGCCACGATCATCTCGCGCATGGCGGTGATCCGGTCACCCTCGAAGAACATGTGCTCGGTGCGACAGAGTCCGATGCCCTCAGCGCCGAGCCGGCGCGCGATGCGCGCATCGTGTGGCGTATCGGCGTTGGCGCGAACGCGCAGCCGTCGCGCTTCGTCGGCCCAGCCGAGCAGTCGCGCGAACGTTTGATAGGACGGAGCTCGGCCCGGATCGAGCA
>JAICKA010000223.1 GCA_025928185.1 Gemmatimonadaceae bacterium
CGCCGATCGTTGTACTCGCTTCCTGCAAGTGCGCGGCGCGTGCCGGTGTCCATGATGACGATCGCCGCATCGGGCGGAATAGGCACCAGCGTGTGCTCGCCGGCCCGACAATCGAGCAGCAACGCGCTACCCGCGACTGCCGCCGCCGACACGTACGGGTCCATGATGCCGCAGCGCACGTTCGTGGCGTCCCGCTCGATCGCCTGCACCAGATGAGCAATCTCCAACGGCGTCCACTCGTGCATGGCGACCGCGGGCGCCAGCGCGCGGAGGAGCGCGACGCACAGCGCTGCGGACGATGATAAACCGGCGCCGATCGGCACGTTCCCCCCGATTACGAGATCGGCACCGTCGCACGAATATCCGGCGCGCGACAACACGCCGATCGTCGCGCGCACAAACGTGTCGGACGTGACCGGGTAGGCCACGATGCGGCCGTCGGTGCGTGGATGCACGGCCACCGCAACGGCGCGGTCGATCCCCATCGGCAGCACGAATCCGTCGTTGTAATCCGTGTGCTCGCCGATCAGGTTGACGCGGCCTGGTGCCGTCGCCACGCGCTCGGGCGAGGCGCCAAAGCGAGCGGCGCACTGTACCGACACCTCGAGCGCGACCGCCTGCGCGCTCGTCACGCTCACTTTGCTGCCGCCGCGCGAAGGCGCGCCGCGGCCTCCTCGGGCGTGATGTCGCGCTGCGCTTCGGCCATCAGCTCGTATCCGACCACGAACTTGCGCACCGTCGCCGAGCGAAGCAGCGGCGGCAGAAACTCGGCGTGCAGTCGCCACGAGCCGTCGTCGGCACCCACCGGCGCGGCGGCCCAGCCCATCGAGTATGGAAACTCGCAATCGAACAGCCGGTCATACGCGCGCACGGTCTCGCCGAGCAGATGGGCAAGGGCGCGGCGCGCGTCGGGCGACAGCTCGCCGAGCGTCGTTGTGCGCGTGCGGGGAATGAGCATCGTCTGAAACGGCCACTGCGCCCAGAATGGAACGAGCGACACCCAGTGCGCATTCGCCGTCACGACGCGCTCGTCGCTCCGCAGCTCGGCCGCCAGATAGTCGCCCAGCAGGTCGCTGCCATGCTCGGCGAGATATGCTTGCTGCGCGCGGGCCTTTCGCGCCGGCAGCGTCGGCACGAAGTCCGTGGACCAGATCTGCGCGTGCGGGTGTGGGTTGCTCGCGCCCATCAGCTGGCCGCGGTTCTCGAACAGTTGCACGTAGCGCGTGCCGGGCTGGCGCGCCAGCGCCTCGTGTTCCACAGCCCACGCGTCGATGGTGCACATGACCTCCTCAGTGCCCATCGAGCCGAGCGATGTGTCGTGGCGCGGCGTGTAGCAGATCACTCGACAATGCCCCGACGCCGGTGCCGAGCGGAGCAACGTGTGCGACGCGTGCGTATCCGGCGCGCCGGTGTGCGGCGAGAGGGCAGGGAAGTCGTTGTCGAAGGCGAACGTATGCTCGTAGACGGGATTTCTTGCGCCACGTGCGCGTTCGTTGCCGGGGCACAGATAGCATGCCGCGTCGTATGACGCGCGCGGCGTATCGTTCGCCGTTTCCGTTCTTCCCTGCCACGGACGAGCGAGCCGGCCCGGCGAGCAGAGTACCCACTCGTCGAGCAACGGATTGTACCGGCGGTGCGAGCGTGCGTCGTCCGTCATCGGGGCCTCTTCCGAACTCCCGCGTGCGCGATGTACGCTATGGGTGCTCGAGACCATCTGCCACTGCCCGCACCGTCATCCCCATGCGCATCGCGTCCACCAGCACCCTGATCATCACCGCGTGCGCCGTTGCCGCGGCGTGTCGCGGCACCCTCGCCACGCATCCGTCTGCGCCGCGGCCGGTCGCCGAAGGTCTCGCGCCGACGCCGCCGATGGGCTGGAACAGTTGGAACAAGTTCGGCTGCCGGATCGACGAAGCGCTCATTCGCGAGACGGCCGACGCCATCGTGTCGTCGGGAATGAAGGACGCCGGCTACCAGTACGTGAACATCGACGACTGCTGGGAGGCGCCGGCGCGCGACGCGAATGGCAATCTCGCCGCCGACCCGCAGCGCTTTCCGAGCGGCATCAAGGCGCTCGCCGACTACGTGCACTCGAAGGGACTCAAGATCGGCATCTACTCCTCCGCGGGCACGGGCACCTGCCAGCGCCGGCCGGCGAGCCTCGATCACGAAGTGGCGGACGCCAGGACCTTCGCCTCGTGGGGCATTGATTATCTCAAATATGACAACTGTAATAACGAGCATCGGCCGGCGTTCGAGCGGTATCGCGCGATGGGCAATGCGCTGAAAGCCACCGGCCGCCCGATCGTGTTCAGTCTCTGCGAGTGGGGCCAGAACAAACCATGGGAATGGGGACGCACGGTGGGCGGCAATCTCTGGCGCACCACCGGCGACATCCGCGATCGGTGGACGTCGATGCTCGCCATCCTCGACAAGCAGGTGGGGCTCGAAAAGTACTCCGGCCCGAACGGCTGGAACGATCCCGACATGCTCGAGGTGGGCAACGGCCACATGACGAACGGCGAGTACGTCGCGCATTTCAGCCTGTGGTCGCTGCTCAACGCACCGCTCATCGCCGGCAACGACATCCGGTCGATGGGCGATTCGACGCGGGCGATTCTCACGAATCGCGACGTCATCGCGGTGGATCAGGATTGGGGCGGCGAGCAGGGTCACAAAGTCCGAGACGACGGCGAGCAGGAAGTCTGGATGAAGCCGATGTCCACCGGCGACCGCGCGGTCATTCTGCTCAACCGCGACTCGACCACGGCCACGGTGCGCGCGACGATGCAGGAGATCGGCTTGCCGGCCGGCACGCACACCGCCCGCAATCTGTGGACGCACGCGGACACCAGCTTCGGCGGCGAAATCACCGCGGAGCTGCCGGGGCACTCGGTCGCGATGTATCTGGTACACCACTAGTCGTCGCGGCGCTCAGGCCCGTCATCAGTCGCAGAATCGTCGCCTGCGTCGCGGCGTCGCACGTCACGTCGCCCACCGCGCGTCCC
>JAICKA010000018.1 GCA_025928185.1 Gemmatimonadaceae bacterium
CATGGGCGCGCAGATGGTGAAGGAAGTCGCGACGAGAACGTCGGACAATGCCGGCGACGGCACGACGACGGCGACCGTGCTCGCGCAGGCGATCTTCCGCGAAGGTCTCAAGAACGTCACCGCCGGCGCCAACCCGATGGCGATCAAGCGCGGTATCGATCGCGCGGTGCAGGCAGTCGTCGACGAGCTCAAGAAGATCAGCGTCCCGACGACCGGCAAGAAGGAGATCGCCCAGGTCGGCGCCATCTCCGCGAACAACGACGCCGAGATCGGAAATCTGATCGCTGAAGCGTTCGACAAGGTTGGGAAGGACGGCGTGATCACGGTTGAAGAGGCCAAGGGCCTCGAGACGAACCTCGAGACGGTCGAAGGCATGCAGTTCGATCGCGGCTACGTCTCACCGTACTTCGTCACCGATCCGGAGAAGATGGAAGCGGTTCTCGAGGATGCGTTCATCCTCATTCACGACAAGAAGGTCTCGTCGATGAAGGACCTGCTCCCCGTGCTCGAGAAGGTCGCGCAGCAGGGCAAGCCGTTGCTCATCATCGCCGAAGACGTCGAAGGTGAAGCGCTTGCGACGCTGGTCGTCAACAAGCTCCGCGGCACGCTCAAGGTTTGCGCCGTCAAGGCCCCTGGCTTCGGCGATCGCCGCAAGGCGATGCTGCAGGACATCGCGGTGCTGACGAACGGCCAGGTGATCAGCGAGGAAGTCGGGTTCAAGCTCGAGAACGCCGTCGTCACGGACCTCGGCCGCGCCAAGCGGATCGTGGTCGACAAGGACAACACGACAATCATCGACGGCGCCGGCGCGGACGACAAGATCCAGGGCCGCATCAAGGAGATCCGCGTCGCGATCGACAGCAGCACGTCAGACTACGACAAGGAGAAGCTGCAGGAGCGGCTTGCCAAGTTGTCCGGCGGCGTTGCCGTGATCAACGTCGGCGCGGCGACGGAAGCCGAGATGAAGGAGAAGAAAGCCCGCGTCGAGGACGCCCTGCACGCCACGAAGGCGGCGGCGGAGGAAGGCATCGTTCCGGGTGGCGGAGTGGCGCTGCTGCGTGCGCAGCGGGCGCTCAAGAGTCTCAAGCTCGATCCGGAGGAGCAGATCGGCGTCGAGATCGTCCGTCGCGCCGTCGAGGAGCCGATCCGCATGATCGTGCAGAACGCGGGTGGCGAAGGCTCGATCGTCGTCGAGAAGGTGCGGGCGTCGAAGGATGACTCGTTCGGCTACAACGCGCTGACCGACACGTACGAGAATCTCGTGCAGGCCGGTGTCATCGACCCGACCAAGGTCACGCGCACCGCGTTGCAGAACGCCGCGTCGATCGCCGGGTTGCTGCTGACGACGGAAGCGTTGATCGTCGAGAAGAAGGAGAAGGAAGCGCCCGCGGCCGGTGGCCCGCCGGGCGGCATGGGCGGCATGTACTGAGCCGTCCACGAGAGTGAAGAACGAACGGGAGCTGCCTCGGCAGCTCCCGTTTTCGTTTCAGTCCGCGCGTAGCGCGACATTGGGATCCATGCCGGCTGCGCGGGTTGCCGGAACCAGGCTGGCAGCCATCGCGGCCGCGAGCATCGTGGCCGCGACGACGACGTATACCAGCGGATCGAACGCAGATTCTGCGAACAAGAGCGGCTGCGTCCGGGGCGCCACGACTATGGCAATGAGAGTTCCGATAACCACGGCGAGGGCGGTTGCCCGAAGTGCGTATCCCGCCACGAGTCGCGCGACGCGCCCCCGCGTCGCGCCGAGCGCCATCCGCACACCGATCTCGTGGCGGCGCTGCTCCACCGAGTAGCTCACCACGCCATAAAGTCCGACCATTGCGACGACGAGCGCCAAGCCGCCAAAGGCCGTGAACAACGTCGCGCCAAGCTCCCACGATCGGCGCTGGTCGTCGACGATGTCCTCGAGCGGCCGCACGACCACGAAGCCGTTACCTGGCATCACGCGCATGAGCGCACGCCGGAGATGCTCGACTTCGCCCCGCGCATTCGGCGTGGCCAGACGGACGTAGAGCGTCGAGACGTCGGGGGCGACCTGCTCGGCAGGGAGGTAATACATGAATCGCGGATCGTCCGTAAGGTTCTGCTGCGCCGTGTTCTCGGCGATACCGATGACTCTTGTACACGGCGTGGTCGCCGCGGATGGAGCGGCTCCGATCCCGACGCGTATGCATTGGCCGAGGGCGTCGCGTCCCAGCCAGAGTGCTCGCGCCATCGCGTCGCTCACGACGGTAACGCGCGGTGTGCCCTCGCGGTCCGCGTCGGTGAAGCCCCGGCCGCGCAGAATGCGTGTCTGCATCACTCTGAAGTAATCCGGCGTCGTTATTTGAAAATTGAAACGTCCAAGGGATTCCACCGAGTCGATGCCGGGCACCTCCAACTGCGCGGTATTCGTGGCGAACAGGTCGCTGTTGATCCGCGTTGCCGCGACGACGCCGGGGACCGACTGCGCGCTCTCGACGAGCGTGCGGCGCGCTTCCACGGACTGTGTGCTGTCCATTGGGTAGCCGCGGAAGTCCGGCGTCACCTCGAGCACCGGCTCGGCGTCATAGCCCAGCGGCACCGCCCGAGCATGCGCAAAGCTTCGCACGAAGAGGCCGGCGCCGATCAGCAGGACGACCGACAGCGCCGCTTGCGCGACGAGGAGCGCGCTGCGCATGCGGTTGCGCTCCAGCATTCCACTTCGCGCGCCAGTCTTGAGCGACGAGGAGAGGTCGGTGCTCGCGGCCGCGACCACGGGACCGACGGCGGTGAGCAGCGTTGCAGCGAAGGCGCAGGCGGCGGCCACGCCCAGCGTGCGCCAATCAGTCGCGAGATCGAACGCCGATCCCTCGGGAAGCAGCATCGAGCGGATTGCCAGGCCAGCCCACTGGGCGGCGGCGACGCCCGCGATCGCGCCCGCGCCCGCGAGCGTCGCCGCCTCGGTGAGAAACTGTCGTGCGAGGCGCCCGCGGCGCACGCCGAGCGCAAGGCGCACCGTGATTTCGCGTCGTCGGCGGATCACGCGCGCGATCATCATGTTCGCCACGTTCGCGCACGCGATCAGCAACACGATGGCTGCGACCGCGGTCACCCACAGCATCACCTTCGCCTCGCGACCGGCATCGGGACCCGCCCAGAGTTTCACCGGCCCGGCGATCGCCAGTGGATGCACGAGCGAGTCCGGGAGCGTGCGGGGCTGGATGGCTCGCTGCGCGGCCCTGCTTTGCACGTACGCCGCCGTCAGCTCGGCGGAGACGTCACGAAGCGAAGCGCCATGATGCCGCCTCACCAGCACCTGGACCCAATCCCAACTGTAGTCGTGTCGGTACGACTTCTCGCTCCACGCACCGAGATTCGACGGAATGGTGGACAGCGGGACGAACACGGCTGGAGCGGCGCCGGCGGTGGTGCCGACGAAATCGGCCGGCGCGACGCCGATGACTGTGTAATCGACGATGCCGATCTCGAGGTGGCGTCCCAGGACATTCGCGCTTCTGAGCTCAGTCGCCCAGAAGGCGTGACTCAGAACCGCGACGGGTTGGGCGCTGCTCGAGTCCTCACTCGCGACGAAATACCGCCCGAGCGCGGGCGGAGCATCGAAGAATCCGAAGAACGACGGGGTGACGCCGACGACTTTGCGGACGGTCGTCGCGTCGCCGCTGCCGACGGCGAACCGCCACTCGGTCTCTGCCGCGATGTCAGTGATGGTTCTGGTGGCGCGCCGCAAGTCGACGTAGCGCAGGAACGGGAACGTCGGGTTGGCGTGCGTCGCCCCGCGGTACGTCGTCTGAAGGTAGACGCGATTGACCGAACCGGGATCATGCAGCAACGGAAACGGCCGGAACATGAGACGATCGATAATGGCGAACATCGCCGTGTTGGCGCCGATGCCCAGGCCAAGCGTAATCACGATCGTCGCGGTAAACCCCGGTGACCGTCGGAACCCGCGGAGCGTGTAACGGAGATCCTGAAAGAATGCGTCGACGCGTGGGAATCCCCACGTCTCGCGACTGTCCTCACGTAGACGTCCGACGCTGCCGAGTTGTCGTTTGGCTGCGGTCAGCGCCTCACGGGGCGGCATTCCTTGATGCTCATAGTCGCGCGCGAGGAGCGCGATGTGCGCCTCGATTTCGTCGTTCAAATCCTGTGTCAGTTCGTCGCGGCGCCACCATGATGCGAGCCGCCCAATCCATTCGCGAACTGTCATGAGGTCGCTCCACGCAACACACGCGTCGTGATCGCGACGGATCGCTTGAACTGCGCCTCCTCGTTCACGAGCTGCCGTGTGCCGGCCGCCGTGATGCGATAGTAGCGGGCGTCCCGGCCCGTGGGCGTCTTCTTCACCGCCGAGCGAATCCACCCTTTGACCTGCATGCGCCGCAGCGCGGGGTAGAGCGATCCCTCTTCGATCCGCAGCGCCTCCTGCGAGAGGCGGTGGATGTGCTGCGCGATCCCGTAGCCGTGCATCGGCCCGAGCGACAGTGTCTTGAGGATCAGGAGATCGAGGGTGCCGGCGAGGAGCAGCGGTGGAGTATCAGCCATGCGGTCACAGTCGCAAGAGGGTAGTCAGCTCTATACATAGATGCGACAGCGACTGGGAGGCAAGCGTTGGCAGCGTTGCGATCGCTATTCGGGGGGGCGGCCGCGTCCTTGACCTGCCGGACGTTGCGGCGTGAAGCCAATCTTCCCAACCGCCTGCGCCAGCAACGCCTTGGGATCGTAGATGAACCCCGACTTCATCACCATCCGCACGTTGCGAGTGTTCTTGATGTCGGTCAGCGGATTGCCCTGGATCACGAACAGATCCGCCAGCTTGCCGGTCTCGATCGTGCCGAGCCTGTCGGCGACGCCCATCGCCAGCGCGCCGTTGATCGTCGCGATCTTGATCGCTTCCGCCGGCGGAATGCCGATCAGCACCAGCGTCTGCAGCTCGCGGTGCGCCGAAAAGCCGGCGAGGAACTCGCCGCGGCTCGGATTGTCGGTGCCAAGTGTGAGCAGACCACCGGCATCATAGAACGCCTTGGTCGTGCGCCGCATGGCCCAGTACAGCGAATCCCATGACGGCACGTCCTTCCGCGGCGGCTGCGATTTCACCCACGCCTGCACCTCGGGCGTGAAGAACTGCCGTTCGTCGATCCAGTAATCGAACCCCTCTTCGAGTTTCGTGAAGTAGACGGGCGCGGTGATCGTCGGATCGAACATCACGTGATGCGAAATGAACAACTGCACGATGTCCTTGAACTGCTTCGAGCTCGTGTCCACCTGCGACCAGGACGGATACGCTGGCTTGTTGGGATCGAGTTGATCGCCGCCGAGTATGTGTTCGATCCGATCGATGCCCATGAGGATGGCATCGCGCGCGTTGACGGTGCTTCGAAAGCCCGACTCGAGGTGCCCCGTCACGGTCAGACCGTGCAGGTGGGCACGCTCGACGAGCGCGCGGAGCTGCTGCGGCGCGATGCCTTTCGCCTTGAACGCACGCGCGCCGTGGGCGGCCCAGTAGTCCACGTCGCGGTAGATGTCGGCCGTCGTCGCGTTTCGATTCCAGCCGGGGCGCGCCGTCCCGAAATACGGCCCCGAGTTGTAGATCCGCGGTCCGATCTGCTCGCCCGCGTCGATCCGCTCGCGCGTCACGCGCATGCTGTCCGGCTCGTACTCGCCGGCGGGGAACGTCGACGTGACGCCGTTGGCGAGAAAGATCAGCGGATTGTAGTGCCACTCGTCCGTGCGAATGCCGCGCGGACCCAGCGTCATGTTGTAGTGCGCGTGCACGTCGAAGATGCCGGGCAGGATGTATTCGTCGTCGTCGAGCGTCACGACGCGAGCGCCGGCGGTCTCCTGTGCGGTGAGCGGCCGGTTCACGCCGAGCAGCCTGCCGGCCACGACGAGAATGCCCTGGTTGCGCACGACACGATCCTCCGTGCCGGTGAACAGCCAGCCTCCGCGAATGACCACCGACTGCTGCCCTTCCGGGGGCGCCGTGCCGGCGGGACTCTGCCCCGACGTCGGTGCGACGACCGCGCCGAGGAGCGCCGCGACGATGGCGGCGCGGGATCGAATGAATCGTGTCATGTCATGAGAGGGTTTATACGCCCAACGTGTATTGGAGCGGCGCCGGAGCCCGTGATCCACCCGGTACGAAGGGGCCGACGACCGCATCCTGCTGCGCGGCGGTGAGCGTACCGCGAAAGCGGCTGCGCCGCAATCCATTGCGCATTTCGCCGAGTGCCACCTCCGGCGTATTGCACTTCTCACTGAGATGCGCGAGCACCAGGTGGCGCACGTCGGCAGTGACGGCATCGCGGGCGAATGCGGCGGCCGCGCGGTTGCTGAGATGGCCGGTGTCGCAGGCGATGCGGCCTTGCAGCCATCGGGGATAGGGGCCGGTGCGCAGCATGTCGTCGTCGTGGTTCGACTCGAGCACGAGCAGGTCGAGCGAAGTGCACGCGTCGGCGATCGCCCGGCTCACGTGGCCGATGTCGTAGAAGACGCCGGCGCGCGCGCCGGTCGATCGACTGGTGATCACGAAGCCCACCGATTCCGCCGCGTCGTGCGGCGTGCCGGTGCTCGCCACGGTCATGCGCGGAAGATCGATCGATTCGCCGGGCGTGAAGCGCGTGAGCGAGTCGCCGAGGTCGGCGTTGGCAGCAGTGCCCGCCGTTGCATACGCGCGCCACGCCCAGCGTTTCGTCGCCGCGGCGACGCCCTTCACGTGATCGCTGTGCTCGTGCGTGACGAAGCAGCAGTCGACCGACTCCGGGGCGACGCCGATCGACTTGAGCCGACCGGCGAGCGTGCGCGTGCCGAAGCCGCAATCGATGAGAATTCTCGTATCGTCGCATTCGACGAGCACCGCGTTGCCGCGGCTCCCGCTGCCCAGCATCCAGAGCTTCATCGGCTCGTCTCCACGCGCCAGCGCGCCGCGTGCACGACGGCAAGATGGCGGCGGCCGCTCGCCGTCAGCTCCACGTGCCGGCGCGCCATCATGCGGGCTGCCGTGTCGGCGAACTTGCCGGCATCGTAAAGATCGTAGGGCGGTGCGCCGCCCCACGAGAACGGGGCCACGACCTTGGGCGGCATCTCGCCGAACACGTTCGCGCCGGCGCCGAGCACGCAGCCCGTGGTGAGCCGGAGACCGATGCCGGTCTTCACGTGGTCGCCGAACATCGTCCCGAGAAACTGCAGGCCCGAGTCGCGCACGCCGGCCGGCGTCCACAGCGACACGGATCCGTACGTGTTCTTCAAATTGCTCGTGATCGTGCCGGCGCCGAGGTTCACCCAGCGGCCGAGATACGAGTGCCCGACGAAACCATCGTGCCCCTTGTTGGAGTGGCCGAGCATGATCGTGCCGCTCATTTCGCCGCGCACTTTGCACATGGCGCCGATCGAGCAGCCGCCGATCTCGCCGCCGAGCACGTTCGTCTCCCGCCCGATGTAGCACGGGCCGATGAGCCGCGTGAACGCGTGAATCCGCGCGCCGCTCTCGATGAGAATCGGGCCGCCCGTGGCGTCGAGCACCACGTGTGGCTCGATCGAGACGCCACTGGCGACGGTGATCGACCGCTCGCCGAGCACGGTCACGTGCGCCGGGAGCGGCGTGCGATGGTCGGTGCTGGTCGACAGGCGCTCGATGTCGTCAGCAAGCTGCTCGGGCAGCCAGCGGATGAAGTCCCACACGTCCGACATCCAGTGGCCGTGAACGTCGCCGATGCCGCCGGTGCCGGCGTGCAGCGACTCGAGCGTGATGGTGCCGTCGGCGAACGCCGCCGCGTCGACGGGTTCGCGCAGTCGCACGGCGGCCAGCTCGCTTCCCGAGCGCCACATGCTGCATGTCGCGGCGCTGCGCCGTGCGTGGGCCATGTCCGACGGGAGCGCCGGGGCGCAGCGCGCGTTGGCGACGATGGAGCCGGCGGGAATCAAGCCATGCGCGGAGTGCGCTGCGCCCGCCTCGTCGAAATCGCGGTGACGATCGCCGGCGAGAAAGTGTGACTCCTCCAGCTGCAATGCGGCGCACCAGCGCTCGCGTATGAGCAGCGCACCGGCGCGCAGCTCCGACACCGGCCGCGTCGAGGCGAACGGCTCCAGGCGGCGCGCCACCGCGTCGTCGTACAGGTACAGCGCCGTCATTTGCCGTCCCGGTCGCGCACGCCGCGCGGCAGCGATTCCATGAGCGTTTTCAGATCCGACGACTTGTCGACGGTGGTGACGAGCACCAGCCCGCGCTCGACGACGACCACGAGATCGGCGACGCCGTACGCCACGACGGTCGTGTCGCTGCCCGCGTGGACGACGTTGTCGCGCGCGTCCACGGCATAGACGCGGCCCTGCGTCGCATTGCCCGCGGCGTCCCGCGCCTGAACGCGCGTGAGCGCGCCCCACGTGCCGACGTCGTCCCAGCCGAAGTCGCCGGCCAGCACGGCGACGCGGCTGCTCCGTTCGAGCACGCCGACATCCACCGACACCGGCGTGACGGCGGCGAAGAATGCCTCGAGATCGTCCGCGTGTGCGTGCAGCGCCGGCGCGATCTCCGGCGCGAGTCGTCGCACGTCGTCGAGAAAGTCGCCGACGCGCCACACGAAAATGCCGGAGTTCCAGAGATAGCCGTCCCGCCACATCGACTCGGCGCGCGTTCGATCGGGCTTCTCGACGAATCGCGTGACGCGTCGCGCGCCGTGCTCGATCTCGTCGCCGGGCTGGATGTAGCCAAAGCCCGGATCGGGTCGCGTCGGTACGACGCCGACGGTGACGAGCGCATGCTGCGCTGTGGCCACCTCCGATGCGCGAACGAGCGCTCGTTGAAAGCCCGCGGCATCGGCCACCGCCCAGTCGGCGTGCACGGAGATCATCACAGCGTCGGGTCCATCCCGTCGCGCGATCTCCTGCGCCGCCCACGTGAGCGCGGCACCGGTGCCGCCGGCCCGCGGCTCGGCGATCAGGTTCTCCCGCGGCAGATCGGGCAGCAGCGAGGAAACCGCGGGCACCAACGTGTCATTGGTGAGTATCAGGATGTGCTCGGCTGGCACGATAGGGCGCAGTCGCGTCACCGCGTCGACGAGCAATGGATCATCGCTCACCAGCGGCAGGAGCTGTTTTGGACGTGACGGGGTGCTCAGAGGCCAGAAGCGCGAACCCACGCCGCCGGCGAGCACGACGGCCCACCGGCTCATGTGCCGGTGGCGCTGGACTCGTCGCCACTTACGCCCACGAGCTCCGCCGCGCGCGCGTAGAGCTTTTTCGGGCTGAATGGCTTCGTCAGAAAATCGGTCGCGCCGAGCGCCATCGCGCTGGTGTGCTGCTGTTCCTGGCCGGCGGCGGTGAGAATGATGCACGGCAGGTCGCGCCACCGTGGGTCCGCGCGCATCGCGCTCAGCACGTCGAGACCACTCAGATGCGGCATCATCAAGTCGAGCAGCACGAGGCAGATGTCGTCTTCCTGCTCGAGCAATTGCAAGGCTTCGCGTCCGTCGTACGCCAACGTGACGCGAAACGGGCCCTGCTCGAGCTTCATCTTGATGATGCGGCCGATGTGCGGTTCGTCGTCGGCGACCAGCACATGACACGCCGGGGTGGAGCTGGGCACTGTATCTCAGACGAGGGCGGCAATGTGTTCGCGATTGCGACGGAGCTCGAACAGGAGTTGTCCGATGTTCGCGCGCGGCGTGACGAGCACCAGCAGGATGGCTTCGTGCGACAGCACCGAAACGATCGCCAATCCATTGCGATGCTCCAGCACCGCGGTGAGCAGCTCGCCGCGTGCGGTGGCTGCGCCGAACTCGTCGGCCGATCCGATGATCGCAGGAATCCGCGCGGCGATGTCGTCGGCATCGAGACCCGGCCCGATCTGACTGTCGATCAGCAATCCGTCGCGACCGAGGACGATGGCCGCGTCCACTCCTTCTCGTTGTCGGATGGCGGCGACGAGGTCGCGAATGCTTGGCATGCCGGCTCCCTGCAAAGTGGAAGCGAAGCTAGAGATCAGCATAGGCGAAGTCAAGCTGGGCCAATTGCTTGAACAATCGCGCGCGCACTCGTATCCTTCGCCTTCGAACCCCTCATACATGACTCTTCGTTCTCCTGGACCGACCTCGCGCCTGCTCGCGTTCGCGGCGATCGTGCTGACCGGCGCTGGGCTCGCGTGCGGCAACGTCTTCGGCGTGCCCGCCTCACTCCCGACGTTCAGCGACAGCGGCGTCGTGTACGCCATCAATGGCGCGCCGCCGGGCGCACCGACGGCGCTCAACATTTTCAGCGGAACGCTGCTCGCCGCCAACGCGAATTTCATTTTCGACGTTGCGTTCGACATCGATTCCACCGGTCAGGTCATCATCCTTCCCGAGCCGGCGGTGGCGAGCGGACTGGCGACGGCATTCACCGTCTCGCTGCAATCGGTAGGCGGCAGCTTCGACGACCTGACGAGGGCGCCTGGTTCGGGGTACCGCGCCGATACGGCACTCGTTGCGCCGCCGAACACGCTCGTCGTCGTGCAGAGCTCCGATCCGAATGCGTGCGGCACGTCTCTCACCGGCACGACGATCTACGCCAAGCTGATGGTGACGGCAGTCGATCCGGTGGCGCGCACGATGAGTCTGCGCTACACGGTGGATCCGAACTGCGGTTTTCGATCGTTTCTCTCCGGAATTCCGAAGGACTGACGCGTGCACGACGCTCGAATGCTCCGCGAGCAGATCGATGCGCTCCGCGAGGGCATGCGGCGGCGCGGCTTGCTGGACACGCTCGCCCCGATCATCGATCGCGGCCAGGCGCTCGACCGTGAGCGACGGTCGCTCATCCAGGCGACGGACGAGCGCAAGGCGCGACGCAACGCCAATGCGCAGGACGTCGCGCGTCGCAAACGCGCCGGAGAGTCGGCCGACGAGCTGATCGCCGAGGGGCGTGCGCTGGGCGACGAGATCGGGGCGCTCGAGCGCGAGCTCGCCGGCGTCGAGGCCGAGTTGCGCACGATCCTGCTCGAGATTCCGAACGTCACCCTGCCGGACGTGCCGGAAGGGCCGGAGGAGAACGGCGTCATCGTCCGCACGTGGGGCACGCCGCGCGATTCCGCGGGAGTGTTGCCGCACTGGGAGATCGGCGCGCGGCTCGGCATGATCGATCTCGAGCGCGCATCCAAGGTCTCCGGCTCGGGCTTCGTGTTCTACCGCGGCCTCGGCGCGCGGCTCGCCCGCAGCCTCATGAACTTCTTCCTCGACACGCACCGCACCGAGCACGGCTACGAGGAAGTGTGGCCGCCGCTGCTCGTCAACCGCGCGACCATGACCGGCACGGGTCAGCTGCCCAAGTTCGAGGACGACGCGTACGCCACGCGCGGCGATGAGTATTTCCTCATCCCGACCGCGGAGGTGCCGGTCACGAACCTCTATCGCGACGAGATCATCGACGCGCCGCTGCCGATGGCGTTCGCCGCGTACAGCCGCTGCTTCCGGCGCGAGGCCGGTTCGGCCGGCAAGGACACGCGCGGCATTCTGCGCACGCACGAATTCGACAAGGTGGAGCTGGTGCGCTACGCCGCACCGGAGTCGTCCGGCGAGCAGCTCGAGCTGCTGACGCGCCACGCCGAGACGCTGCTCGAGCGGCTCGGCCTGCCGTACCGCCGCAAGCTATTGTCGGCGGGCGATACCGGAGCCAATTCGGCGATGACCTATGATCTCGAGGTGTGGGCGCCGGGTGTCGGCACCTGGCTCGAGGTGTCGTCGTGCAGCAACTTCATCGACTATCAGGCCCGCCGCGCGAACATTCGTTATCGCCCGGCCAAGGGGGAGAAGCCGCGGCTCGTCCACACGCTCAACGGCTCCGGTCTGGCGTTTCCGCGAACGATCGCCGCGCTCCTCGAGCATTATCAGAATGCTGATGGCAGCGTCGCCGTGCCGGCGGCGCTGCAGCCTTATCTCGGCACCGATCGACTCGGCTGAGATGGCGGTCGACGAGAAGCTGACCGCCGGCCTCAATCCGGCGCAGCGCGAGGCGGTGTTGCACGTGAACGGACCAATCCTCGTGCTCGCCGGCGCCGGCTCCGGCAAGACCCGGGTGCTGACCACGCGCATCGCGCGGCTGATCGACGTCGAAGGCGTCGACCCGCGCGACATTCTCGCGGTCACGTTCACCAACAAGGCGGCGGGCGAGATGCGCGAGCGCATCGCCCGCCTGCTCGGCGCCGAGCCCAAAGGCATGTGGGCCGGAACGTTTCACGCGATCGGCGCGCGCATGCTGCGCGCCTCGGCGCATCTCGTCGGCCGCACGCCGTCGTTCACGATCTACGATCAGGACGACTCGCTCGGGATCATCAAGCGGCTGATGGAACGCCACGGCGTGTCGCCGAAGCAGTTCACGCCACGCGCCGTGCAATCCGCGATCTCGGACGCGAAGAACGCGCTCGTCACGCCCGACGAGTACGCCCGCCTGGCGATGGATCCGTTCGCCAAGGCTGTGGCGGCCGTCTATCGCTCGCTCGGCGAAGCGCTACAACTGGCCAACGCGGTGGATTTCGACGATCTGCTCGTCCTGCCCGTGCGCATGCTTCAGCAGCATCCCGAGCGGCTTGCGCACTACCGCGCACGGTTCCGATACCTGCTCGTCGACGAATATCAGGATACGAATCGCGCACAGTACGAGCTGATCAAGCTGCTCGGCGGCGAGCACGGGAACGTGTGCGTCGTCGGCGACGACGATCAATCGATCTACGGATGGCGCGGCGCCGACATCCGGAACATCCTCGACTTCAACAAGGATTTTCCGAATGCGGCCGTCGTTCGACTCGAGGAGAATTACCGATCGACACCGCAGATCCTCGATCTGGCGAACGTCGTCATTGCCGTGAACACCGGCCGCATGGGCAAGACGCTGCGCGCGACGCACCACGGCGGCGAGCTGGTGACGATCGTGCGTTCGCTCGACGAACGCGACGAGGCGGATTTCGTCGTCGGCGAGCTGCTGGCTCGGCGCGGCGGCCCGTCACCCGTTGCGCTGAACGACATCGCGGTGCTGTATCGCACCAACGCGCAGAGCCGCACCATGGAAGAGGCGCTCCGGCGGCACGCGGTGCCGTATCGGTTGATCGGCGCCGTGCGCTTCTACGATCGGCGCGAGATCCGCGATCTCATGGCATACCTCAAGCTCATCGCGAATCCGGCCGACGACGAGGCGTTTCGCCGCGCCGTGAGCGTGCCGCGCCGCGGACTGGGTGAGACGACCACCGAGCATCTTGCCGAAGCGTCGCGCCAACAGGGCCTGCCGATCTTCGAGGGCGCTCAGCGCGCCGATATCATCGGCGGCATGCGCGCGGCGGCGCGCACCGCGCTGGCCGAATTCATCCGACTCATCACGACATTGCGCGAGCGCGCCGCGGATGCCGCGGTCGACGAGTTGCTGCGCGAGTTGGTGGAGGCGATCCGCTACGGCGACTATCTGCGTGCCGAGGGGCCGGAATCGGCCGAACGACTCGACAACGTGCGGGAGCTCATCACCGGCGCGGCCGAGCAGGTCGCAGACGAGCTGGGTGAAGTGGGACTGCGGCCGCTCGACCACTTCCTGCAGCGCGCCTCGCTCGTCGCGCAGGCCGACGCGCTCGGCGGTGACAGCGACGCGGTCACGCTCATGACCCTGCACAATGCAAAGGGATTGGAATTTCCAGTCGTGTTCGTCACTGGTCTCGAGGACGGCTTGTTTCCCCTGGCGAAGGCGTACGACGATCCGGCACTGCTGGAGGAAGAACGGCGCCTGCTGTACGTCGGCATCACGCGGGCGGAGCGAAAGCTCTATCTGACGCACGCCGAAGAGCGGCGACGAAACGGCGAGCTGCTCGGTTCGCGGCCATCGAGCTTTCTGGACGGCATTCCGGACGCGATGGTGGAGCGACGCAGCACGATCAAGGTGCGAAGCTCCGGACGCTCCGTGATGCGAGCGGGCGGCGACGTTGGTGCATGGGGGCGATCGTACGGGCGTGGGTCGCGCATCAGCGGCGACGCGAGTGATTATTTCACCGGGTCGTCGCCGGCCTCTCGCCGGCCCGGCTCGCCTGTCATTCACTTTGCGCCGTCGATCGAGGACGAGTCGCAGGATGCCCCGGTGTTCGCGCCGGGCGCGCGAGTGAAGCATCGCAAGTTCGGTAGCGGTACCATCGCCGAGCTGTCCGGCGCCGGCCGCGACGCGAAAGTGAAAGTCGATTTCGACGACGAGACCGTCGGCCGCAAGACGCTCGTGATTGCGCAGGCGAATCTCGAGCGCGGCGAGGAGTAATGCCGGTCACGCTCGCCGACGTTCGGCACATCGCGGCCCTGGCGCGACTCGGAATTTCCGAGGAACGCGGCCAGACGTTGGTGGCGGAGCTCAATTCGATCCTCGCTCACATGGATGTGCTGTCGCGCGTCGACACGGACGGCGTCGAGCCGGCGGTCGGGATTGGCGCCGCCGGCACGCCGCTGCGCTCGGACGAAGGACCGCCGATTCCGCTCGCCCGTCCGATTGCCGAGCTCGCGCCGCGGGTGCAGGACGGCTTCTTCCTCGTGCCGCGTCTGTCGACGCACGAGAGCGCGGAGGAGTCGTGACCGCGCCGGACGACGCCTCAGCCGCCGAGCTGCGCGACGCAATCGTGCGCGGCGAGCTGACGGTCGGCGCCGCGGTGGAGGCGAGCTTCGGGCGCGCCGAGCAGGTCGGGGCGGGGCGCGACGGGTTGAACATTCTCTTATATCAGGATCGAAACAGCGCGCGCCGGCAGGCGAGCGCGCTGCGCCGTGCGCATCCGGGCGTCTTGTTCGGGGTGCCAGTCGTCATCAAGGACAACATCGCGACGCTCGACATGCCGACGTCGTGCGCCTCGCGCATCCTCGAAGGGTACGTCAGTCCGTACGAGGCGAGCGTCGTGCGCCGGCTGCGCGATGCCGGTGCGGTCGTCGTCGCGAAGTCGAACATGGACGAGTTCGCGATGGGCTCGTCCACCGAGCACAGCGCGTTTGGCCCGGCGCGCAATCCGCTCGCGCCGGATCGGGTGCCCGGTGGTTCCTCCGGCGGCTCGGCTGCGAGCGTCGCCGCCGGCATCGTGCGCATTGCGCTCGGGTCGGAGACCGGCGGCTCCGTGCGCCAGCCCGCTGCGTTCTGCGGTGTGGTCGGTGTGAAGCCGACGTACGGCCGTGTGAGTCGATACGGGCTCGTGGCGTTCGCGTCATCGCTCGACCAGATCGGCGTATTCGGGAAATCGGTCGACGACGCAGCGCTCGGCCTCGAGACCATCGCGGGCCTCGATCCGCTCGATTCCACGAGCGCCGCCGAGCCGGTGCCGAGCTATCGCGACGCGGCTCGCGGAGGTTTGACGGGCGTGGTGATTGGCCGGCCGAGGGAGTATTTCCCCGATCATCTCGACGCGCGGATTCGCACCCGCTGCGATGCGGCGCTCGAAGCGCTCCGTCGACTTGGTGCCGAGGTACGCGACGTTTCGCTGCCGCACAGCGCGCTGGCCATCGAGGTGTACTACATCATCGCGCCGGCGGAGGCCTCGTCGAACCTCGCGCGGTTCGACGGCGTGCGATACGGATTGCGCATCGACGGCGACGGCCTGAGCGCGATGTACGAGGCCACGCGCTCGCGCGGCTTCGGGCCCGAGGTGACGCGGCGCATCCTGCTCGGCACCTACGTGCTGTCCGCCGGCTACTACGACGCATACTATCGCAAGGCGCAGCAGGTGCGAGCGCTGATCGCGCGCGATTTCGCCCGCGTGTTCGCCGGCGGCGTCCACCTCTTGTTCACGCCCACCACGCCGACGACGGCGTTTCCCCTCGGCGCGAAATCGGATCCTTACGAGATGTATCTCGCCGATCTGTTCACCTGCTCGGCGAATCTCGCCGGCGTGCCGGCGATGTCGCTGCCGATCGGCCGAGTCGACGGGCTGCCGGTCGGCGGACAGTTCATCGCACCGCACTTCGGCGAGCGGCAGATGTTCGTCGCCGCGTACGCGCTGGAACGCGCGCTCGGCGAGGTGGCGCACCGATGAGCGGCGCCGCGGCCCCAAGCGAACGATACGAGATGGTCGTCGGCCTCGAAGTGCACGTGCAACTCGCGACCGACACGAAGATCTTCTGCCGCTGCTCCGCCGAAACGGGCGCGGCACCGAACGCGAACACGTGCCCAGTGTGCCTGGGCCTGCCCGGCGCCTTGCCGGTGCTCAACGATCGCGCGGTGGAGCTCGCGATCCGCGCGGCCGTCGCGCTCGAGTGCGACGTGCAGAGTACGTCGGTGTTCGCGCGCAAGAACTATTTTTATCCGGATCTGCCGAAGGGTTATCAGATCTCTCAATTCGACGCGCCGCTTGCGACGGGCGGCCGGCTCGAGATCGGAGTGCGGCGCGATGGTTCGCCAATCGTCATCGGACTCACCCGCGTGCACATGGAGGAGGATGCAGGCAAGTCCGTGCACGATCGGTTTGCCGGCGCCACCGCGATCGATCTCAATCGGGCCGGCGTGCCGTTGATCGAGATCGTGAGCGAGCCCGAAATGCGCGGCTCGGACGAAGCCGATGCCTACCTTCGGACGTTGGCGCAGATCCTGGAGTATGCCGGCGTGAGCGACGTCAGCATGGAGCTGGGGAGTCTGCGCGCCGACGCGAACGTCAGCACCCGACGGCGCGGCGCGACGCAGCTCGGGACCAAGACGGAGATCAAGAACCTGAATTCATTCTCCGCCGTGGTCCGCGCGCTCGACGCGGAATTCGTCCGACAATGCGGTGTGCTCGACGCGGGCGGAACGATCGCGCAGCAAACGATGTTGTGGGATGCGAACGCCGGCACGGTCCGCCCGGCGCGATCGAAGGAAGAGAGTCACGACTACCGGTACTTTCCCGATCCCGACCTGCCGCCGCTCGTGCTCCCGCTCGAGCGCATTGATCGAATCCGGCGCGACTTGCCCGAGCTCCCGAGAGCGCGGCGCGAGCGCTACCATCGCGAATACGCGGCGCTCACCGACTACGACATCGGCGTGCTCACCGCGGATCCGATGCTCGGCGACTTTTTCGAGCAGGTCGCCCGGCAGAGCGACGACCCCAAGGCCGCCGCCAACTGGACGCTCGGCGAGGTGCTCGCCGCCCTCAAGTCGACTGGCCAGTCGATCGCGCATTTCACCGTGCGTCCGGCGGATCTCGCCGAGCTGATCGTCATGGTCCGCAATGGAGCCGTCAGCGGCACGGCGGCCAAACGCATCTTCGGCGCAATGGTCGACTCGGGTGGCCGCGCGCGCGACATCGCGAAGCGCGACGGGTTGCTGAAGGTGTCGGATGACGCAACGCTCACGCGATGGATCGACGAAGTGCTCGGTGAGCATCCCGACGAAGCGGCGCGATTCCTCGGCGGCGAGCGCCGCCTGCTCGGCGTGCTCGTTGGACACGTGATGAAGAAGTCGAAGGGCAGCGCCGATCCGCAGCGCGTAAATCAGTTGCTCGCCGCCCGGCCGGGCACGTAGATCGGCGATCCGAGCCGCGCTGCGTGCCGCAGCTCGCTCGCCGGCATGCCGAAGCGCTTGGTCGCTTCCTCGCGAAGGCGCTGTTCGCCCGCTTCGCGGAGCACGCGACGGCGCACGATCTTGGCCATGCGCAGCGCCTCGTCGCCCGATGGGTCGAGCTGCAGCGGCTCCGCGCCATCCATGCGCTGGAGCAGATCGATGATGAAGTCGTACGACCGAGCCAGGTAGCGGCCGACTTCGGCATCGCCAAGATCCCAGCGGCTGTTCTCGGTCATGAGCGCAAAGATGCGCTGCCACGATTCATTGTCGGCGACGATGACCATGCCGCGGAAAATCCGCCGATTGGTCGGCGTGCTGAAGATCGTCGGACTCAACACGCGATCGAGCAGGCCGTCCGAGCGCGAGTGGTCGATCAGAATCAGCTCGCGGGCGCGCCGCGCGCATTCGTTGCCGAGGTGCGTCTCGAACCGGCTCTCCCAGTACGAATGTCCGAGGGCGGTCGTGCTCGAGGTGAGCGCGAGCTGCATTGGCACGAAGTAGTTGTGCGCCACGGCATCGGCCGCGAGATGCGCGAGATAGCCAAGCCCGAACGCCCTCAACGGATCGTCGCGAGCGCCGTCGAGAATCTCCATGCCGACGGTCCACGAGTGGCAGTGTCGGCCAGCCGGCGCGTATTTCTTGGCAATGCTCGTGTCCGCGGCAATCGACCCATAGAGAAAGTCATATGGGAATTCCTGCAGCAGGCTGGCGACGGCCGGCGGGAGCAGGGCAAGCGAACGAATGACCGCCTCGCCGAGGAACACATGGGTGCCCGGCGTCCAGGCGTGCGCCACAGACGGGGCGATCGCGAGGGCCAGGCAGGCGATGAGCAGGCAGCGGCCGGCCGCGATCACGGCCGGTCTGCCGCGCCGCGCCTCACACACCAAGGCGCTTCCGTTGCCGGCGGATGGCCCGCCGCAAATCCGCGAGCTCCGATTCCACCGCGTCGTCGATCGCGTCGCGTGCGCGGCCCATGTAGTCGCTCACATGCGCTCCAATCTCTTCTCGTGGAATGCGCTTCCACGCTGCCTCGCCGCCGCGTGCCGCCCAGCGGGCGCCGCTGCCACCGAGCTGCAGCGCATGCCGCCCAGCCCAGCTCGCGCCGCGACCGAGGCCGCGCATAGCCGGGCTCGCCGGCCGCCGGCCCGAGGGCCCGCGACGCAGCATGAATGTCAGTCCGGCGCCGATCGTCATCCCGATCAGCGCGGCGGTAAGCAGGTCGTACTCGGTGTCACGCTCGTCTACGCTGTCCTGGGCGCGGACGGACACGTGGGGCCGCTGGGAGCGTCGCCGCGGCCGATTCGGGACTGCCGTCGTGGCCATCGCCTTCCTCCTGAATGTCGAGAGCGTCGGCCACAGCGGCCGCCTCGAGCTCGTCAGACGCAAACTCCGTCCCACCGCGCTCATGGAATGCTGCCGCGCCACGCCGCATGCCCCGTACCGTCGATGCGGTGGAAACGAACATCCGCTCCGCCTCGTCCTGCACGACGTCGAGCAGCGCGTTGAAGTCGCGCACGCGCTGCTCCGTGGCATCGATCGCCCCTTGGAGCTTCTGATTCGCCTCGGCAATCGTTTCGTCGACGGCGGCCATGTCCGCCCGAATCGATCTGGTCACGATCTTGACGTCGTCGCCAATCGAGCGGGCCTGTTGCACGACTGGGGCGAGATCGGACCGGATGGCTTCCAGCAGATGCATCGATCGGTTGTAGGCCGCCCGCAGCTTCCAGGCGATCGTCGCGATGACGATCGTGAGCGCGAGCAGCGCTAGCGTGTTGATTGCCGCGGCGATCTCCGCGATGTGCTCGAACATGCCGCGATCGGCGCCGACCGCCTTGGTGTAGATCGTGTCGTGCAGCGCCGTCACGCCTTGCAGCAGGTGCGCTCCGAGCGGAGCGATCAAACCGGTCATGCGTGCGTGCCTCGGTGGACGAGCGAAACGTCGCGTGCGCGACGATGCGAAACAAATGATGTGCAAGCGCAAGGCCAAGGCGAGGCCAGCCGCACCGGCGCATCGTAGCGCGCGAGAAGCCCGAAGGCAAATGGTCCGTCATCCGCGCTCCGTTGTCCGCGGTCTAACGGACAACGGACCAGAATGTGCGCGGTCCCATTGACCTTCATGCGCCGTTCCGTCCATTCTTCGCCACGCCTGCAACCCGCACCGGCTTCGCTCATATCATGAATGCACTGCAGTACGTCGTCGAAGGCGGACACACGCTGTCCGGCACCATTCGTCCCTCGGGCAACAAGAACGGAGCGCTGCCGATTGTCTGTGCGGCGCTGCTTACCGAGCATCCCGTCACGCTGGAGAATGTGCCCCGCATTCGGGATGTCGAAACACTGGTCGAGCTCATCGCCTCCGCCGGCGTCGACCTGCGCTGGACGTCGCGCAATTCGTTGCACATTCACGCCAAGACCGTGCGCTCGGCCGATCTGGATCCCGTGTTGTGCAAGCGCATTCGTGCATCGATTCTACTCGCCGCGCCGCTGCTTGCGCGCTGCGGCGAGATCCAGCTGCCGCCGCCCGGCGGCGATGTGATCGGCCGACGGCGCGTCGATACGCATTTTCTCGCTCTCGAGCGGCTTGGCGCGAGCTTTCGGCTCGACGACAGCTTTCATCTCTCGACTCCCGGCCTCCGCGGCGCCGACGTCTTTCTCGATGAGCCGAGCGTCACGGCGACGGAGAACGCCGTCACGGCCGCAGTCGCGGCGCGCGGTACGACCGTCCTCCGGAACGCCGCCAGCGAGCCGCACGTTCAGGATCTCTGCCACTTTCTGGTCGCGCTGGGCGGCGAGATTGACGGCATCGGCACGAACAAGCTGACAATCAACGGCGGCCGCACCCTCGGCGGCACCACGCATCGGATCGGTCCCGATCACATCGAGGTCGGCTCGTTCATCGGCCTTGCCGCTGTTACCAAGTCCGAGATCCGCATCGCCGACGCCGGCGTCGAGCACCTGCGATCGACGCTGATGGGCTTTGCGCGGCTCGGGATCAGCTGCAAGATCGAAGGGCCTGATCTCGTCGTGCCTGCCGAACAGGAAAAGGTCATTCAGAGCGATCTCGGCGGACACGTGCCGAAGCTCGAGGATCAACCGTGGCCCGCGTTCCCGGCCGACACGATGTCGATCGCGCTCGTCACCGCGACGCAGTGTACCGGAATGATCCTGATCCACGAGAAGATGTTCGAGTCGCGGCTCTTCTTCGTCGACAAGCTCGTCGGCATGGGCGCGCGGATCGTGCTGTGCGATCCGCATCGCGCACTGGTCTCCGGTCCGTCGCAGCTGCGCGCCAGCTCGGTCGACTCTCCGGACATTCGTGCCGGCATGGCGATGCTCCTCGCCGCGTTGTGCGCGGACGGAGAGAGCACGATCAACAACGTCGGGCAGATCGAACGGGGCTACGAGCGCATCGACGAGCGGCTGCGTGATCTCGGCGCCAAGATCGAGCGGGTGGAGGATCGGCGCGCTCGATGAGCGTGATCGCCCAGTCCGAGCCGGTGCCCGAGCTGGACGCGTACGGTATTCGAGCTTTCACCACTACACGCGCGACGGGCACATTCGGCGTACAGGCCCAGGAGCCCGTGCATGAAGTGATGGGACGCTGGTCCGAGCTGCGACACGAGCTGCGCACCGGAGGGCCGCGCCTCGCCACTGCATCGCAGGTGCACGGCGCCCGCGTGCTGATCCACGAGCCGGTGTGGGAAGGCTGGCTTCGCGCGGATGGCGCCGATGGTCACGTGGCCGCGGAGCGGGGCACCGCAGTCGCCGTTACGGTGGCTGACTGTGTGCCGGTGTTCCTCGCGCATCCGTCCGGCGCGATCGCGTTGTTGCACTCGGGCTGGCGCGGCACGGCGGCGCGTATCGTGGAGCGTGGAATCGATGCGCTGGTGCAGCTCGGTTTCCGAGCGGCGGAACTCCGTCTGCATACCGGTCCCGCGATCTGCGGCAAGTGTTACGAGGTGAGTGCGGACGTGTACGCGCAGCTCACCGGGACCGACCCCGGCGCGCCACGCACCGTCGATCTTCGCGCGCTCATCGCCGATCACGCGCGCGCCCGTGGCGTTCGCCACATCACGAGCAGCCCGATGTGTACCCGCTGCAACAACGATCGCTTCTTCTCGCACCGCGCGGGTGATTCCGGCCGACAGCTTGGGGTGATGATCGCGGACATCTAGTCCGTGGTCCGCAGTCCGTAGTGTCGCGCGGGGTGAGCCTGGCGCGCCGAATCGGGTTGGACTGCATTGGGGGACGCGGATTTTGCGAAAACTGGCGAACGAGGCGCGGATCGGCCGGTGGCGGCGCGTCGGTTCTGTCGCGCCACAGCCCAAAAGCATTTGGGTTTTTTTGTCCGTTCGATCCGTCACCGTTCGTGGCATCCGTGTTTCACACCTGTTTGGACTAGGTCGGCATCGTCGCTCGGTAGAGAATCGCGAAGCCGCGGAGAACTGCGGAGAACGGCGGAGCACCGCTGAGAAGACTTGATTTGTGACGACAGAGGGAGCCATCGCCGATCCGAGCTGCCGCTTCCGAGAACGCCGAAAATCTCGGGCGTGATGTGCGGTGCAGTCGTCGTTCATCATTCATCAACACGCCCGCGAACGCTTCTCCGCGCCTCTCCGCCGTTCTCCGCAGTTCTCCGCGACCGCGTTCCTCTCCCTGAGACGCAGCCGGAGCCGCGCGACCGGGTGGCGCGAGAGTCTTTCGCGCCAGAAAGAGTCGAACGGGACTGCGGAGTTTGCGGATTATCGGATCGGGGAGTTGGCAGGTACGCCACCACCATGAAGTCATCGATGTTCTTGACCGCCGCACGGAGCTCGTTGCGCTACGCGGACCGCAACCGGCGCCTCGTTCGCCAGCTTCCGCCAGATCCGCGTCCCCCAATTCGATCGAACCCGATTCGGCGCGCCACACTCGACCTGCGCGACAACGACGGACGCGGACCACGGACGAGCCACTCAGCTTGACCTTCCCCCACGCCCGGTCTACCTTACTGATGCTGCGCGGCCCTTGTTGACCGCGAGCGAAATGTGGGGGAGGCTCCCCACATTTTTTTGTTCTTGACGACTTTCTCGACTCGATGTGAAGGACGCGCTGGAAGCTGTTGTCGTATCGGAGCTTGACGGGGTCGGATACGATCTCGTCGAGCTGCGGCGGGGCGGAACGCGGGCCCGTCCGCTGATCGAGGTTCGCATCGATCGGCGCGACGGTGGTGCAGTCACGGTGGACGACTGTGCGCGCGCGTCGCGTGCGCTCGAGGCGCGGCTCGACGACAGCGATCTCGTGTCGCCGCAGTATGTGCTGCAGGTGTCGTCGCCGGGCGAGCGGCCGCTGCGCAGCTCGGCCGATTGGCATCGATTCGTGGGGCAGTGGGCAAACGTGCTGGCGCCGGACGAAGGCGGCCGCATTGAAGGCAGAATTTTGGGAGTGGAAGGAGCGTCAGGGTCGGAGGTTGCGGTGCTCGAGCCCAAAGCCGGGCAACAGCGTCGCATTCCGCTGACCGCCGTCAAGGAGGCGCGGCTCGCCTTTCACCTGTAATCGATAATCGCGATCGTCGCGGCAGTGATGCGGCTCGCACACACATGAGGGGTCCTGGATGGTCAGTTCTGCAGAGATTCTCGCCGCGTTTCGCGAGGTATCCAACACCAAGCAGCTCGATCGCGCGGAACTGTATGCGTTGCTCCAGGACGGCATCCTGGCCGCGCTCGCGAAGAAGTACGGGCCGACGGTTCAGGCCGAGGTCGACATCGACGACGGCAAGGGCGACATCCGCATCGTCCTGCTGAAGACCGTCGTCGCCGCGATCGAGGATCCCAGCCGGGAGATCTCGCTCGACGACGCGCGCTCGTACGACGAGAGCTTCGAGGTCGGCGACGTCATGGAAGAGCCGATCGACTTCGCCGTGTTCGGCCGCGCCGCGGTGCAGGCGGCCAAGCAGCGCATCATTCAGCGAGTCCGCGAGGGCGAGCGCACGCGTATCCGCGACGAGTTCGCGACTCGCGTCGGCGACCTGCTCTCCGGCGAAGTGCAGCAGATCGAGCGCGGCAAGCTGGTGATCATGCTCAACAAGTTCCGCGAGGCGGAAGCGATCATTCCATATCGCGAGCAGAATCATCGCGAGCACTACCACCAGGGCGAGCCGATTCGCGCGGTGCTCAAGCGCGTCGAGGAAACGCCCAAGGGACCGCGTCTGATCCTGAGTCGCGGCGATCCGCTGTTCGTCCAGGCTCTGTTCAAGCTCGAGGTGCCGGAGATCCAGCAGAGCATCGTGGAAATCCGCGCCGCCGCGCGCGAAGTCGGCAGCCGCACGAAGATCGCCGTGTTCTCGCGCGACGACTCGATCGACCCAGTCGGCGCATGCGTCGGGCTCAAGGGCTCGCGCGTGCAGGCCGTCGTCAACGAGTTGAATGGCGAACGCATCGACATCGTGCCGTGGTCGCCGGACCCGGAGCGATTCGCCAAGCTCGCCCTGGCACCGGCGAAGGTCGCCCGCGTGTTCAGCGATCCGGCCAGCAAGACGATCCAGGCGGTCGTGGACGAGGATCAGCTGTCGCTGGCCATCGGCCGCAACGGTCAGAACGTGCGCCTCGCGTCCGAGCTCACCGGTTGGAAGATCGATCTGTACTCGAGCCGCGAGTGGATGGAGCGGGGCGGCGAGTCGCAGATTTTCGCGCCGCTTCCGGAAGAGACGGAAGAAGTGGCGGATGTTCGCCTCACGGAGATCGGCGGCATGCCGCCGGCCACGGTCGCGGTGCTCGAGGACGCCGGCTATCGCACGTTGAACGACATCATCGATCTCGATCGTGAGGATTTTCTCAAGCTTCCGGGCATCGCACCGGAGGAGGCCGATCGCATCATGGCCATGATCGACGAATTGACGACCGAGGACGCGAGCGCCGAGGAGCGGGCGGGCGGGGAAGGCAGTACCGCCGCCTGATCGCGGCCGCCGATGGAAACCACCGCGGAGCCGCGAGTGCTTCGACTTGTCGGGCTTGGCGTTCGAAGCCGCGGCGCGGTCGTCGGCGTGCAGCAAGTGCGGGAAGCAGTAAAGCGAAACAAGGTGATGCTCGCCGTCGTCGCGACGGATGCATCACCCAACAGTCTGGACAAGATCGTGCCGCTGCTCAATGCTCGGCGCGTTAGATTTATAGAAGTACCGTCCGCTTCCCGATTGGGCGCGGCGGTCGGTCGCGATCAGACGGCGGTGGTGGGCATCGTCGATCGGCAGCTTGCTGCCGGCCTTCGCGATCTGGCAACGTCGGATCCGGTTCGACCGCGTGAGGAGGGTGTTTGAGCAAGCTTTCAGTCAGTGAGTTGGCCAACGAGTTCGGAACGTCCGCCGATGACGTCGCAAGCGTCCTGCGGCAGATGGACATTCCCGTTCGCAGCCATTCCAGCAAGCTCACCGACGATCAGGTCGCCCGAATCCGCGCGCGTTGGGAGCGCGAGAAGCGTGCGCGCGCCGAACGCCAAGCCGCGCCGGCCGCTACCACACGCCGCCGCCGCACCAAGGCAGCGCCGGAGCCCGAGCCGGCCGCCGCACCGGCGGCAGAGGCCGGGGCCGAAGCGCCAGTGCGTCGTCGTCGCAAAGCGGCTGACGTGCAGGCAGCCGCCGAGGAACAAGCCGCAGTTGCCGCGGCGGCGGAAGCTGCCGCCGCGGAGGCCGCCGCACAGCAGGAAGCGGCAGCCGCGGAGGCTGCGCGCGTCGAGGCGATTCGCATCGAAGCGCTCCGCGCCGCCGAAGCCGCACAGGCACAGGCCGAAGCCGCTGCTGCGGAGCGTGCCGCGGCACGTACCGAGCCCGAAGCCGATACTGCTCGCCCCGCCCCGACGATCGAATCGCCGCGCGCTACGGCTGCGCATTCGCATCCGACTGCGCCGGATCGCCAACGCGCGCGGCCGCGTCCGGTCACTCCAGGTGCACCGCGTCCGCGTCCGGTCGCGAGCAGCAGCGGCTTTCCGCCGCGGCCCGTCGCGTCTGGCGCGCCTGGTGGCGGGGCCGGTGCTCCGCCGCGCCGTGACGACAAGCGCGCACAACCGGCTGGCGGGGCCGCCGATCGCGGCGGACGTCGCAAAAAGGGCAAGCGCGGCGCGGTCGATCAGGAAGCGGTCGACGCGAACATCTCGAAGACGATGGCCACGCTGCGTGGTGGTACGACGCGCCGCACGGGCGGCGATCTCCGCCGCGGCACGCGCGACGATCTCGAGGCCGCACGCGCGGCCGAGGCCGAGCGCGAGCGCAAGACCGTCCACGTCAACGAATTCATCACCGTCAGCGAGCTCGCGCAGATCATCCGCGTAGCCGCCACGGAGATCGTGGCGTTCGCGTTCAAGAATCTCGGATTGATGGTGACGATCAACCAGCGCCTCGACTTCGACCAGATCGAGTTGATCGCCGGTGAGTTCGGTTTTCAGGCGGTGCGCGAAGACGCGTACCAGGCGGAGTCCATCGCCGAAGCGCCGGAAGATCGCGCGGAAGATCAGGTCCCCCGTCCGCCGATCGTCACGATCATGGGTCACGTCGATCACGGCAAGACGTCGCTGCTCGACTACATCCGAAAGGCAAACGTCGTCGCCGGCGAAGCGGGTGGAATCACGCAGCATATCGGCGCGTACCACGTGAGTCTCCCGGATGGCCGACTGATCACGTTCCTCGACACGCCGGGCCACGAAGCGTTCACGGCCATGCGTGCGCGCGGCGCGCAGGTCACCGACATCGTCGTGCTCGTCGTGGCCGCGGATGACTCGGTGATGCCGCAGACGGTCGAAGCGATCTCACACGCCAGGAACGCCGGCGTGCCGCTCATCGTCGCGATCAACAAGATCGATTTGCCGCAGGCAAATCCGAACAAGGTGAAGCAGGAGCTGCTGCAGCACGGTGTCGTGCTCGAGGAGTACGGCGGCACGGTGCTCTCGACCGAGATCTCGGCCAAGAAGGGCACGAACGTCAACACGTTGCTCGACCAGATTCTGCTGCAGGCGGAGATTCTCGATCTCAAGGCGAATCCGAATCGCCGTTCGCAGGGCACGGTGGTCGAAGCACAGCTCGATGCCGGCAAGGGCCCGGTCGCGACGGTGCTGGTGCAGAACGGCACGCTGCACGTCGGCGACGATTTCATCTGCGGCATGTTCTCCGGACGCGTGCGCGCGCTGCTCGACGAGCGCGGCAATCACGTGAAGCTCGCCGGGCCGGCCATTCCGGTGCAGGTGCTCGGCTACGAAGGCGTGCCGATGGCGGGCGATCAGATGCTCGTCGTCGAGGATGCGTCTGCCGCTCGCGAAGTGGCACAGCGGCGCCAGCGCCTCGATCGCGAAGCACGCAGCCGGCGCGGCACGCGCGGTGGCGTAACGCTCGAGGATTTCATGGCGCAGGCCGCGGCCGGTCAGGCGCACGTTCTGCAAATCCTCATCAAGGCCGACCAGGGCGGACCGGCGGAAGCGCTGGCCGATGCGCTCGGCCGGTTGTCGACGCCCGAAGTCAAAGTCGACATCGTGCATCGGGGCGTCGGTGCCATCACCGAGAGCGACATTCTGCTCGCCAAGGCGTCCGGCGCGATCATCATCGGCTTCCACGTCCGACCGGACAACAACGCTCGCACGGCGGCCGAACGCGAAGGCGTCGACATCAAGCTGTACCGCATCATCTACGAAGCCGTCGCCGACGTACGCGCCGCGATGGAAGGCATGCTTCGTCCCGAGGAGCGCGAGGTGGTGCTCGGCGACGCCGAAGTGCGCGAGGTGTTCAAGATCTCTCGTGTCGGGACGATCGCCGGCTGCTCGGTGCGGAACGGCGTCATCAATCGCCAGGGCCGCGTGCGCGTGATTCGCGACGGCGTCGAGGTGTTCGACGGCGTGCTCGCTTCGCTCAAGCGGTTCAAGGACGATGCGCGCGAGGTGCGCGAGGGTTTCGAGTGCGGTATTGGCGTGGAGAATTTCAACGACATCAAGGTCGGCGACGTCATCGAGTGCTACCGCACCGAGGAGTTCGCGCGCACCCTGGAATCCACCATCTCCGCGACGTAGGCCCACCATGGCCAGCGAAAATCGCCGCCCCGACCGGGTGGCGGAGGCCATCCGCGAGGAGGTCGCGACATTTCTCGCGACCGACGTCAAGGATCCTCGCATTGCGGGACTCGTGACCGTCACGGGCGCCGAAGTGACGCGCGACCTTCGGCACGCGACCGTCTTCGTGAGCGTCATGGGCACGGATACGGAGCGCGCGGCAACGTTCGAAGGATTGGCCAGCGCCGCGGCCCATCTCCGGTCCCGCGTCGGCCGAGCGTTGCGCTTGCGACTCGCGCCGGAGATCTCGTTCCGCCCCGACGAGAGCGTTGCCCGTGCATCTCGCATCGAGGATCTCCTCGCGCAGATCCGGGACGGCAAGCCCGCGGATGCCGACGGCGACGACTGAGCTCACCGGA
The DNA here is from genome assembly GCA_025928185.1 of Gemmatimonadaceae bacterium. Lineage (GTDB taxonomy): Bacteria > Gemmatimonadota > Gemmatimonadetes > Gemmatimonadales > Gemmatimonadaceae > JAQBQB01. Next base: position 27,900 of record JAICKA010000018.1, read on the forward strand.
CTGCTGCTCGTCGACAAACCGGCCGGCATCACCTCGCACGACGCCGTCGGCGTCGTGCGTCGCATTACCGGCGAGCGTCGCGTCGGACACACCGGAACGCTCGATCCATTCGCAACCGGCTTGCTCGTCATGCTGGTTGGCCGCGGTACGCGACTCATGCCGTACGTCGAGGGCGAGCCAAAGGTCTACGACGCGCTCATCCGCTTCGGCACCGAGACCACGACCGACGACCGGACCGGCGAGCCGACGCGTGCGTCGCCGATGCCGACCGATGCGGCGATCGCCGAAGGCATCGGACGGCTGACGGGGGCGATCGACCAGACTCCTCCGGCGTTCTCGGCCAAGCAGGTCGGCGGCCGGCGCGCCTACGCCGCCGCACGGCGCGGCGAGCCGCTCGAGCTGCCGCCGTCGCCGGTCGTCGTGCACGGATGGGAGCTCCGGGCGCGCGATGAGGAAACGCTGAATGTTCGCATCACGTGCAGCGGCGGCACCTACGTGCGAGCCTTGGCGCGCGATCTCGGCCGCCTCGCCGGCAGCGCCGCGCATCTCGGCGCGCTGCGCCGTCTGGCCAGCGGCCCGTTCTCCGTCGAGGAGGCCGTACCGCTCGACGAGCTCGCGGCGGCGGGGGCGCGGCTGCGGCCGTTGCGCGACGCCATCCCCGCGCTCCCGGCGCGGCGCCTCGACACCGCGGAGCTCGGCCGCGTCGTGCACGGGAATTCGATCGCCGCACGGCCGGGAGACGACCGGGTTGCGCTGGTCGACGATGAGCAAACGCTCATCGCCGTCGCCGTGCGCGCCGGTGACGAGCTCCGGCCCGCGCTCGTCCTGCGCGATGCCTGAGCGGAGCGGATTGCCGCAACTGGAGGGAGGCGCCGTCGTCACAGTCGGCACGTTTGACGGCGTGCACCGCGGCCATCGGGACATCCTGCGCCGGCTGCACGAGCGTGCCGACGCTGCGGGCCTGCCGGCGCTCGTCGTCACCTTTCGCCCGCACCCGCTCGAAGTGATCCACCCCGACGAGGCGCCGCTGCTTCTCACGCCAGGCAACGAGCAGCTCCGTGCGCTGGTGGACAGCGGGCCGCTGCTCGTGGTCGCGGTTCCGTTCACGCCGGCGCTCGCCAAGCTCAGCGCCGAGCAGTTCGTGGAGTTGGTACTCGTTCGGCGATACCATGTGCGCGCGCTCGTGGCGGGCTACGATCATGGGCTGGGTCGCGGGCGAGCCGGTGACGTCGACGTGCTGGCGAACCTTGGCGATCGGTTGCATTTCGACGTCGATGTCGTGTCACCCACACTCGATGAAGCAGGCGAGCCGATCTCGTCGAGCGCGATTCGCGCCGCGGTGCTCGCCGGCCGGCTCGAAGTGGCAGAAGCCGACCTCGGTCAGCCGTACTTCTTCGACGGCACGGTCGTGCCCGGTCAGCAGCGCGGCCGGGATCTCGGCTATCCGACACTGAACGTGGCACTCGCGAGCCCGCGCAAACTTCTCCCGCCCGATGGGGTATACGCCGTTCGCATTCGCTCTTCGCGTGGGAGCTTTGGCGGCATGATGAACCTCGGCGGCCGTCCGACGTTCGGCGAAGCGGAGCGGACACTCGAGGTCAACGTGTTCGAGGCTGCTGGCGACTGGTATGGCCAACTTGTTTCCGTTGCGTTCGTTCGACGGTTGCGGGACACCATGCGGTTCAGCGGCGCCGAGGCGCTGGTGGCGCAGCTCGCCCGCGACGCGGACGAGGCGCGCGTTGCGTTGACCCAAGCGTAAGGCGCAGCTAACGTTATAGGTTCTACGAAAGGCCCCTCCCTCCTTCCCGCAGTCGCATGTCCCTCCGAGCCCGAATTCTGACGATTCTCGCACTCTGTGCGGTATCGATCTTCTTCCTGTTCCCGCGCAACGTCACGACGCGGGTGCGTGGCGCCAACGGGGTGTTTCACGAGGACACGGTCCGCAAGGTTCCGCTCCAGGAGGGCCTCGATCTAAAGGGGGGCACCTACCTCGCACTCGAGGTGAACGACTCCGCGCAAACGATTCCGGCCGACAAGAAGGCGGACGCGATCGATCGAGCGCTGAAGACGGTGCGGACCCGCATCGAGGGCTACGGGGTGTCCGAGCCTATCGTGCAAAAACAGGGGAACGATCGGATCGTCGTTGAAATTCCGGGCATTCAGGATCCGACTCGCGCGCGCAAGCTCGTTCAGGAGCAGGCGTTTCTTCAGTTCATGATCACCGACAAGACGCAGGCGCTCGAGCGCGCGCTGCCTCGGCTCGATCAGGTCGTGAAGCAGCGCGGTCTCCTCGCGAAGGTTCCCGGTGCTGCGGCCGCGACGCCGACGCCAGCGAACAAGGGTCTGCAGGGCCTGTTGACGACCGCCGACACGTCGAAGGCGAACGACTCGACCAAGAAGGCGGGTGCCGCGGCATCGAAGGATTCGGCCGCGAATGATTCGCTCAAGCTTCAGGCGGGTGGCGCCTTCTCGAGTTTGTTCCAGCAGGGCAGCATGCCGGGCGAGTTCTACGTGGAGTCCGACAAGGTGGCGCAACTGCAGGATTTCCTCGCCGACTCCGCGGTGCAGGCCGCAATCCCGCCGGGCAAGACGCTGTTGCCGTCGACCGACTCGGCGTCGATGCAGGGCAAGTGGTATCGCGCCTGGTACCTGGTCGACTCCAAGCCGATCATCACCGGCGAGTATCTGACCAACGCGCGTCCGGCGCAGAGCCCGACTGGCGAGGGTCCGATCGTCGAATTCGAGATGGACAATGTCGGCGGTCGTCGCTTCCGCACCGAAACGGGACGACATATTCAGGACTACATGGCCATCGTGCTCGATGGCCGCGTCATGGGTCGCCCGCCAGTGATTGAAAGTGCGATTGGCACGCGCGGCCAGATCACCATGGGCGGCAAGAGCCTCGCGGACGCGCAGGACCTGGCGCTCGTGCTTCGCGCGGGTGCGCTGCCGGTGCCGCTCCGCGTCGCCGAGCAGCAGGTGATTGGCCCGAGCCTTGGCGCAGATTCGGTCAACAAGGGCATGCGTGCGATGATCATTTCGGTGGCGCTCGTCATCATCATCATGATCGGCTACTATCGCTTCTCGGGCATCCTGGCTGTTGGCGGTCTGGTCCTCTACATGCTGTACACACTCGCCACGCTCGCCGGCTTCAATGCCGTGCTCACGCTTCCGGGTATTGCTGGCTTCGTGTTGTCGATCGGCATGGCCGTCGATTCGAACGTGCTCATATTCGAGCGAATTCGAGAAGAGCTGGCACGCGGCAAGACCGTACGAACGTCGATCGACGAGGGCTTCCGTCACGCGATGCCCGCCATCGTCGACTCGAACGTCTCGACCATCCTGACCGCCGCGGTCCTGTACCAGTTCGGTACCGGCGCCGTGAAGGGTTTTGCCGTCACGCTGATCGCCGGTATCGTCGCCTCGCTCGTCACCTCGATCTTCGTGGTGCGGACCTTCTATCTCCTGTGGCTCAACCGCTCGCGCGGCGCCCAGACGCTGAGCATCTGAGACTCCCATGTTTCGCATTCTCCACGACACGAAGTACGACTTCATCAAGTACTGGAAGACGGCCGCGACGGGCACCATCGCGTTCATCATTCTCGGGATGATCCTGCTCGGCGTGCACGCGGCCCGGCACAACGGCCACGCGCTCAACTACAGCGTCGAGTTCACCGGCGGCAGCACGATGCAGCTCCAGTTCGCCAAGGCGCCGCCGGCTGATGCAGTCCGCAATGCCGTCGATCAGGCGGGCTACGCGGGCGCCGAGGTCACGACGTTCGGAGATCCGAAGGATTTTCTCGTCAAGGTGCAGGCGAAGGAAGGCGCGGCAACCGCGGTCAATGCCGACAGCGTCGGCGCGGAGATCGCCCGGATTCTGGCGGTGAGGCTGCCCGACAACCCGGCCAAGATCGGTCGCACGGAGAGTGTCGGCGCCAGCGTCGGTAACGAGCTGACGACCAAGGCGATCACCGCCATTCTCATCTCGTTCATCGTCACGCTGATCTATCTGGCCATTCGGTTCGAATGGCGCTTCGGCCTCGCGGCCACCATCGCGACCATGCACGACATCCTCACGACGATGGCGTTTCTCGCGATGATGCGTCTCGAGATCTCGCTCACCGTCGTGGCGGCGTTGCTGACGGTGATCGGTTATTCACTCAACGACACGATCATCATCTTCGATCGCGTGCGCGAGAATTTGAAAAAGCAGCGGAAGGAATCGCTGCGCGACGTGCTCAACCGCTCGATCAACGAGACCCTGCCGCGCTCCGTGTTGACGCACGTGACGGTGTTCGCGGCGACGATGGCGCTGCTGATCTTCGCCGGTGAAGTCATCCGGCCGTTCTCGTGGATCATGGCCTTCGGCGTGTTCACCGGCACGTTCAGCTCGATCTACGTGGCTGGCGCCATTCTCCTCTGGATCGAACGGAAATGGCCGCGCACGACGACGCCCGAGAACAAGGGTGCGGCGCGCGCGCTGTCCGAGGGACGCAAGCGCGAGCGCCCGACTCCGGTCGGCACGCCGTAATCGCGGCCGCAAATTCGCACCGAACCGCCGCCCCGTGCGGCGGTTCGCGTTTTCATGACGAACTTCATCGATAGCCACGCCCATCTCGCCGATCCGGCGTTCGACGTCGACCGCGACGGCGTCATCGCGCGCGCACGGCTCACCGGGGCGCGCGCGATCGTGTGCATCGGCGAGTCCATCGCTGCCGCCGAGCGCGCCGCCGAGATCGCGGCGGGAAATGCGGGCGTCGTGTTTTTCTCCGCCGGTGTGCATCCACATGATGCAGCCGAGTTCGATGATGCCCGTGACAGCGCCGCCATCTCGGGCCTCGCCGGTCGCGGCGCCGTGGCGATCGGGGAGTGCGGACTGGATTACCACTATGATCATTCGCCGCGCGAGGATCAGCGCCGCGCATTCGCCGCCCAGTTGCGTCTCGCGCGCGAGCTCGACCTGCCGGTGGTCGTACACACCCGTCTCGCGGAGGACGACACGGCCGCCATGGTCGCCGAAGCGGGAGTCGCCGGCGTGCGAGGGGTGCTGCATTGCTATACTGGCTCCCATGCGCTGGCGGAGGCGGCGCTCGCCGTCGGATGGTACGTCTCGTTCAGTGGGATCGTGACATTCAAAAAGTGGGAGGACGATGCCTTGATCCGGCTCGTTCCCGCCGATCGCATCCTCGCCGAATCCGACTCGCCGTATCTCGCACCCGTTCCGCACCGCGGCAAACGCAACGAGCCTGCCTGGGTGAGCTTCACCGTCGCACGGATTGCCGCCGCCCGCGGGACCGAACCGCAGGAAGTCGGTGAGCTCGTCGCCGCGAACGCGGCGAAGCTCTTTCGCCTGCCGGTCTGACCCGCGGCCTTCATCGGCGAGCCCGGTGGCGGTATCATCAGCAGTCGCTTCACTCCGAAGCGCGCCACCCACTTTCCAGCCCCGGGAATCCGGGTCTCCGAGGATCGAGCGTTGAGCGTCAAGATCGTGCACACCGACAAGGCACCGGCCGCCATCGGCCCGTACTCGCAGGGCATCGTCGCGAATGGCTTTCTTTTCACCGCGGGACAAATCGCGATCGATCCGGCCACCGGACAGATCGTTCAGGGCGATGTCGCCGCGCAAACCGAGCGCGTGATGCAGAATCTCGCGGCGGTACTGTCGAGCGCGGGCGCCTCGTGGAAGGACGTCGTCAAGACGACCGTGTTCCTGCACGACATGAGCGACTTTCCGGTCGTGAACGAGACGTACGGCCGCGCGCTCGGCGACGCACGGCCGGCCCGTTCAACGGTGCAGGTCTCGGCGCTGCCGCGCGGCGTCCTCGTCGAGATCGAGGCGGTCGCCGCCCTGTCATGAGCAGTCTCGAATGACGGATCGAGCACGCGGCGCCGCGAACACGCGTGAGGAGCTCTTTCGCCTCACCGCGTTCGCGCGCTGCGCCGGCTGAGCGGCCAAGCTGGGTCCGGGCGACCTCACGCGCGCGCTCGGTGGTCTTCCCGTGCAGTCGGATCCGCGCCTGATCGTGGGGCGCGAGACCTTCGACGACGCGGGGATCTTCGTGCTGTCCGACGATCTCGCCCTGGTCCAGACGGTGGATTTCTTCGCGCCGATCGTCGACGACCCATATCTGTTCGGGCAGATCGCCGCGGCCAACGCGCTCTCCGACGTCTATGCGATGGGCGGCGAGCCGCTGACCGCGATGAACATCGTCGGATTTCCCACCGCCGCGCTGCCGATTACCGTGCTCACCGACATCCTGCGCGGCGCGCAGGACAAGGTGCACGAGGCGGGCGCCGTGATCGTCGGTGGCCACAGCATCATCGACGAAGAATTGAAGTTTGGGCTTTCCGTGACTGGCCGCGTGCATCCGGCACGAATTCTCAGCAATGCCAATGCATCGGTCGGCGATCGGCTCGTGCTCACCAAGCCGCTCGGCACCGGGATCCTCGCCACGGTCGGCAAAGCTGGCGAGCTCGGCGTCGCTGAAGCCGAGGCGCTGCACGCCTCGATGGGTCAGCTCAACCGCGAAGCCAGCCGTGCGGCCCTCGAGATGAACGCACGCTGCGCCACCGACATCACCGGCTTTGGTCTGCTCGGCCACGCGTCGCACATTGCCGCTGCAAGTAGTGTGACGCTTCTCATCGACACGCGACGTGTGCCCGTCCTTCCCGGAGCACTCGAAGCCGCCGTGCGCGGCGTGCGAACCGGTGGTGCCGAGCGCAACGCGACGTACCTCGAGCCGCTGGTCGACTGGAGCGGAAGCACGGACGCGTTGCGCGCCGTGCTCGTCGATCCGCAGACGTCCGGTGGGCTGCTCGTCGCCGTGCCTCGTGATCGTGCGCGCGACTATGTTTCCCTCGTTCAGGGGGCCGTCGAGATCGGCGAGGTAGTATCGCGCCGACAGTTCGGGCTCGTGCTTGCGTGACCTCAATGGGAGTGGATGGAGCCTGGTGGCTCTCACGGTCTTCAAAACCGTTCGCGACCTGACCATGTCGGGTTGGGTGGGTTCGATTCCCATGCACTCCCGCCACGCTGCATCGGCCGGTCGCGTTCCAGTCGAAGTCTTCGCCATTCGTATTTCGTGAAGCCATTGTCGCGTGTCGCAACGCTCCTCGTGCTCGCCGTCGCGGTGTTGCCGCTGGCTGCTCGTGCGCGACCACTCGCGGCGCAGCAGCCCGACAGCGCGCGGCAGTTCAGCCGGGACACGATCGCGGCGGACTCGGTCAAACCCCCGCTCACGCCCGCGCGCGCCTTTCTGTATTCGTTCATTGCGCCAGGGCTGGGGCAGAGCATCCTCGGACGGCACAAGGCGGCGGCAGGCTTTCTCCTCGTCGAGGCGATTTCAGCGATCATGATTCGTGAATCGGCCGCCGACGTGCACGAAGCGCGGCGCATCCAGGACGACACGATCGTCAACTCGTACGTCGATGGACTCGGTCAGCCGTCTCTGCAGGTCGCAGCGCCGCAATTCAACGGGGCGTACGTGCACGCGCGCCAGGCGCACGTCGAAGACTGGATCGCGCTGCTCGTTGCCAACCATCTACTCGCCGGTGTCGACGCATTCGTCGCGGCCAATCTCTGGGACGTCGGCGCGCACCTGGGACTGCGCCTCGCGCCGGGCAGCGCGACGATGACCGCTTCACTCAAGTTGCGATGACGGACAATTCCGCGCCGGTTGGCGTGTTCGACTCGGGGATCGGCGGCCTCACCGTCGCGCAGGAAGTGATCCGGCAGCTTCCTCACGAGAGCGTCATCTACTTCGGCGACACGGCGCGTGTTCCGTACGGCCCGAAGAGTCCCGACACCGTGCGCCGCTACAGTCGCGAGATCGCCGCGTTCCTCGGTGAGCAGGGCGTCAAGAGCATCGTGATCGCCTGCAATACGGCGACGGCCCACGCGCTCGGCGTGCTTCGCGAGGAGCTCGAGATGCCGGTGATCGGTGTCGTCGAGCCTGGCGCGCGCGCCGCCGTGGCTGCGACGCGTGGCGGACACATTGGCGTGATTGGAACGGTGGGAACGATCAAGTCTGGCGCATACGAGCGCGCCATTCGCGCCATCGAGCCGGACGTGATGATCACGGCGCGTGCCTGTCCGCTGTTCGTGCCGCTCGTCGAGGAAGGCTGGACCGACCACGACGCGACGCGCCTCATTGCGCGCGAATATCTCGAGCCGATGCTCGACGCCGAAATCGACACGCTCGTGCTGGGCTGCACGCACTACCCGCTGCTCAAGCCGTTGCTGCGCGACGTGCTCGGGCCCGACGTCCGGCTGATCGACAGCGCCGAGGAAACGGCGGCGGAAACGGCGCGCACGCTCAACGAGGCGCAACTCGCGGCCGCCCCGGGTGCCGATCCCGCCTATCGGTTCATCGCCTCTGACGATCCCCTGCAATTCCTACAGCTGGGGCAGCGCTTCCTTGGCGCGACGATGGAAGGCGTGGAGATCCGAACTCTCGGCTGACCCATTCCACTGGCGCAGCGCAATGTGATCGTCGCGCACGCAGAGGAACGTGGGCGCGTCGAGCCACGAGCCCGGATTGCCGTACACGGTTCCACCAGGGAGTCGCTCGAGCGTGGCAACGTGCGAGTGGCCGAAGACGATCGCGTCGAGCGTGTGGTCTGCCGATTCCGCCCGAACCGCCGCGTCGCGCAGCCCGCGTCCTTCATCGCGCGCAACGTACGTGCGACTGGCGTGGGAGCTGTGCGTGGCAAGCGGCGTCGCGAGGTCCGGATGCAGCCATCGAAACGATCGAATCGCCAGCCGATTGCGCAACAGACGGCGGAGCATTCGATAGCGCTTGTCTTCGCGGGGCCGCAACCCATCGCCATGTTCGATGCGCACGCGCCAACCGGCGATGTCGCCGACCCACGGCCCAAAACGATAGTCGACGCCGGCGTCGTCGCGCAGGATCTCGCCGCCCCAGCAATCGTGATTGCCGGCGATCATCAGCACGGGCACGCCGGCGTCGTGCAGATCCGCGAGCGCGGCCAGCGCACGAAAGCCTTGTCGCGGGATCACCGTACGCCACTCGAACCAGAACTCGAACAGATCGCCGTTGACGACCAACGACCCGCCGGTCTCACCGACGTGTCGAAAGAACGATACGACGGCTCGCTCGACGTCGTCCGGCGCGAACCCGAGGTGCGCATCCGACATGATGTAGCACGGCGCTCTCAGCACGCCCCAAGTCTATCCGACGTTGGTTCGCTTTACAAACGCGTCACGGCCGACGATCTTCGCCCTGTGACTTCAGCGCCGTCCGCCGGATCGCCGACCACGCCGTATCATGATGTCGACTTTCGTGTTCGTTATGCGGAAACGGATCAGATGGGCGTCGTGTATCACACGAATTATCTCGTGTGGTGCGAAGTCGGGCGCACGGACTTCATTCGCGCGCGCGGCATGAGCTACGCAGATATCGAACGCGCCGGCGTCGGACTCGCGGTCTCCGAGCTGTCGGCGCGGTTCCACGGCGCGGCACGGTACGACGATCTCATTCGGGTCCGCACGACGCTTGCCGACATCCGCTCGCGCGGCATGACCTTCGAGTACGCGATCACGAACGCCGAAACGGGTGCTCGCCTGGTCACGGCGCGCACATCCCTGGTGTCGATCGACCGGGAGGGCCGTCCTGTCTCGCTGCCGCCGTCCATTCGCGCGCTGTTCGAGCCGACATGATGCGCCGGATCATTGGTGCCGCGCTGCTGCCGCTCGCCGCGGCCTGTGCGCCGCGCCTGTCGCCATTGGCCGGCGTGCCCGTTCCGGTCAGCCGAATGCCCGAGGCGACCTTGCCCGCTGGCCATCACCGGATCGTCTTCGACTGGCAGCTCCAGGACCAGGAGATCTCGGGCAAGGGAGAAGGCGTCGCGCGAATTGCGTCGCCGGACAGCGCTCGTCTCGATTTCTTTCTCGGCGGCGGCTTTGGTGGCGGCGGTGCCGCGTTGCTGATCGGCGACACCGTGCAGGTTCCAGGTCCGTCGCTCGTGCGAAAGCTCGTCCCGCCGCCGGCGTTGCTCTGGGCGGCGCTCGGTCGTGTCGCGTTGCCAAATCTCGCCGATACCGTCCTTCGTATCGACGGATCGACACTGCGCGTCGACATCGGCAACCCGGTTGCGTGGCGGCTCACCTTTCGGGACGATACGCTGACGCGGGTTGAACGGGTCGACGGCGGCCGGGTACGGGAATGGGTCGAACGCAGCGATGCCACGCATCTGCAATACCATGACGTGGGCTCGCGGCGCTCGTTGCGACTCACGATCACTCGAATGGACGAGGTCCCGGAGTTCGATGCGTCGACGTGGCACCTGGATCGCTAGTCTCGCGCTGCTTGGTCTCGCTGGATGCTGGTACAGCTTTGCCGGCGGCGGTCTGCCGCCGCACATCCACACCATGGCTATCACGACCTTCGACAATCAAACGGCGTCGCCCGACATCCCGAAGGAGCTGTATGACACCTTGCACGCCGAGCTCGATCGGCGTCTGGGTGTGCGCGATGCGCCGCAGGAGCGGGCCGATGCGCTCGTGCGCGGCGTCATTCAATCGTACGAGGCCGACGTTCCCGTGGGCTTCAGCGCGAATTCGAAACAGTCCGAAACGGCCCAGCGGCAGCTCGAGATTACGGTGGAAATCGAGATCGTCGACCAATCGAACGGGCACGTGCTCTATCAGAACAAGGCGCTCCGCGCCGAGGCTTCATATCCGGAGCGTGCCGAGGAGACCGGTCGCGCCCAGGCCATCAAGAAGATCGTCCAGACGATCGTCGAGGGAGTGCAGAGCAATTGGTGACACCGCGTGGCGGGGCCAGCTCGATCGGCTGTCTGTTCAGCCTTCTGATCGTTGCCGTCGTCATCTACTTCGGCGTCAACATCGGCGAGGTGTACTGGCGGTACTACCAGTACGAGGACGATATGCGCCAGCAGGTGCGCTTCGCGTCGCACAAGACGAACGACGAGATTCTCACGGAGCTGCGAGCGCAGGCGGACTCGCTCTCGCTGCCCGACGCGGCTGGCCAAGTCACGATTCGTCGCTCGCAGACCATGATCTCGGTCGAATCGGAGTACTACGAGACGGTCGAGCTGCCACTGTACGCCCGCGAGTTCCTCTTTCAACCCCACGCCGAAGGCCCGCTTTGAGCCTGGCGGACGATCCCGTTCGCAAAATCATGGGATGGGACGAGGCACGACGGTGGCGCGCGGCCTTGACCGGACGAGTCGTCTTGACCAACGGCGTATTCGATCTGCTTCATCCCGGCCACATCGACGTGCTGCTCGGCGCGCGCCGGCACGGAGATGTGCTCGTCGTCGCCGTCAATAGCGACGACTCGGTGCGGCGCCTCAAGGGACCTGAGCGTCCGGTCCGAACCGCCGCCGAACGCTGTTATGTGCTCGCCGCGCTCGAGATGGTCGATGCCGTCGTCGTGTTCGATCAGGACACGCCGCTCGAGCTGATCGTCGCATTGCGTCCCGACGTCCTCGTGAAGGGTGGTGATTATACTGAGGCGGCGATCGTCGGCGCGCGCGAGGTGCGCGCCTCCGGCGGCGAGGTCATCGTCATCCCGATCACCCCCGGCCATTCCACTACCAGCACCATCGAGCGCCTTCGTGCCCACTGAACCAGCTGCCCCGCGCACCGCGCGCGCCGACGACGAGATGCGTCCCGTGACGCTCGAGCGAGGCGTCGCGCCGTATGCCGAAGGATCCTGTCTCGTCAGCTTCGGCGCGACGCGCGTGTTGTGCACGGCGTCGGTCGAGGAAGGCGTGCCGGGATGGCGGCGCGGGCGCGGCGAAGGGTGGCTCACCGCCGAGTACGCGATGCTGCCGCGGGCGACACGCACGCGCACGTCGCGCGAGCGCGCGCAGCTTGGCGGGCGCACGCAGGAGATTCAGCGGCTCATCGGCCGCAGCATCCGCGCCATGCTCGACGACTTCCGATTCGGCGAGTACACGATCAAGCTCGATTGCGACGTGCTGCTCGCCGACGGGGGCACGCGCACCGCGGCGATCACGGGCGCGTGCGTCGCCGCAGTCGACGCATTCGATTGGCTCGTGGGGGGCGGACGGATTGCCAACACGCCCGTGCGCCGCCGCGTGGCGGCGGTGAGCGTGGGCGTGATCGGCACGACGCCGCGACTCGATCTCGAGTACGAGGAGGACGTTCGCGCCGCGGTCGATATGAATGTCGTGATGAGCAGTGAAGGCGGCTTCGTGGAAGTGCAGGGCACCGGCGAGCACGGCACGTTCGATCGTCGTGAGCTCGATCAATTGCTCGATCTCGCCGTGCGCGGCATCCGGCAGCTCGATACGGCGCAGCAGCGCGTGCTCGCCGGGTGACGCACGCGTGGCTCTCGATACGCTGCTGATGGCCACGCGCAGCCGTGGCAAGCTGCGCGAGCTGCGTCCGCTGTTCGCAGCGTTCGGCCTCGACGTCCTGGATCTCGACGAGGCTGGATTGCCCGAGCGCGGCGAGGAGGCCGGGCTCGAGGTGTATGAGACCTTCGAAGCGAACGCGCTCGCCAAGGCGCGCCACTTTCGTCGCCTTTCCGGATTGCCAACGGTCGCCGACGACTCGGGCCTGGCAGTCGATGCACTGGGCGGCGCACCGGGCGTGCGCAGCAAACGCTGGAGCGGACGCGAGGATCTGAGCGGGCAAGCATTGGACGACGAGAACAATTGTCTGCTGCTCGAGCGGCTTGCCGGCGCCGGAGCGACGGCACCCGAAGCGAGGAGCGCTCGATACGTATGCGCCGCGGCGTACGAGGATGGAGCGCGCGAGCTCGTGTGCCGCGGCGAGGTGCGTGGGCGCATTCTCGACGTGCCGCGCGGAACGGGCGGTTTCGGGTACGATCCGTATTTTTTCTCGGACGAGTTGGAGCACACGTTCGGCGAGGTGAGCGCCGCCGCCAAGGCGATGGTGAGTCATCGCGCGCGAGCCGTGCGCGCGCTCGTGCGTGCGTTGGCACGCGGGGGCATTGTGCGAGCGTCGGTCGCTGCGTTGCGCGACGAAACCGAACGCGGCGCCAGTTGATTCCCACTACGTGTTCGGATACATTGCGAGGCTCACGCGGGGCGTAGCGTAGCCTGGTATCGCGCCTGCTTTGGGAGCAGGAGGTCCCCGGTTCAAATCCGGGCGCCCCGACCTGCGGCACCATCGAGTCTTGAAGCGCCAGTAGCTCAGTTGGATAGAGCAACAGCCTTCTAAGCTGTGGGTCGGGGGTTCGATTCCCTCCTGGCGCGCCATCTTGCTGCTGCGTCTGTTGTGTGGGGCCGTTAGCTCAACTGGCAGAGCAAGCGACTCTTAATCGCTAGGTTGTAGGTTCGATTCCTACACGGCCCATGAGTACGGTTGTGCGGAGTATTGTCTTGAGTGTTGTCTGGCGTGTTTCGCGGTGGGAATGCAGTGCGGATGTGAGGTGAACGGGGGTTGATTGGCGCACTGCAACTCGGTATGATTCAGACCCGCCGCGAACGTTGGAGCGGTGCAGAGTGGTGTGATGTTGCGACGGGTTTTGGACTGAGTTTTTAGTTGACACCGCTTGACGACGCGAGCTGAATTGAGTATGATTAAAGGCTGTCGCTGATGCGACGCCAGAAGTGATTGCAGGTGAGTAACGCTGTTTGATAATTGAATTTGGGAATCTGGATGTGCGAGGCGAACTCGTCGATCCGCGGTCCGTTCGGGGCAGCGGGGAGAGTTCAACCGAACATTCTGTGATTCGGACACGCTGTCTTATGCGATGCGTCTGCGGCTTGCCGTGGGCGGATCAATAACAGCGTGAGACAGCGGGGTCTGACGAGCTTTTTCGAATTCTCTTGGAGAGTTTGATCCTGGCTCAGGACGAACGCTGGCGGCGTGCTTAACACATGCAAGTCACGGGGGCTCGCAAGAGCAACCGGCGAACGGGTGCGTAACACGTGAGCAACCTGCCGATCCGCGGGGGATAGCCGGCCCAACGGCCGGGTAATACCGCATACGCTTGTCTGGGGGAGTCCCCGGACACGGAAACCTCCGGGGCGGATCGAGGGGCTCGCGGCCTATCAGCTAGTTGGCGAGGTCACGGCTCACCAAGGCGACGACG
>JAICKA010000092.1 GCA_025928185.1 Gemmatimonadaceae bacterium
CGCGCCGCCGCGCGAGGATGCGCCCGTCGAAACGAGCACGGCACGGGCGCTCGAGCTCGCGGGCGCCGGAAGACGAGCCCCGTATGTGGATCTTGCCGTGGCAGCGGGCGAGGGACGCGAGCTGTGGGATGAGGTCTGCACGGAATGGATCGAGCTCCCGCCTGGCCTGCCGAAGGCACGATACCTCGGGATACGTGTCTCCGGAGAAAGCATGACACCGCTTCTTCACCCAGGCGACACGATTCTCGTGCGGATCGGCGAGCGGAATGAGCGTCTCGAGCCCGGGCGGGTGGTTGTCGCACGACGACCGGACAACGGATACGTCGTGAAGAGACTTGGCCGCGTCACGGCGCGTGAGCTCGAGTTGCTCTCGCTGAACCCGGACTTTCCGCCAATCCGGATTCCGCGACGCGCCGGTGCAGTTCTCGGCACCGTCGTGTTCCGCTGGTGTGCCCACGGTTCGGATGCCGCCTGAATAGTCGGAGTACCCCAAAGCAAACACACACGCCCGGATCTCCCACCGAGATCCGGGCGTGTGTCGTCAGGCCTAACGCGTAATCGCACGATCGTGTAACAGCCCTGCGTGAGCATCAGTGAGGGGACCGGGCTCGCCGGATCCCGTCATCACTCGCTTCCGGAGGGCTGTCATGCCACATCGACGCTTCACCCATTTCTTTCGCCGTCGTGCGCCGACGGTGCGGATCGCTGCGGCGCTCGTGGCATGCAGCTTCGCACGGCCACTCCGCGCGCAGTCGCCGACTCCGCCCACGTCGGGGCAGACAACGGCAATCGCGCCATACCGGGCGCCGTCGATCGCGCTCGTCGAACCGCTCGACGGCGGGGTGATCTATCAGGACCGGCCGGTCATCGTGCTGCGCTTCGCGATCGGGGAAGCCACCGATCCGATCGACGCGAGCTCATTCACTATCGACGTCGACGGGGCCGACCGCACGAAGCTCTTTCAGACGTCCGCATCCGAAGCATGGGGGCCGCTGGCTCCCGTGGCCGCCGGTGACCCGCCGTTAGGCGCTGGATCGCATCACATCAGTGCGCGGATTTGTTCATCGCGCGGTGCCTGCGCGATGACGCAGGCCACGGTATCCGCCATCCCGGCCGCGGCTTCGGCCGCGGCCATCGCGGCGCCCGCAGCGGGGCGCTCGCTCCATCAACGACTTCTCGACGCGGCGCTCAACGCGGCGCGGAGGATCCTTGTCCCATGACATCGACTATGCATTTCCAACGCGGCGCAGTCACCGGCGGCGGATTGATTCACGGAAGCGCTTCCTCGAACCAAGTCAGACCCGCGGCTGCGGGTCGACACGCACGACGGCGCGGCCTGACGCGCTTAGCGGCATCACTACGCGAACCCTGCGCTGGCAGAATCTGGGTCTGCGCGTGGCTGGTCGCACTGCTGGCGCTGATCTCTCCCGGTTGGCAAACCGCCCGCGCACAGACGCCGTTCTTCATGCCCGTCGTTACTGCGGTCAGCCCGAATAGCGTGTCGCAGGGGCCCGGCAGCTACTCCCACGACTTCGACGTCACGAACACCGGAAACATCTCCGGGAATGTCTATGTGAACATTCGGTGCGTGAGCGCCGTAACGTCGTGCTCCAGCCTCTGGACTTCCGTGGCTCTGAACGCACACGAGTCGAAGCGAATAACGATGAATTACACTGCGCCCTACGGCGGGGCCGGCGCGGTATGGGTCAAGGTCGTCAGCTGGAGCGACACATCGCGCTGGAACGAAGCGAAGCTGAGCGTTCAGGTCAATCTGAACAATCTGGTTGCCGACGGAACTCCGACCAACAGCACGAACCAGGATCCCCAGCTCTGCGCAGCATCGTGCTTCACGCCGGTCTACTCCCAAGGGACAGTCCCGTACCACACGCTTGGGGTAGCACGGAACATCACGCTCGTGTACAACGGCGACCAGGCGGCGCCCAGCTCGATGGTTTACGCCAACGTTTCAATCACCGGGGGCCGTGCAGTCGCGTACTACCTGGTCGCGGCGAAGAAGTCGAACGGCGACTCGCTGACATTTTCGAACGGCGAGAAACGCCTCCGATTTGCCGGGACGACATCCGGGCAAATCCGCCTCGGCGGCAACATCCTCCCCGACGGGAATGGTCTGGCGACGAACGGAACGACTCCGGTTTCCCTACTCGTCACGGCGAAGTACACGGACAGCACCAGCGAAACACAGCTCATCGAACCGAAAATCATGTCGATCGACGAGCGAGCATCGCGCGTAGCTCGAGGCTGGTCGATTGCGGGACTGCAGCGGCTCGACGTCCAGGCAGACAGCAACGTGGTCATCACTGACGGCACCGGCTCAGGGACCTATTTCGCTTCCAACCAATCCTGCAGCACCTGCTTCTACAACGCGGGTGGTGATCCCTCGGTGCTGAAGAAGGATATCTCGAACAACTGGACACGGAGCTATCCCGATTCGACGAAGGCGCTGTTCAACTCGACAGGGCAGCTCACGTCGATCGTGGACCGCTTCGGCAACACCACAGCTTTTGCCTACGACGGGAGCGGCCGCCTGATCGAGGTGCGGGATCCAATCCTCACTTACTCCGGTGGTCAGAAGGCAATCGTACTGGTCTATGGCGCGTATGGCCTGGCCAGCGTGCAGAATCCTTCGACGGCGGCAAACGCGAAGAGCGGTGGCCGGATCACATATTTCACCGTTGCGTCGGACTCGACGCTCCGTGCGATCAAGGATCCCGACGGGGACAGCACCAGCTTCGCGTACGACGGCAACCGCCGGCTCCAGCGGGTGATCGACCGCCGCGGCGATACGACCACATACACGCTCGACACGAACGGACGACTGCAGTACGTCGATCTGTCGCGGGTGCAGCTCTACAACGGGCTCGCGTCACCCAGGCGTCAGTACTTCGATTCGAGAATGTCCGGCGTGCCGACGAGCGCGACGTCTGTGACGGCGTGGACGCCGGCGCTCGTGTCGAGCCTCGCCGACACGGTGAGCGATGCGCTCGGAAACAAGACCTCTTTCACCGTCGACCCGTGGGGCCAACCGCTTCGCGTGTCCGAACCGTTAGGCCGGACGACCACGATCACTCGGAGCGGGATCTATCCGACGGTCGTGCAGTACCCCGAAGGCGGCGTGGACTCCACGACGTACTCGAACGGGCTCGTCACCTCGCAGCGTCTCGCGGGAGAGAACCGGGTCAACATCCGTTACGGCGGGTGGGGACAGCCGGATAGCGTCGGTGGAACTGGTTGGCCCTCGGTGCGTGCGTCGCTTGGCCCGGGCGGCCGCGTCGACTGGACCCGCGTCGGCCCAGCCGACTCGCTCAGAATGTCGTACAGCTACGATACGCGTGGCCGCCTGACGAGCCAGACCGATTCCATGGGCCACGTGACACGATTCACCTACGACGCGGTCACGGGAAATCTCGACAGCACGATCAGCCCGGGAAATCGCTTCACGAAGTTCACGTACGATGCCTACGGCCGCATGTCGACGCAGCAGTCAAACGACGAGCCGGCGCGATCGGTGGCGTACGATTCGGTGGATCGCGTCGTCGCGACGTACGACAGCGTCAACGCCGTGCCAACGCAGTACACGTACGACAAGCTGTATCTGACCCGTGTGCAGGGCGCCAAGGGGCAGGTCTACAAATTCGAGCGCAACGCACTCGGCTGGGTCACCAAACGGTTTGATCCCGCTGACACGCTGAGTCGCTACGACAGCTATGCCTATGACAGCACCGGCAGGCTACACTCATGGACGAATCGGCGCGGGCAACAGATCAATTACACGTATGACGTGCTCGGGCGCCTGACATCGAAGAGCGGGACAAATACGTCGACGGATTCGCTCGCCTACTCATCCGATGGCAGGATCGCTGTGATGTGGAATTCTGTGCAGCGCGATTCGGTGCTCAGCGATTCGACGGGGTGGGTCAAGTCCGTGATCACGCACGTGAGCGGCCAGCGCTTTCAAGTTGATTACCGCCCGAACAGCATCCAACGAATCGATTCGGTGCTGATCTCCGGGAGTGGAATCACCTTCGCGGCGCGGCACTACGGATGGAACACGGCAATCGGCACGCTCGACACGATCTCGGTGAACAGCGCGATTACCACCTTTGCTCGTAACAAGGATCTGTTGCCGAGGCAGACCCACTGGCCGTCGCTGACGCGCACGGACGATTGGACGGCGATTCACAGCGTCTCGCAGTCGGCCTTCAGCGTGCCGGGAGTCGATTCCCTGCTCTCGCGCCGCTACAGCTATAACAGCCGCTTCGGGATGCAGGACTACATCACGGAGCAGGGAAGCAACTACCGCACACAGCAACGCACCTATGACGGGATGCGCCGGCTCGCGGGGTTGGGGGATGATGTATACGCGCCGGCAAGTTGCGGCTCCGATCCGGCGAGCGGTTATCTGTGCCCGACCAGCACGCAGTCGACGCTCACCTTTGACGCGGTGGGCAACCGCACGGACGCGGTCGATGCGACGTACATGGCTGGCAACCGGATGACCCAGTTCAACGGATACACGTATTCGTACGATCTGGACGGCAACGACACGAGCAAGGTGAACGTCGCGACGAACGACCGAAAGTCGTATGAGTGGAGCGCGGAAGGTCTGCTCAATCGTGTGCTCGTCAACGGCGTCGAGAAGGTGCGCTTCGAGTACAACGCGGGCGGACAGTTGGTGCATCGGTACACGAACGGGACGCTTGACCGCACGTATCTCTGGGCTGGCGGGCAACTCCTGGCCGAATTGAATGCCACTGCAACGCAGCGGCTCAGCGAGTACGCGTATTCACCGGGCGCCGATCTTCCATTCGCGATCATAACGGGCGCGACATCGATCACTTCGGTCCGCTACCATCTGATCGACGAGGTGGGAAACGTGATCGGGGTGATGAATGGATCCGCGATCGATGAGCAAATTTCCTATGACGATTGGGGAGTCGCAACGACGACCGGTAACACCGACAACCGCCTGTTGTTCAAGGGGCTGCTGTGGGAGCCTGACGCAGGGCTGTACTACATGCGGGCGCGGTGGTACGACCCCGGCCCCGGCCGGTTCATCTCAGAGGATCCCATTGGTCTGCAGGGAGGAATCAACGAATACGCGTTCGCTGGCGGTGACCCGGTCAACGGTTCCGATCCGAGCGGCCAGCGCTTCTCGTTGAAGAAGTTGCTTCGTTGGGCGCCGGTCATCGCTGTGGCGGCGATTACAGGAGTGGGGGCCGCTGGATCAGCATTGACGTTAGCGCAAGCGTTCACAGGTGCCGTTCACGCGGTTGCATCAAGCTTTGTTGGTGCGCTCGCATCGGGAACGGTCGAAAGCTTCATCAGCGGCCGTTCCTTAGTGGGCACGGTGGAACGCAATTGGGATTACTCCAGCGCATGGTTGGCGGTTTCGGCCCTAGCGATCGCACCCCTGAGTGGAGGAATCAACGGTGCTGGCTCTAACCGTCCGTGGCAAGGATACGTGAGCACCCCGAAAGCGTTCCCTCCGATCCATGGCCACAACTGGTTCGGTGGAGCACTTACCATCGGTTCGGCGGCTCTTTTCAACGGCGACGCGCTAGGTGAGCCGATCTACACAGGCGCGTTGACCACTTTTGCAGAACACGAGTTCGGCCATACCATGCAATTCGTCGCACTTTCACTATTCGGACGAAATCCGTGGCTCCCTTACCTCGGCGCCGGATTTGTTGGGATGTTAGGTGAGCACGGTTTTGCGTCGGGGGTGGGATGCGCTTGGGAGAAGTCTGCGTCCTGGCTGACCGTGGGAAACTGGGAAGGCTGCTGACTACTACGATTACGGCGACGGCTCCTGAGAAGGCCATCATGCTGCACTGCTCTGACTCGAGCAGTGCAGTATGGTAGCCGATACCCCCACGCGACTCATCATAGCCGCATTGGTTCGATCTTATAGACGCCTTGCCATTCGCGAATCGAGATACGATTATGCGGCGACCGCATAGCCGCGTGTGCACCCCGAACAGCTGAGGGTATGCGACTCGTCGTTTTAGGCCTGGTAGCCGCTGGATTAACAGCCTGTGATCCGGTTCGATCGCGCGCCGTGATGATCGTCCCGGGCCCGTCCACGGCCGCCGACAGCGTCCGTCAAGCCGCGTTCGCCCTAGCTGGCCGCCTTGCAGCGAAGCAAGGACTGCATCCGGCGGAGCCGTCGACTCCCGGGGATCTGGCTGAAGGGTGGGTCGAGTGCTTCGTGGGCGAAGGACATTCACTCTCAGTCTGTGGCAAAGTCATAGGCCAAGATGTGCATTTTCGTATTATGCGCAGCATGAGGCTACGCATGGGAGCACGAGGCGCTGCATTGGAGCAAGAGCTCATTGACAGCCTTCGCGTAGCGTTCCCAAATGCATCTATTCGCGAGTGTCAATGGCAATCGCTGACTGATCCGAGCAAATCCGGATGCGGGCGCGAGTAGCCCGCTCTTTGCACTGAGCTTCCCGCCGCGCTGAGGAACACCGATTATGGGACCTAGCCTGCCGGACGGCGGGAGGATCCCATGCGACGGAGCCGGTTCAGCGACGAGCAGATCGTTGAGATTGTACGAGAAGCAGAGAGCGGCACGCGCGTCAGCGGGCTGGCGCGACGACATGGCGTGCCGAAGAACACGATCAGCCGCTGGCGGACGAAATACCCCGGGCTCGAGCTGCACGACGCACGGCGGCTGACGGCCCTGGAGGACGAGAATCGGCGGCTGAAGAAACTGGTCGCCGAGCAAGCGCTCGATCTGTCGCTGTTGAAAGATCTCGTGGGGCGAAAGTGGTAGGCCGGCTGCCCTGCATCGCAGGGCGACCGGCCGGACCGCGGCACAGCGGCGGGAAGCGGTCACCTGGCTGATGACGACCCGCCACGTCAGCGAGCGGCGCGCCTACCGGCTCGCCAGGATCAGCGCGTCGAGCTTTAGCTACGCGTCGCAGCGCGGCGTCACGGATTGCCCCCCTTCGGCAGCGCTTGCGCGAGCCGGTCGATGCCCGCCTAACGCGCGCCGAGCAGCGCCTGGTACTCCGGGTGCCGCTCGACGTAGGTCGCGACGAAGGGACACATCGGCCTGATGACGAGTCCTTCGTCGCGCGCGTAGTCGAGCCCCGCCTTCGCGAGCGCGGCACCGATCCCCTGCCCTTCCATCTCCGGCGGGACGCCGGTGTGGGTGAAGACAATGCGCTCGCCGTCGCGCATGTACTCGAGCGCGGCCTCGCCGAATTCGGTGTCGGTCGTGAAGCGCGAACGATTGGCGTCGTGCGTGATTGCAGGGGAAGTCATTCGACGATGGCGGTTTCGGTTGAACGCCGGAGGACGATCGCGGTGACGGCTGGCCTCGCCCCTATGCGGAACGGTATCCCCCAGTAGCCAGTGCCGGGGTGCACATAGAGCAGCGAGCTCCCCTCCTTGTACGCGCCCATCGCGTGCTCGAGAAAAGGCGTGACGAGGCTCCAGCCGAAACCGGGAAACGCAAACTGTCCCCAATGCGTGTGGCCGCTGAGGGTGAGCATCACGCCGCGTGTCGCGAGCTCCGGCCAGAGCGCGGGGTTGTGCGCGAGCGCAAGCACGGGGACGTTAGGCGGCGCGTCGGCGAGCGCGCGCGTGACGTCGGGTGCGACGCGCGTCATCCCGCCACCACCGGGCCGTCGGCCGCGTCCCGCCGGGTCGCCGACACCGGCCACCGTCAGGCGCGCGCCGTTGCGCTCGACGACGCGCGATTCGTTGACGAGGACGGTCATTGTCGTCCGCGCTCGCAACTCGCGCTCCACATCTTCCCAGCCGGCGTAGACATCGTGGTTGCCGGCGATCGCGAAGACGCCGAGCGGCGCCGAGAGCGTGGCGAACGCGGCGGCGTAGAGCGCGACGTCTTCGTGACGATCGTCGATCAGGTCACCGGTGGCGGCGATCAGCTCGGGATGCAGCGATTCGACGGCGCGCTTGACGCGCGCAAGGAATCCGCGCGGTGTCTGCGGCCCGACGTGGAGGTCGGAGACCTGGACGATGCGCAACCCGTCGAGCCCTTCGGGGAGCGACTCGATGCGCGCCTCGATCTCGCGCACGGCGAGGGTGCGCGATCCGATGTAGCCGGCGAAGAGTGTGAGCGCGGCGACGACGAACGCGACCGCTGCGGCCCAGCGCCCGGCAGTGAGCGGGGGAGACCAGACGAAGAGGCCAGTGATCATTCCGAGCAGCCCGGCACCGGCGACGATCGGCAGCAGCAGCTGACCGTAGATCACCACGCGCACCACGAACATCCGGAACAGCGCGCGTGGATAGAACGGCCATCCGCGCCAGCGGAAGAGCAGCACCGCCGGGACGGTGACGTACGCGCAGAGCACGACGACGCCGAGCGTGGCCCACGGATGCCCGATGGTGAGGGCGAGCAGCACCAGCCAGGCCGCGATCTGGTACGCGAGGAAGCGCTGGCCGAAGCGGCTGGGTGGTGCAGTTGAAGACGTGGGCATTCTGCAGGGAATCTATCGTGCGGTCCGCGGGACACGGCGAGGAGCGAGGCCGTGCGCTCGGAGTTCAACACGGCGAGGAGCGACGCCGTGCGCTCGGAGTTCAACACGGCGAGGAGAGATGAGAGAGACTCCGATGAAGAGACAAGAGATAAGAGAAGCTGCTGGGCGCACCGACGACTGCGGGTGTGCCGGTAACCGCAATCGTCGTTTCGTCTCTCATCTCTGCTCTCTCGATCGGAGCCTCTCTCATCTCTCCTCGCCGTGTTGAGCTCCGGCACGGCACGCCCCCTGCTTATGCATCCAGTCGGAACGCGGAACCGCGTCCCGTCACCCGCCACTACGAAACTCAGATGTCGATCAAGATCGTCTCGTCAACCGATCGCGCCGGACAGGGCCCGCGCCGCGTGCCCGATAACCGCCGCACGCGTCATCATCTCCGCGAGCTGTGCGACGAGGTGCTCGCCTCGTATCGCGCGGCGAAATCGTACGACCTGTTCGCCGACGACGAGCGCAACGAAGCGCGGGCCATCCTCGCGCGCATCGTCCCGCTCGCCCACAACTGAGCTGACGCCGGCGTGGCCGGCTCGCAGGTCTTCATCCTGTCGCCCGCTCGCTGTGATGGCGAGCGGGCGAAGCTTTTGTTGAGCGGCACCGCGACGTTCCCGCTCGCCGTCGCACTGCGCACGAGCGAGGGCGTCCCGATCGGCGACGTCTTCAGCTTCCTCAGCTCGCTCTACTTCCGCGGCAAGCTCACCTACGCCCGCACGTTCGCCAGCCGGCTTCGCAGCGCGCCGCCGATCCTGATCGTCACCACCGATCGCGGACTCGTCCCTCCGGAGACGCGGATCACCATCGCCGACCTGCGTGCCTTCGCCGACGTGGACATCGCCACCGGCGGCGAGCGCTACCTGGCTCCCCTTCGGCGCGACGTCGCCGCCCTCGCGATGAGCGTTAGGCGCCTGACGCGCATCGTCCTCCTCGGCAGCATCGCCACCGGCAAGTACGTCGACGTCCTGCTGGCGTCGTTCGGCCCACGACTCGTCTTCCCGAGCGTCTTCGTCGGGCGCGGCGACATGAGTCGCGGCGGACTGCTGCTCCGACACGCGCGTGAAGGAGTGCCGCTCGACTACATCTCCGTCGAGGGCGCGGCACGCCGCGGCAAGCGTCCACCAAGGCTCGAGCGCATCCGATGACTCTCCCGATCCCGCGAAAGTACCCGCCGATGGAAGCGCGACTCGTCGACGAGCTGCCGACGGGCAAGAGCTGGCAGTACGAGCCGAAGTGGGACGGCTTCCGCTGTCTCGCCTTCCGCGACGGCGACAAGGTCGACCTGATGTCGAAGGCGGGGAAGCCGCTCGCCCGCTACTTCCCCGACGTCGTCGCGATGCTGCAGACGCTGAAGCCGAAGCGGTTCGTGCTCGATGGAGAGATCATAGTGACAGTCGATAACGCGATCGACTTCGACGAGCTGCTGCTGCGCATCCATCCAGCGAAGAGCCGAGTGGAGATGCTGGCCGCGACGCACCCGGCGACGTTCGTCGTCTTCGACATCCTCGTCGACGCCCGCGGGAAATCATTGACAGGCCTGACGCTCGACGAACGGCGCGACGCACTCGAATCGTTCATGAAGACCGCTGCGCCGAAGAACGCGCGGATCAAGCTCTCGCCGGCGACGTCGTCGATGACGATGGTCGCGA
>JAICKA010000085.1 GCA_025928185.1 Gemmatimonadaceae bacterium
CGCGCGCACTACAACTGCCCACAAGGCCACGGCAAATCGCACGGCAAGGGCCATGGCAAGTGGAACAAGGGTGATCGCAACGACGACCGTCACGATCGTCGCGCGGATGATGCCCGCGATTCCCGCGACTCACACGGCCGGGATCGTTCGGGCGGATATCGCCCCTACTAGATCTCATTCGGAGTACTGACACCGACCCTTTGGGCTTCGCGCTCGAAGGGTCGGTGTCTATTTTGACGACCATGCACCTCGATGCCGGCCGCGCGGCAGGGATCGCGTTCATGGCGGCGCTTGCCTTGCCGCTGACCGTCAGCTGCGCGAAGGATGACTCGGACATCGTCCGCGGTCACGGACTGGCGATCGCTTCGCTGCGGGCGCAGTCCCGGGCCGGCGTGTACGCCGCTGCCGCCCAGGCCGCGTTCGATGTCGGTGACCCGTCGCTGTCGCTGCTGCTCGACCGGCGCATCCTGCCGCGTACGATCGGATTGGCCTCCGCCGGCATGCTGCCGGACGCGATCCCCGCCGCGATGCGCCGCAACGGCATCGTGAGGGGCACGTGCGAGCCACCGCTGACCGGTGTGGTGGGCGCTCCCCGATGCGCGGCGGAGCTTCCCGGGTACGTGCTGCGCTTCTCGCCGGTGTTCAAGGCCGGTGGCGACACCGTCGAGGTGTACGTTTTTGCGCAGAAGTACGACAACCCAAAGTCCGGTTTCACCAACCCGCTGCGTTTCGAGCGCGCGTATCTGGTCGTGCCCGGGTCATCCGGCGCCTGGCGCGCGGTGAAGGAAGGGAAGATCGGGAAGGAGATTCGAGGAGAGGGTAGAGTGTAGAGGATAGGGGATAGAGGAGAGAGGACTCCGAATCTGTCCTCTCTCCTCTCGACTCTCTCAGTATCGATAATGCTCCGGCTTGTACGGCCCTTCCGGGGGCACGCCGATGTACGCGGCCTGCTCGGGCTTCAGTGTCGTCAGCCGTGCGCCCAGCTTGTCGAGATGCAGCCGCGCGACCTTCTCGTCGAGCCGCTTGGGAAGGATGTAGACCTTCCGCTCGTACGCTGACGCGTTGCCGAACAGCTCGATCTGCGCCATCACCTGATTCGTGAAGCTGGACGACATCACGAAACTCGGATGACCGGTTGCGCAGCCCAGGTTCATCAAACGTCCCTCGGCGAGAATCATCACCGAATGGCCGTCGGGGAACGCCCACTCGTCGTACTGCGGCTTGATGTTGTTGCGACGAATGCCCGGTGTCTTCTTGAGACCGGCCATGTCGATCTCGTTGTCGAAGTGGCCGATGTTGCCGACGATCGCCTTGTCCTTCATCCGCGCCATGTGATCGGCCGTGATGATGTTGAAGTTGCCGGTGGCGGTGATGAAGATGTCCGCGGTCGATACGACGTCCTCGAGCGTCACCACCTGATAGCCCGCCATGCACGCCTGCAGCGCGCAGATCGGATCGATCTCGGTGATGACGACACGCGCCCCCTGTCCGCGCAGCGCCTCCGCGCAGCCCTTGCCCACTTCGCCGTAGCCGCAGACCACCGCGAGCTTGCCGGCGATCATCACATCCGTTGCGCGATTCAACCCGTCGATCACCGAGTGCCGGCAACCATAGATATTGTCGAACTTGGATTTGGTGACGGAGTCGTTCACGTTGATCGCCGGAAAAAGCAGTGTGCCGGCTTTCATCATTTCATAAAGACGGTGCACGCCCGTCGTCGTCTCCTCGGTCACGCCCTTGATGCCGGCGGCGACCGTCGTCCAGCGTCCGGGATGCTTCTGCTGCTCGGTCCGCAGCAGATCGAGAATCACGCCCCATTCCTCGGGGTCGTTCTTCGCGTCGAACTCGGGCACGCGGCCGGCCTTCTCGAACTCGGCGCCCTTGTGTACGAGCAGCGTGGCGTCGCCGCCGTCGTCGAGCAGCATGTTGGGACCGCCGCCGTCCGGCCACATGAGCGCCTGCTCGGTGCACCACCAGTATTCCTCGAGCGTCTCGCCCTTCCACGCGAAGACCGGCACGCCCGCCGGACGCTTGGGCGTGCCCGTGCGGCCCACCGCAACCGCCGCGGCCGCGTGGTCCTGCGTCGAGAAGATGTTGCAGCTCACCCACCGAACGTCCGCGCCGAGATCGACGAGCGTCTCGATCAGCACCGCCGTCTGCACCGTCATGTGCAGCGAGCCCATGATGCGTGCGCCGGCGAGCGGCTGTTTGCCGCGATACTCCTCGCGGATGGCCATGAGACCGGGCATCTCCTGCTCGGCCAGGCGGATCTCCTTGCGCCCGAATTCCGCCAGCGAGAGGTCGGCCACCTTGAATGGCGGACGCTCCGTGCCCGCGTCGGTCCGCTCGATCGTTGCAACGCCCATGATGAAATCCTCTTTAGTGTTTGATGCCGCTTGCCACGAACAGGGTCGGCCCGGTCGCCTCCGGATCGGCCGGAAGTACGCGAT
The DNA here is from genome assembly GCA_025928185.1 of Gemmatimonadaceae bacterium. Classification (GTDB taxonomy): domain Bacteria; phylum Gemmatimonadota; class Gemmatimonadetes; order Gemmatimonadales; family Gemmatimonadaceae; genus JAQBQB01. Next base: position 2,451 of record JAICKA010000085.1, read on the forward strand.
ACCGGCAGCGGTCGAAGCCCGCATCCGCCAACCATTCCTTCACCTGCTCGCCGTCGAACCCCTGCCACACGTGGCCGAGCTGGACGACGTACTCCACGCGATCGTGCGCCATGAGGTCGACGATCAGCAGCCGGCCCGCCGGCTTGAGCGTACGCCGGATCTCTGCCATCGCGCGCGCCGGATCGGTGATGAAATGCGCCACGAGAAAGAGCACTGCCGCGTCGAGTGAATCGTCGTCGATCGGCAGCGATTCGATCGTGCCAGCGCGCAGCTCCACGTTCGCGAGCTGCGCGAGCCGCTGGCGCGCGATGCCGAGCATCGGCCCGGATTCGTCGAGGGCGATGACCTTCGCGACGCACGGCGCGAGGGCCTCGCTGATGTGTCCCGCCCCGCAACCGAGATCGCCGACGACCCACGACGGGTCGAGCAGATCCAGGAGTGCGAGCAGATCGGTGCGCGCGCCGATCTGCTCCATCCGGAGCGTGTCCCAACTCTCTGCGGAGTCGCGGAAGAAGACGAGCGCCTTGTCGCGGCGTTTGGCGAGAACGGCGGCAGCCCGCTGTTCGTCGTGCCGAACGGCGGCGGTATCTGCCATCTGGCCGCGCACCACGGTCCACAAGCCGCGCGTCGCCTCGTCGAGCCGCGGCAGCACGAGCTTGTAGAACCGGCTCGTGCCCTCGCCACGCGCCACGATCCACTGAACGTCGGCGAGCAGCCTGAGGTGGCGGCTCACCGTCGACTGCGGCAACTGCAGGATCGAACAGAGTTCGCCCACCGAGAGCTCGTGCCGCTCGAGCAGGAGCAGCAAGCGACATCTCGTCTGGTCGGCGAGGAGGCTGAGTCGATCGAGAACGGGATAATGAGGGGCGGCGGCCATATTCATCCGTATATCCGGATGAAATGTACAACGCCTGGAGCGCCGGTCAAGTCACTCGGCTGGGCTCGCCCGCCGTGCAGCGCTCCCCCGCGGTACCGCGTTGAAGAATTGGAAGCCTCACAACCACGTGGTGCCCGCTCGCCCGCCAGTTCGGCGCAACTGGCCGACGGGTGCATTCCGCTTGCGCCGACGGATGGACATTCCCGCCCATGAGATCTGTTCTCTCCCGATCCACTCTCCTCGCGCTCACGCTGCTGCTGCCGGCAGGTGTGCTGAGTGCCCAGCAGGACTCGCGTCTCGTCAATCCAGCGAACATGGACACGACGTGCGCCGCCTGCACCGACTTCTATGAATACGCGAATGGCGGCTGGCTGAAGACCGCAAAGATTCCGCCGACACGCACGGGCATCAGCAGCTTCAGCACCCTCGGCGATCACAACACCGACGTCGCCCACAAGGTGATGCAGGATGATTCGGCCGTCGTACGCAACGGCAAGGCGCCAGCGGGCTCGGAGCAGTGGAAGATCGGCACGTACTACGCCGCGTGCATGGACACGGCGGCGATCGACGTGCTTGGTCTGGCACCGCTCAAGCCGACTCTCGATCGAATCGCGGCGATTCATTCGTCGGCTGGGCTCGTCGCGGCGTTTCCGGCGCTGCGCGGCGGCGGCGGAGGACGCGGCGCTGGCGGCATGACGCCGTTCGGCGTGCGACCGAGCGCCGATCCGAAGAACAGCAGCGAGACGATCGTCTCCGCCGGCCCGGGTGGTCTCGGACTGCCCGAGCGCGACTACTACTTCCGCACCGACCCGCACTCGGTGGAGATCCGCGAGCAGTACGTTGCGCATGTTGCGCGCACGCTGCAGCTCATCGGCGAGTCCGAGTCGGAGGCGCAGTCCGACGCCGACAAGATCATGGCGCTCGAGACGGCGATGGCTCGGGCGGAAAAGCCGCGCAGCCAGATGCGGAATCCGAACGCATCGTATCACAAGATGACCATCGCCGAGTTCAGCGCGCTGACGCCGCACATCAACTGGCGCACGTATCTGAACGCCGTCGGCGGCAAGGCCGCCACGGTCGTGAACGTGACCCAGCCCGACTACTTCAAGGCGCTCGATTCACTCGTCACGAACGTGCCCGTCGATACGTGGAAGGCGTATCTGCGCTGGCACGCGGCGAACAGCGGTGCAGCGACTCTCGGATCGGCGTTCCGCGACGAAGCATTCCGCTGGCAGCAGGTGACGAGCGGTGTGAAAGCGCCCGAGCCGCGCTGGCGCACGTGCTACGCCGCCACGAACGGCGCGCTCGGCTGGGCCGTTGGCCACGAGTACGTGACGCGCACCTTCACGCCGGAAGCGCGCGAACGTGCCCGCAAGATGGTCGACAATCTCGTGAGCGCGCTGCGCGATCGAATCAATGGACTCGACTGGATGAGCGAGCCGACGAAGAAGCAGGCCGTGACCAAGCTGAATGCGTACATGCGCAAGGTCGCGTACCCGGACACGTGGCGCAGCTACGCCGGCCTGAGAGTCAAGCCGGGTGCGTATGCCGAAAACGCCGTGCTGTCGTCCGAGTTCGAGCAGCAGCGGAGCTGGGCACGCGTCGGAAAGCCGGTGGATCGCACCGAGTGGAGCATGACGCCGCCGACGGTGAACGCGTCGTACAGTCCGTCGCTCAACCAGATCCAGTTCCCCGCGGGCATTCTCGAGCCGCCGTTCTTCGACCCGACCGCAGACGACGCGGTGAACTACGGTGCGCTCGGCGCCGTGATCGGACACGAAATGTCGCACGGCTTCGACGACCAGGGCCGGCAGTTCGACGCCAAGGGCAACCTGCGCGATTGGTGGACGGCGGAGGATGCCGCGAAGTACAAGGCATCCGCGCAGAAGATGATCGACCAGTACAACAGCTACACGGTCATCGACAGCGCGACGCACGTGAATGGCCAGGCAACACTCGGCGAGAACATCGGCGACTTCGGTGGACTCACCGTCGCGTACTACGCCATGGAAAAGGCTCTCGATGCAAAGGGTCCGAGTGCGCGGAAGAAGATCGACGGCTTCACGCCGGAGCAGCGCTTCTTCCTGAGCTGGGCGCGTGTGTGGCGCGGCGTGCAGCGGCCGGAAGCGGAGCGGCTGCAGGTCAACACGAACCCGCACTCACCGGGCAAGTGGCGCGTGAACGGGCCGCTCAGCATCATGCCGGAATTCGCCAAGGCGTGGGGCTGCAAGGAGGGCGATCCGATGGTGCGGCCGGACAGCCTGCGCGCGAAGATCTGGTAGTTCGCCGCCGAGCTGACTGGTGAAACACGAAGGCCCGGGCATTCGCCCGGGCCTTCGTGTTTCTGCGTCGCAGTATCGTCAGCTCTTGAGCGCCGGATTGTTGAAGTTCTCTACGTCCGGGAACGGCATGCAGAGCTGGTTCGAGTAGACCCCGCCGCCAGGGTACGCGGCGCCGGCGGCCGGCACGAGCGGCAACTGGAAGCGGATGATGTCGTACAGCCGCGTGCCCTGAAGGAACAGCGCGCGTGCGCGTTCGTTGATCAGTGCGTCCTTCAGTTCGGCGGCCGTTGCGGTGGGCGCGAGCGGCGCTTCTCCGCCCGCGGCACGCGACGTGTTGATGATTGCGAGCGCCGCTGCGGGATCTGACGCCAGATCCGCTTCGGCGATGATGAGCTGTGCCTCGGTGTAGCTGGCGATCGGAATCGGGCTGCTGGCGCTCGTGTACTTGAGCTGGACCCAGATCGGCACGCCGGTCGTGGAGTTCGGCACGTTCGGATGAATCACCGGCACCCGCGGATCATTCAAATTTCGATAATCCGGGCCGACCGAGGACGCCTGATTGTACGTCGTACCGTTCTGGCCGTTGTCGGCCCACACGCGGTTGTAGCGGCGCGACGAGATCGTCGAGCCGGTCATGTCCAGCTCGAAGCCCGACGGAACGAGCGCGGCATCGGCCTTGGCCGCGGCAAGATCTCCGGCATCCAGCTCGGCACGCGCGCGGCCGTCGTAGGCCATGTAGAGGTAGTTGTTGGCGCTCGTGCCCGCGGCTTGCGCGGCGGTGATTGCCTCCGAAAACCGCGTGATTGCCGAGTCGAACGCTTGTTGTGGTGTAATCTCGGTTCCGTAATTCACGGTTGCGTCGGCGTTGAACGTGGAGAACGCCGTCGAGCAGAACCCCTCGCCGAGCAGCAGCTCGGCGTAGCCTTCGTACGCCGCCGCGGTTGCGACCAGGAGCTGCCGGTCAGGCACCTGCTGGTCCGTCCAGCCGTTGAGCAGCCGCCGGATGTTGTCCGCCGAAACGCGCGCGGTCTGCAGCGGGCTGTACGTGCCAAGCGCGGTGCAGCCATCGGACTGGTAGCGCACCGAGCTGGAAATCATGTCTCTGCGGTCATAGGGGAACCGATCCGCCGTCTGCGTGGCATCGTCCAACTCGTCGCTGATCAAGCCGGTGGCGGTGACATACGATCCGTACGCGCATTCGAAATCCGCTACGGCGCCGTTCACGAGCAATTCCGCGTTGGCCGGGTCTTCGAGGCCCGACGCCGGGATGCGGCTCGGCGAGGTGACGCCGAGATAGTCGCTGGTCTTGCACGAGGCGAGCAGCCCGATCACGACCATGGCCGCCGCGGCACCACTCGCCATCGGCTTGAGAAATCTATGAAATGGCATGTCCATCCCTTTGGGCTGTGGTCAGAAACCGAGATTGAACGTGATGAGCCAGGTCGTGAGCTGCGGCAGCGTCGTTTGCTCCCACGCCGCGTTGCCGCCGCGCGAGCCGCCGAGGAACATCGCTTCGGGCTCGAAGCCCTGATAGCTGGTCCAGGTGTGGAGGTTGCGGCCGGAGATCGACACGGTCGCGTGCGTCGCGTTGATCCGACGCGCGAGCTGCTCGGGGACGTCATACGAGAACGTCAGCTCGCGCCACTTGGCGAAGTTGTCCGACGTGATGTAGAAGTCGATGAACTGCTGGCTCGAGTTCACCTCGGCGGTGCGAACCGGATCGAGGCCCTCGCTCGCGAACGTGGAATAGAAATTCTCCTTGCAGCGGCCGCCGAAGAACTGGCAGCGCACACGCGTGTTGCCGTCGAGCTTCTTGCCGCCGTTCTGGAAGTCAACGAGCGTGTACAGGCTGAACCGCTTCAGGAAGCTGATCGTGGTCGAGGCCGAGCCTTCGACTGGCGGCACCGAACGGCCGAGATAGACGTACGGCGCGATCAGCTTGCCGCCTGCGTCGTAGCACGGCGTCGTGCCGCCGGTCGTGCTCTCGCATTGCATCGTGTTCTTGATGCCGACGCCGTTCGCGTCGACCTGCGCGCTCACGAGCCGGTAGTTCCACCAGCCAAAGGCAGGATAGCCGATCGTGTGCCGCAGATCCGTGCCGGCGCTGACGAACGTCGTGTTGTCGTACAGGCTCTTCACGGTGTTCGCGTTCGTCGAATAATTGAACGTCAGGTCCCAGCCGAGGTTGGTGCTCTGATACGCGTTCACGCGGAGCTGGTTCTCCCAGCCTGCGTTGAGCACGGAGCCGGCGTTGAACGGCTCCGTGCCGCTGAAGCCGATCGACGGCGGCAGTTGCTCGTCGAGGATCGCGTCCGTCGTCAGCTTGTGATAGCGCGTCAGCTCGTACGTGACGCGGTCGTTGAACAAGCCGGCATCGAAGCCGATCTCGTACTCCTTGCCGATCTCGGGTCCGAGGTTCGGATTGCCGATCGCGAGCGGCGTCACCGCCGGCGAATCGCCCGGACCGCTGACGGGTGAGAACGTGCGCAGCGCGTCGTACGTGTTCGGCGCCTTGCCGGCCTCGCCGTAGGCAGCGCGGATTCGGAAGGAGTTCACGTCGTGCAGGAACGACATGTTCCTCCAGAAGTCCTCATCGCTGACCACGTAGCTCAGGCTGTACTTCGGGTAGACGACCTGGTTGACGTTGGATCCGAACGCGCTGCTGTTGTCCCACCGCACGGCCGCGGTGAGGTAGAGGCGCTCGCGCCATGCCAGCTCTTCCTGTGCGTAATAGCCGAGCGTCGCGTCGTCGAAGTAGTCCTGTGCCTCCCCCTTGTCCTGCGTCGTCGCGTTGACGGACGAGAGGCCGGGCACCGGGAAGACGGAGCCCCACGCGTCGAGGGCATTCGTTGCGTCGTGATAGTACTGCGCGCCGACCGAGGTGACCGATCGCAGACTCGACTTGGGAATCCACGTGCCGCTCGCGTTGTAGTCGATGGTGCGGTACGTGATGGTGTTCTGATCGAGCTCGCGATAGCCGAGCGCGTCGCCGCTGAACGACGACAGCAGATTCAGCGAGTCGTTGCGCGGGAAGTAGTAGTTGTTTCCCTCGCCCGTGCGGTCGATACCCAGCGTGATGCGGTGCGTGAACCAGGTCGCGGGGTTGTTCTCGACCGTGAGGTTTGCCGTGAACCGGTCGAGGTCCTGCCACATCTTGTAGACCCGGTCGTACTGATTCGGCACGCCGCTCCAGAAGCCATGGTGCCAGGAGTCGTACTGCGTCGGCGTGGCGAGCAGCGTGCTGTACACGCGTCCACCATAACCGGCTTCAGCGCTCAGGTTCGTCGGCCCGGTCACGTAACCCATCTCGGCCGTGACATGCAGCTTCGGGCTCGGTGTCACACCGAGGTTCAGGCGTCCCGAATAGTGTCGCTCGAAATTCGTCGGCTCGGCGCCTTGTGCGTCGAGCATGTTGCCGCTCGCGTAGTAATTGAAGATGTTCGCGCTGCCCGATGCTGAGAGCTCGGTTTCCTGCTGCCGCCCGGTGCGGAATAGATCGCCCTGGTTGCCGGCAATGAGCGAATCCATGCTGACCGCGACGATCTGGCCGGTTTCGGGATCCTTGCCGTAGTTCGTCGGAAACCGCGACTTCCAGTCCTGCAGGTAGTTCATGCCCTGGCGCACCACCGCATTCCAGTGCGTGCCGCCTGTCGAGCCGTGCTTCGTGATGACGTTGATCACGCCGTTCGAGGCTTCGGTGCCGTACAGCGTGGCGGCCGACGGACCCTTCAGCACCTCGATCGACTCGATGTCTTCCGGGTTGATGTCGTTGAGCCGCGAGATGCTGCTCGATCCGAATGCCTGGTTGGCCGGACCGCTCGCCGCGGCGTTGTTGACGCGCACGCCGTCGATGTAGAGCAGCGGATTGTTGCCGAGTGAGAAGCTCGCGATGCCGCGCACGCGCACCTGGGAGCCCGTGCCGACCGCGCCTGACGTCGGCATCACCACGAGGCCGGGCGTGCGGCCATTGAGCAGCGATTGAACGCTGGGGATCGGCGCCTTCTGCACGACGGCCGCCGCGTCGATCGTCGTCACCGCGTTGCCGATCTCACGCTTCTCGGTGGCGCCGGGGGTGCCGGTCACCACCACCGCGCTGAGCGAGGTGGGGTTCACCTCGAGCGCGATGAGCAGATCGCTCTGTCCAACGCGCGCGTGCACCTGCTGGCTGTGATAGCCGATGCGTCGCACGTCGAGCGTCACGTCGGAACCGGGAATGTCGTTGAGACGGAATCGTCCATCGGCATCGGTGGTCGTACCGACTCGCCCAACGGAGATCTCGACGGCGCTGAGCGGTTCGTTGGTGCCGGCGGCGACGACGCGCCCGCTGATCGTTCCGGTTTGCGCGTGCAGCACCGGTGCACTGACGTGCAACCCGATCGCGAATGCGATCGCAGTTGCGAGTACTGAGAACCAAGGGCGAGCCGATTCGCGATCGGCTGGCCGGTCCACGCGTGACACCCTACGAGTCATGAGCTCCCTTCCTGGTCCGGTACGGTGGCTATGCGAACGTGCGATAGCATCATCCGTCGCGGGATGGGATGTGACATTCACGCGTCACGACGAACGCGGAAGGTGCACCGCGACGGAGCAGCGCCGAGCGGCGTCGCTCGAGTGGCACTACTCTATGCGGCCCTGACGAGCGCAGCAAGACACGATATGTATGGTGTATGGAAAATTTGCGGTTCCCGAGCGGCTCCGGGCGCTTGACGCGGGCGGCCACCGCAATAGCTTCCATTCCGCGCGGTGATTTCCCCGATTTGACGGGCCGCGCACCGGAGGCATGTCCCCGGCGAAACCCCGTCTAAGTCGTGGGATGATTCACGGCCCGCGACACCACGTCGGGGGCCGTTTTTCATTCTGCATGCGCTCGGGCGCGGAGATCTCGATGAGCTCGTACACGTTCACTTCCGAATCAGTCAGCGAAGGGCACCCCGACAAGGTCTGCGACTACATCGCCGACTCGATTCTCGATGCGCACCTCGCGCAGGACCCGAAAAGCCGCGTCGCTTGCGAAGTGCTGTGCAAGAGCGGTCAGGTCGTGCTCGCGGGCGAGATCAGCTCGAATGCGAATGTCGACTACGAGGACGTGGCGCGCCGCGCGATTCGCGAGGTCGGTTACACCGACCCCGCCGAGTCCTTCAACGCCGACGGCGTGCGAGTGATCCAGTTCATCAGCAAGCAGTCCGGCGACATCGCGATGGGCGTCGACACGGGCGGCGCCGGCGATCAGGGCATCATGTTCGGCTACGCAACGAGCGAGACACCGGAGCTGATGCCGCTGCCGGTGCAGCTGGCGCACCGGCTGTCGCAGCGGCTCGCCACGGCGCGCAAGAAAGGCGAGCGAATGTGGCTCCGGCCGGATTCCAAGACGCAGGTGAGCGTGCGCTACGAGAACAACGCGCCGGCGCGCGTCGAAACCGTGCTCGTGTCGACGCAGCATCGTGCGGACGTGTCGCAGGACGAAATTCGCGATTACGTCGCGAGCTGCCTGTGCCCGGAAGTGCTCGGCGCCTGGTTCGGACCGCACGTGGAGATCCTGGTGAATCCGACCGGCCAGTTCATCGAGGGCGGCCCGTCGGCCGACTGCGGCGTGACCGGCCGCAAGATCATCGTCGACACGTACGGGGGCATGGGGCGGCACGGCGGCGGCGCCTTCAGCGGCAAGGATCC
>JAICKA010000128.1 GCA_025928185.1 Gemmatimonadaceae bacterium
CGCGTGCGCGTGTGTCGCCGCGCCCCTTCATCCGCAGGCCACCGCCGTGGTCCGCCCGCTCGCCTACACGCGAATGGTGCTCCCGAACGGTCTCGTCGCGCTGATCAACGAGGATCACTCGGCGCCGGTCGTCGCGATCGATGTGTGGTATCACATCGGCGCGAAGAACGAGACGCCGGGTCACACCGGACTCGCCCATTTGTGCGAGCATCTGATGGGCGAGGGGTCGCCGAACTTGCCGGAGCCGGAGAAGGTATTCATCCAGTCGGTCGGCGGGACGTCGCTGCACTTTTCGTATACGACCGAAGACATCACGCACTACTACGCGACGTTCCCGAGCAATCAGCTCGAGCCGATGTTGTGGATGGAATCGGACCGCATGGCGGCGCCGCTCTCAATGGCCGATTCATCGCACCTGGCGTCGGTGCGCGAGGTGATTCGGCAGGAGCGATTGCAGGATCGCGAAACGCGTGCGTTCGACGCGGCGCGTCCAGCGAACGCCGCACTGCTGTTCGGCGCACAGAGTCCGTACGCAATCGATCCGCTCGGGCCGATGAACGATCTCGCCACCGCGACGGCCGCGGAGGCTCGGCAGTTCTGCCTGCCGTATTATGTGCCGAACAACGCTGTGATCGCGCTGAGCGGCGATCTGTCGGCGAACACGGCGCGCGCCCTCGTCACGAAGTACTTCGGGCCGATTGCCCGCGGTGCGGCGGTCACGCACGGTCCGGTGCGGGTGGCACATCTTACCGCGCCGGTTCGCGCAGTGTACGAGGATTCCCACGCGCGCGCGCCAGAGCTCTGGTTGACGTGGCTCGGTGCGGCATCTGCCGCCCCGGACCGTGTGGCACTGAATGCGCTCGGCGCAATGTTGAGCCGCGATCGCGTGGGTTATCTCTCCAAGCTCCTGGTCGAGGATCGGCATCTCGCCACGCGCGTGCTCGCCGACAACATCGATGACGAACGCGCCGGATTGTTTCAGATCGTCGTCTATCCCAGAGGTGACGCGTCGCTCACGCAGATTGAAGACGTGGTCGACAGCGCACTGACCACGTTCAAGGCGCAACGTGTCTCGCCCGCCGACCTGGCGACTTTCCAACGCTCCAATGCTGTGACGGCCATCAAGTGGCTGCAGCTTCGCGAGCAGCGCGCCGACACGCTCGCCCACGACGAGATGTTCGCGCACGATCCAACCGCATACGCGAAGCAGGTGGACGAAGCATTCGCGCTCACGCCGGCCGACATCCAGCGCGTCGCGCGCAAGTATCTCACGCCGGGCCACGTGGTGCTGAGTCTCGTTCCTGCCGGCAAGACCGAACGGGCGGCGCATCCCGAGCGCCCGGCCACGAACGTCACTCCCGAATTCGCCAAGGCGGCACCACGGCCATGAACGTCAGCACTCGTGTAGTCCGCGCGGGCCTGCAGGGCGCGCTGCTCGCCGGCGTCGCGAATATGTGCGTCGCGCGCGCCGCATCGGCACAGGGGCTCGATCGGGCCGCACGTCCGGCCGCTGGGCCGGCCGCGCCATTCGTGTTTCCGACGACCCATTCGCAGACGCTCGACAACGGCCTTGCGGTCATCGTCGTGGAGAATCACGCGCTGCCGCTCGTCGCCGTTCGACTGGAGCTCGGCGCGGGCGACGCGCTCGACCCTGTCGGCAAGGAAGGGCTGTTCGCGATCGACACGGCTATGCTGCGCGAGGGCACGACGGACATGACCGCCGAGCAGCAAGCCAACGCCATTGGCCAGCTCGGCAGCCCGGTGTCGCCATTCGGGTTCACCACAATCACCCAAAGCTTCGCGCCGTCGCTCGGGCTCATGGCCGACATGATCATGCGGCCCGCCTTTTCGCAGCCCGCGCTGGATCGCGTGAAATCGGCGTCGATCGCCATCAACGGGCGCACGTGGCAGAATCCGGTCAACGTTGGGCGGCACGTGCTCTTCGCGAAGATGTTCGGCCTGGAGAGTCCGATCGCGCGTGCCATCGCGCCGACGCAATCGAGTCTCGCGTCGATCACGCTCGAGGATGTTCGCGCGTTTCACGACTCGACGTTCCGCCCGAACAATGCCGCCATCATTATCGTGGGCGACGTGCGCGCGGCTGACGCCATCACTGCGGTGCGAGAGGCGTTCGCGGGCTGGGACCGCAGTTCGCTTCGTCAGGCGGTCTCGACGCCCGCGCTCGAGCCGGCGACGACGACGATCTACCTGGTCGATCGGCCGGGGATTCGACAGAGCTACGTGTTCACGGGCGAGCACGCGTTGGATCGCGCGTCGCCTGACGCGTACGCCCTCGACATGCTCGCGCCAATTCTGGGCTCGACCCTGAACAGTCGCATCATGCAGAACCTGCGTGAACGACATTCATACGCGTACTCTGGCGTACCGGCGTTCGTATCATGGCAGCCACGGACGATTCCGTCCGTGCTGTACGGATTCGCGTCGGTGAATGCCGCAAAGACCGACAGTGCATTGATCGAGTGGCTGAATGAGCTGCGCGGCATGCGCGATCGACCGCCGAGTCCATCGGAGATGGCGCTTGCGCGCGGTGCGGTCGTTGGCAGCTTGCCGAGTCAGATCGAGACGGATGACCGCATCGCCGAGCGCCTCGTGTACCTTCGGCAGCAGGAGCTGCCGCTCGATTACTACGACCACTACACCGCGGCCAGTGACGCCGTAACTCCAGCCGACGTGACCGGCGCGGCTCGGCGTTACATCAATCCAGAGCACCTCGTCATCGTCGTCGTCGCCGATCGCAAAACGGTCGAGCCGCAGCTGCGCGCGGCCAACGTCGCCCCGGTCGTCGTGGTCGACGAGAACGGAAAGCCGATCGCGCCCTGACTGCGGCTCACGCGAGATTTCTATTTCACGAACTTGATCGGCACGCCGGGATGAACGGCCGCCGCGAGCCGTGCAGCGTCCCAGTTGGTCAATCGGATGCAGCCGTGCGAGTTGTTGAGGCCGATCTGAAACGGCAGCGGCGTCCCGTGAATTCCGACGTGCGCCTTGGTCGTCGCAATCCAGACCATACCAACCGGTGAGTTGGGTCCCGCCGCCAGCGTGGCGCGCGGGCGCGAGTCCGGCACATCCGAGTACAGCGATGGATCGTAGTGGAACGCCGGATCCCACAACACGCTCTCCACGTGGTAGATGCCGCTCGGGGACGGATCGTATTCCGAGCCGACCGTCGTCGGAAAGTGGAAGACGATCGAGCCGTCCGCCGCGAGCGCCTGGACGTACCGTTCGCGCTTGTGCACCTCGATCAGGGCCACGGGCTTCGCCGGCGGCGCAAAGCGCGGATGCGCCGCGTCGAACGGCTCGACGTTCGGCACCCAGAGCTGCTCACCCGCGTGCAGATGCCGGAAGCTCACGCCCGGGTTGAGGCTCAGCAGCACGGCCGTGACCGTATGGAAACGCTCATCGAGCATCTCGAGCGCCGACGCGTAGCATTCGCACGGAAGCTGCGCCTGCTCGTACACGTCGGCGGGAATCCACAAATACGGGCCGCGCACGTCGGCGTCGGTGAGCGTGACGCGTACGACGCCATCGATCGGACCAATGCGCTGCACGAGCGCGGCATACGTCAGCGAATCGAGCCGTCCGGTTGGTGCGAGACCGTTCGCCTGCTGAAAGAACGTCACAGCCGTCGCGAGATTGTCGCTGTTCTGTCCGTTCAGCACGCCGCTCGAAAAGTGCGCGCGGTCGAGCAGCACCTGTGCGCGAAGCACGGCCGCCGGCTCGCTCCGGGCGAGCGCGTCCGCAGTCGGCTCGGCGTTTACTGCTTCGGCCGATAGCGCCGAACCGCCGTAGGGCGCGGAAGTCGCGGCGTGCGCCGCCGTGCCCGCAACGGCGACAGCGGCGAGCAGTGCGATTGCTCGTGCTCCCATGCGTGGTAGTGAAATGCTCATCGTCATGACGTTGGGAATGTCACGATCCATACCGGCACTGCAGCACGACGGCGGCTCTCGTCATCCCCGCGCACCAGACGTACATTGCATGTTCGCGCTCGAGCCGCTGCTCGAGCTCGTTCCCACGATCGTGCCGAAGCTTCGATGACTGCCAAACCAACGCTCGAGTCGATTCCGCGGAGCAGCGCCGCGCCTGCCATGCGCGCGCACGCATCGCGTCCGACGCTCGTGACATCGCCCCGTCTACCTGGCGACCACATCGATCGCAACCCGGGCATGCCGCTGGACCTCGACGTGGTGCGCGCCGTTCGCGTCAATCGCAGCGCCGTGGAGCGCCGTGCGGCGACGATTCCGACTCGGCGCACCGTGAAGAAGGAATGGCAGGCCGCGTGGCTGCTGCGCGCGATCACGCTGATCGATCTCACCACGCTGTCCGGCGACGACACGGCCGGCAATGTCCGCCGCCTCTGCGCCAAGGCTCGCCATCCCATGCGCGACGACTTGCTGCGCGCGCTGGGCGCGACCGACCTCGGCATCACCGTCGGCGCCGTGTGCGTCTACCATTCACTCGTGCCGACCGCGGTCGAGGCACTGGCCGGCACGTCCATTCCGGTCGCGGCGGTGTCGACCGGCTTTCCGGCCGGCCTGAGCCCGCTCGAGCAGCGCATCGACGAGATCCGCGCCAGCGTCGCGGCCGGTGCGCGCGAGATCGACATCGTCATCACCCGCGGGCATGTGCTGACGGGCAATTACGAAGCGCTGTACGACGAGGTTCGCCAGTTCCGGGTTGCCTGCGGCGACGCGCACATGAAGGCGATTCTCGCCACCGGCGAGCTGGCGACGCTCGGCAACGTCGCGCGCGCGAGCATGGTCGCCATGCAGGCCGGCGCCGATTTCATCAAGACCTCGACCGGAAAGGAGAGCGTGAACGCCACGCTCCCGTTCGGCGTCGTGATGTGCCGGATGATTCGCGAGTACTTCGAGCAGACGGGTTACGCCATTGGATTCAAGCCGGCGGGTGGCATTCGAACCGCCAAGGGCGCTCTCGAGTTCCTCTATTTGATGAAGGAGGAGCTGGGGGACCGCTGGCTTCGCGCCGATCTGTTCCGCTTCGGCGCGAGCTCGTTGTTGACCGACATCGAGCGGCAGCTCGAGCATTTCGTCACGGGCCGCTACGCCGCTGCCCATCGTCACCCGATGCCATAATCCTCATGGCCACCGTAGCGAACATCTTCGAGACGATGGAGTACGGCCCCGCGCCGGAAAGCGATTCGCGCGCGCTGGCGTGGCTCGGCAAGCACGAACGCGTGTTCGGCCACTTCATCGGCGGCACCTGGACCGAGCCCGGCGACACGTTCGACGTCGCGGATCCCTCGACGGGGAAAACCATTGCACGGGTCACCAACGGCTCGACGGCTGACGTCGACGCAGCGGTGGGTGCGGCGCGCGACGCGCTCGACTCGTGGAAGACGCTGACGCCGCATGCACGCGCGCGGCATCTCTATGCGCTTGCGCGCGGGGTGCAGAAGCACTCGCGCCTTCTCGCGGTGCTCGAGAGCATGGACAACGGGAAATCGATTCGCGAAACACGCGACATCGACATTCCGCTCGTCGCACGACACTTCTCGTATCACGCCGGCTGGGCGCAACTGCTCGACAGCGAATTTTCCGGCTACGAGGCGATCGGTGTGGTCGGGCAGATCATCCCGTGGAACTTCCCGCTGCTGATGCTGTCGTGGAAGATCGCGCCGGCGCTGGCGGCGGGAAACACCGTCGTGCTCAAGCCGGCCGAGTTCACGCCGCTCACGGCGCTGTGCTTCGCCGAGATCGCGCACGAGGTCGGGATTCCCTCGGGCGTGATCAACATCGTGACCGGCGACGGCGGCACGGGCGCGGCGATCGTCGAGCACAAGGACGTCGACAAGATCGCCTTCACCGGCTCGACTGAAGTGGGCCGGATCATCCGGCGCGCGACGGCCGGCTCGGGCAAGAAGCTGAGTCTCGAGCTGGGCGGCAAGAGTCCGTTCATCGTGTACGACGATGCGGATCTCGACAGCGTGGTCGAAGGCGTCGTCGACGCGATCTGGTTCAACCAGGGGCAGGTGTGCTGCGCAGGCTCGCGGTTGCTCGTGCAGGAAGGCGTCGCCGAGCATCTGGTGCAGAAGCTGCGCGCGCGCATGGAAAAGCTTCGCATCGGCAAACCGCTCGACAAGGCGGTCGACATGGGCGCGATCGTGGCGCCGGTGCAGCTCGAGCGCATTCGAGGATTGGTACAGCAGGGTGTCGACGAAGGCGCCACGATGTGGCAGCCATCGTGGGCGTGTCCGCAGGAGGGCTGCTTCTACCCACCGACGCTGTTCACCGACGTGCAGCCGTCGTCGACGATCGCGCAGGTCGAGATCTTCGGCCCCGTGCTCGTGACGATGACCTTTCGCACGCCGGAGGAATCCGTCGCGCTGGCGAACAACACGCCGTACGGATTGGCGGCGAGCGTCTGGACGGAGAGCATCAATCTCGCGCTCGACATTGCGCCGAAGATCAAGGCCGGCGTGGTGTGGGTGAACTCGACGAATCTGTTCGATGCGGCTGCCGGCTTCGGCGGCTATCGCGAGAGTGGGTTTGGGCGCGAGGGTGGGCGGGAAGGGATGTATGAATACTTGAAGAGGGGAGAGGGGAGAGGGGGGAGGGGAGAGAAGAACCGAGATGCGAGACGCCAGAAGTCAGCGGCCAGGACCAACGGCGAGAGCGACGAAGCGGCGAGAGATGAGATGCCGGCGATCGACCGGACGCCGAAGCTGTACATCGGCGGCAAGCAGGTGCGGCCGGATGCGGCGTACTCGCGGCGCATCTACTCGCCGGCAGGCGCGCTCGTTGGCGAAGCGCCGGAAGGCAATCGCAAGGACATCCGTAACGCCGTGGAAGCGGCGCACGCGGCCGGCGGCGCGTGGGCACGCGCCACGGGA